>RPQN01000079.1 GCA_003819715.1 Ignavibacteriota bacterium | reverse complement strand
GAACTCACCAATGACGGGCCGGTCACCTTGCTGCTGGAAAGTAAGAAACAAACCATGTAAGGGAATGTCACGTTGGGAAGCGCCCCGCAAAATACAAATTTGCATGTGGTACTTCTTTTTCTCGATGGAGTCGGCATCGGAAAGAACGACGGAGAAATTAATCCGTTCTTCTGCGCCCGTTTGCCGGCGCTGACGAGACTGTGCGGAGGGGATCTGCCGCACATCCCGTTTAAAAAGATTTCGACAGAAGAAGCGGATATCATCGCCGTCAATGCGACACTCGGGATATCCGGTCTGCCTCAAAGTGGAACCGGTCAAACCGCAATATTCACAGGAGTCAATGGCGCAAAAAAATTCGGCAGACATTTCGGTCCGTTCCCGCCGTCGGTTCTCAGAAAGGATATTGCCGAAAAAAATATTTTTCATCGTTTGAAAGGGCTTGGCAAATCCGTGGTGTTTGCCAATGCATTCCCCCAACGGTTTTTTGATTATACGGAATCCGGCACGCGCCGGCTCACGGTAACCACCCTGTCGTGTCAACAGAGCGGAGTTCCGCTGCTGACGGCAAAGGAATTACAACAGAATGAAGGAATATCTGCTGATTTTATTCGTACACAATGGCCCGAACTGGGTCATCCCGGAATTCATCCGATTACGCCGAAAGAAGCAGGTTATCATCTTGCTGCCATCTCAGCGACTCATGATTTCACGTTATTCGAATACTGGCTTACCGACCATGCCGGCCACAGCAAAAAAATGCCGTTCGCGGTGGAAGTGCTCGAACGGTTTGATGAATTTTTAAGCGGTTTTTTAGAATCGTTTGATCCGGAGAGTACGTTACTGGTGCTGGTCAGCGATCATGGCAACATAGAAGACCTTACTACCAAATCGCATACGCGAAATATGGTGCCATGTATTCTCGTTGGTAAGGATCGTCGGAAAATCGTCAACAGAATTAAAAATCTTACGCACATCACACCGGCGATCGTTCGTTTATTTCAACTACCATAAATTTACATGTTCCAAAACCGTCCAGCGTTGCGGTTGGTTCTTTTGTTCGCCGCCGGAATTATTCTTGCGGGGTGGTGTACCCTGTCCCCGGCCTTTTTATTCTTCCTTATCGTTGCGGCGGTGGTTCTCTCTGCCGTAGTATTCAGGAGAGAGGCATCACACATCGCTGCAGGATTCCTGCTTCAATTATCGGTTGTTCTTCTGGGGATGATGCTTCAGATAATTCAACTGAAGGATTTTCGTATACGTGAGCTCGACCCGCGAATCGCGGATGAGCCGGTCATTCTTATCGGAACTATTGACACGGAACCGGTGCGGCAGGAAAGGCGCATCAGCTGTATCGTTCGGACAGAGCGTATTCTCCGGCATGGAAGCATTGAAAGCGATTCCCGCACGGTCATGCTGCTGATAAGACTGGAGAAGAACGACGGCGAAGGAGAAGAATTTGAATTTGGAAAAAGGATGGAAGTTCATGGAATTTTGGAGCCGTTTCCATTCCAGCGAAATCCCGGGGAATTTGACTACGGAAAATATCTTGCATTGAATGAGATCCAGGGCATCGTTTCGGTGAAAGGAATGGTGAATATCCGTTTTGATGGCGAGGCCGATGGACAGACGTTTCGTGCATTGACCTATTCGGTCCAGAAGACGTTGTACCGCATCATCGACCGATTCCATTCTCCGCGCCATGCAAGTTTCTTAAAAGGGATCATCTTTGGATATCGCACGGATATCCCGGTCGATATCAAACAATCATTTATGGACACCGGGACGATCCATATTCTGGCAGTCTCAGGGTCGAACGTTGCGTTTGTTGCCTTTATTCTCTTTTCAATGCTCGGATTTTTCAGACTGCCCCGGAGAGCCGTGGTCGCTGTGACGATCCTCGGCCTTCTCTCATACATGGTCATCACGGGATCAAGTAGTTCCGTCATCCGTGCAACCATTATGGCAATCGTCCTGCTTGGCGGAACGCTGGTCGAACGGAAGGCGGAACTGTACAATTCCATCAGCGTTGCGGCACTCATTCTTCTCTGTTGGAACACCAATACAATATTTGATGTTGGTTTTCAGCTTTCATTTGCGGCGGTCATCTCTATTGTCTATTTCTATCCCCGCCTCGAATTACTCATAAAAAAAATTCCGGACCGATTTGAAGAAATTAAAGGAATCGATGCCGTATTGAAATTGTTTGCGGTATCGCTTGCCGCACAATTGGGAACGGTCCCTTTTACCGCGTACTATTTCAGCCGCATATCCATTATTTCCCTCGTTGCGAATATTCTGGTCGTCCCCATCAGCGGGTTGGCGACGTTTATCGGAGCAGCGGAAATATTGTTTTACCCGTTGAGTTCCGGGATCGTGCAATTCTACGCCACGGTGAACGATTTTTTAGTCTGGTTTTTGCTGGGATTTGTCAGGCAGGCAGCGAGTGTCCCGTTTGCCTACGTCGAAGCATGGCGGTTTACACCGGTTTTTATTTTTGGATACTATTTGTTGGTGATTGCTCTGTTCAATTTGAATGTGCCGCGTCTCCGTGCTTGGATGCTGATCATTGTACTCCTGATGAGCAACTCTGTTCTCTTCGCGGATATTCTCTCTCTGACCCATCCGCTCTGTACCGCGACCATACTTGATGTCGGGCAGGGCGATGCCATTCTCCTCGAATTCCCCAATAAGAAACGGATGCTGATCGATTCGGGACCGGTATCGCGGCAGTTCGATGCTGGAGAACGAACCATCGTGCCATTTCTCAAACGTCAAGGGATTTCAAAGCTCGATTATTTCGTGATCACTCATGCGCATAGCGATCATCTAGGCGGAGCGGAATCGGTTTTGAAACACCTCGATGTCGATACGGTCATCGTTTCCTCGCTTACGGTGGGTGGTCAACAGCTCAGACGGGTTCTCCATAATGCCGAATTAAAACATGCCGGCATCAGAACCGTGTCGATAGGGGATCAAATTCAAATAGATTCAAACGCAAGAGTGTACGTTCTCCATCCGGATGGAGATCAGTCGGGAGTAAAAAACCACAATAATTCATCCGTGGTTCTGAAAGTACTCTATGGCAATTCATCCATCCTCCTCACCGGCGATGCAGAAGAACGTTCTGAACAGAAGATAACGCCGAGGTTTGGTCGTTTCCTTTCGAGCATTATTTTGAAAGCCGGCCATCATGGAAGTATCACGAGTTCAGGCACGGAATTTCTGAACGCCGTCCACCCTCACACCATACTCATCTCTGTCGGAATTCATAATAAATTCAGGCATCCATCGCCATCCACGTTACGGCGAATGACGGTCGATTCCGCAGATATCATACGAACCGATCAATCGGGAGCGATCATATTCGTCTCTGACGGGATGAATTGGACACAGAGGAGATGGAAGGAGGCGCTGCCATAGCGCCCCGTCAAGGCTGCGGCTGCCATTTTGTTTCTCCTCGCCTTTTTTTCTATATTTCAGCTGTGAATGCCACTCAATCTGAAATAAAATATCTCCGCTCACTTCAGCAAAAAAAGTACCGGGAGGAAGAACGAAAATTTCTTCTTGAGGGATGGCGTCCGCTCCAGGATGCATTAGAGTCAGAGTACTGCATTGAAATGATTGCGGTATTGCCCGGGGCCAATAAAATTTCCGAGCATCAGTCAATGCTCGCACGCGCGAGGAACCGCAATATTCCCGTTAAAGAATTAAAGGAAGTACAGCTCAAGCAGGTCTCTGATGAGGTGCATTCTCAAGGAGTGGTCGCTCTCGTTCAGCAGCGCCGTGAGGTGTTCGAAGTGTCACATCTTCAGTTCTCAAAATTTATAGTGGCTTGTGACTCGGTCAGCGACCCCGGAAATCTGGGGACCATTCTTCGAACATGCGACTGGTTTGGGGTTGATGCGGTCTTGTTGGGCGGCGGCTGTGCTTCGCTGTATAATGAAAAAGTAGTACGGGCGACTGCAGGCTCCATCTTTCATCTGAACGTATTTGAGAACCTGGAGTTATCAGCCGCGCTTTCCGATCTTCACTCTGAAGGTTTCCGAATCATCGCCTCTGCGCTTGAGGGAACAGCATACCATTCTTTCGAGCATCCGAAAAAAACAGTTCTCGTGTTAGGAAGCGAAGCCCATGGTGTCGAGGAGAGGATTTTGAAACTGGCTGATGAAGTTTTACGTATTCCACGGTATGGAAAAGCTGAATCGCTGAATGTCGGAATCGCATGCGGAATTTTTCTGGCTGCATGGAGAAACCAGCTCGCAGGTAAATAAATGAGCTCCCTTCGCGTCCATTAATTTGAATTCATTGAAAATTCGCTTATCTTTTTTGTCATAAAAGGATGCAGTCCCCTGTCGAGCATTGCAAATCAAATTGTGGAAGTGTGCGCTTTTCGATATAACAAATCAAAAGTGCATTTTCTTGTCCTTCAACGCGCTCAAGATGAAAAGCTTTACCCCGGCCTTTGGCAGATAGTCACGGGCACGATGAAAAAGAAGGAGCATGCGCTCAAGGCAGCGATGCGGGAATTGAAGGAAGAAACAGGATTATCCGCCCGGCGGTGCTGGACGGTGCCTTACGTCGACTCTTATTTTGACCGGGCAAAGAACACCATTCAATTCGTACCGGTCTTTGCCGTTGAACTGAAATCCTCATCGATCGTCCGTTTATCCTCGGAGCACCAGGATTTTGAATGGCTGACGATCGACGCTGCACGGCGACAGCTCGTCTGGCCCGGCCAGAGACGTGCACTGGAAATTGTGAACGAATTTATTATCAGGAATAAACAGACTGCTCAGGTCGTAGAAATTCCATCATTCTAACCTCGAAAGGATAATATCGTGAGTCTCTTGGTCGTCGGTTCTGTTGCACTGGACACTGTGGAAACACCTTTTGGTAGCGTCAAGAAGGCGCTGGGAGGATCGGCCGTGTACATTTCCGCTGCGGCAAGTTACTTCACCGTGCCCATCCGTCTTGTGGGAGTAGTGGGCGGAGATTTTCCAAAGGAACATATCCAATTCATGGAATCGAGACAAATAGACCTGGATGGATTGCAGATTATCGAAAAGGGAAAAACATTTCAATGGGGCGGGAAGTACCACTATGACCTCAATGTTCGCGATACACTGTTTACCGATCTGAACGTATTTAAGAAATTCGATCCAAAAATCCCGGAGCGGTTCAAATCATCTGCGTATGTCTGTCTTGGCAACATTGATCCGGTCCTTCAATTGCAGGTCTTGAACCAGATCAAAAAGCCGCGGCTCGTGGTGGGTGATACGATGAACTATTGGATTGATACACGGCTGAAAGAGTTAACGGACACCATGAAATGTATGGATGTCATTATCGTCAATGATTCGGAAGCACGGCTGCTGACTCAGGAACCGAATCTCATCAAAGCGGCAAAGAAAATCATCAAGATGGGGCCGAAGATCATCATTATTAAAAAAGGCGAGCACGGCGCGATGCTCGTCACGGAGGAAACCATCTTCTCGGCTCCGGCATATCCGCTGGAAACAATTTTCGATCCGACCGGAGCGGGTGATGCCTTCGCCGGCGGATTCATCGGATGGCTGGCGCGCACGGATGACCTCTCGGCCAATAACCTCAAGCGTGCCATCATCTATGGCAGTACGCTCGCATCGTTTTGTGTGGAAAAATTTAGCGTGGACAGCCTGCGGGATTTGAGCTATCTGAAAATTCACGATCGTTTCCGTTCGTTCATGGATCTCTCACGATTTGACGAGAATTGATGGCCATGAAGCCGTTGGAATGGATAAACGGCAAGGTCCGGTTTCTGGATCAAACAAAACTTCCTCTTGAAGAAGTCGTTCTATCGACGGATGACGTCGCCGAACTCGCGGAGGCGATTCGTCGTCTTGCAATCCGCGGTGCACCGCTCATTGGCATCGCTGCGGCGTACGGTGTCGCACTTGCGAGCCTTCAGTTAAAAAGCGGCGAGAGAGACAGCGCCAGAGCATTTCTGCAATCGACCATTGATCTCCTCGCATCAACTCGCCCCACGGCAGTGAACCTCTTCTGGGCTCTCAAACGTCAACGCCGGATCATAGATGGCTGGGAGACAAATTCCATCACCGATTTACAGCATCGTTTAATCGACGAAGCGCTGCTCATTCATCAAGAAGATTATGCCATGTGCGAGCACATCGCGGTATTCGGCGTGGACCTTCTCCCGCAAAACTGTTCCGTTCTGACGCATTGCAATTCCGGCATTCTTGCGACCGGCGGACGCGGCACAGCGCTCGGGATTATAACCAAGGCATGGGAAATCGGAAAACTCCGTCACGTCTTTATTGATGAAACACGCCCCCTGTTCCAAGGTGCGCGGCTGACGGCCTGGGAAATGAACCAGGCGAACGTACCGGCAACGCTCATTGTTGATAATACTGCAGCCGTCCTGATGAAACAGGGCAAAATTGATGCGGTCTTGGTCGGCGCCGATCGTATCGCGATGAATGGTGATGCGGCGAACAAGGTGGGCACGTACAATACGGCAATCATTGCAAAACATCATGGGATCCCCCTGTATGTCGCGGCACCGGTATCGACCATGGATTTCAAAATGAAGACAGGACAGGATATTCCAATAGAGGAACGGGACGGGAAAGAGGTCTCGGAAGTGTTCGGCAGACGGATCACACCGCAGGGGATGACGGTGTATGCTCCGGCGTTTGATGTCACGCCGAACGAACTGATCAGCGCGATTGTTACAAACCGGGGCGTTCTCTTCCCGCCATTCTCCGATTCCATTCGGGTTCTTCTCTCTCAAATTTAAAAACGGTTCATGGCCTTGAGATATGCTCGTTAAAACTGAAACCATCGTCCTGAAGACCATGAAATACCGCGACACGAGCAAGATTGTGACGTTCTATTCGAAAGAGTTTGGAAAGCTGAAGGGCATCGCCAAAGGGGCGAGAACCTCGAAGAACAAATTCGGTTC
Source organism: Ignavibacteriota bacterium (assembly GCA_003819715.1). Lineage (GTDB taxonomy): Bacteria > Bacteroidota > Ignavibacteria > UBA10030 > UBA10030 > Fen-1298. The sequence continues at coordinate 11,033 of RPQN01000079.1, read as the reverse complement.
ATCGCTGGAGCCGATGACGCATGCGATGCTGGTCCTGTACAAAAAAGAGCATCAAGATCTCCATCTCATTTCCCAATGCGATGCCATCGACTCGTTTAAGAGCCTCACCGAAGATTTGGATCGGATGACCGCAGCCTTGGCGGTGATTGAACTCGTTCATCGAGTGACGCACGACGAAGAACATAATCCTGCATTATTTGCGCTTCTCATGGAGACCTTACGAGCGTTGAATTCCAGCAAAAAAAAATACTCCACCTATCTATATGCATTCAACCTGCGCCTGGTATCGCTCCTGGGATATGCGCCGAATTTTGATGTCTGCGGCGAATGCGGTAATCCTCTTGTCATGGAGAGCGGGGAAAAAGAATTTGTCTTTCAGACGGCCCGCGGTGCGGTCTATTGTCATCACTGCTGTCTGCCTGCCGATTATTCGCAGAAGCATGAACACCATGAACGCGCGCTCATCACGATATCGGCTCAGGGATTACAGATCATGCGGCGGCTGCTCCATGGGCAGATCTCCAGTCTCGGCAATCTTGAAATTGACGTTCCCACCGGGAACCAAATAGCCGAGTGGATACGTCTATATTTACGATTTCACTTTGAAGGATTAAAACCTTTGAAATCGACAGAATTATTTCATCATAATAAAGCAGGGTTATCATAGGAGGAAACTTTATGTCAACCAAATCAGTTCTTGCTGCTGTTTTTCTCATCAGCATGGGAATTATTTTCGGGGTGGTACTGGTGTCAAGCTTCAAGGGTGTTGATTTTTCGTTTGCAGGAGAAGATGTCAAACTCGGCGCTCAACAGACATCCGTCAAACCAAATTCTACGCTGCAGGCATTGAACGAAGCATTTCATAATGTCGGCAAAACCGTCACACCGTCCGTCGTTTTTGTGACCGTGGAAATGAGCGGTGGCCAGGATTCAGAATCGGACAGCCAGCAGGATCCCGGCCAATTCTTCCATCGGTTCTTTGGCCCGGATTTTAAGTTTGATATGCCCAAGCGCGGACCGGAAGTCGGTTCAGGTTCGGGCGTCATCATCACATCGAACGGATATATTCTCACAAATAATCATGTCGTGGCAAATACAAAAAAGAACGGGATTAAAGTTCAGCTTGCCGATACGAGAGAGTTCAAGGCAAAATTAGTCGGAACTGATAAATATACCGATCTTGCAGTGATTAAAATCGATGCAGAGAACCTCCCGGTTGCGGCGCTTGGAAATTCGGATGATGTTGAAGTCGGACATATTGTGTTTGCGATTGGCGCACCGCTCGGGCTGAAATCGACGATGACGCAGGGAATTGTGAGCGCACTCGGACGTGACATCGGCATTATTGGCGATGAATATCGTATCGAGAATTTCATTCAGACGGACGCTGCCGTGAATCCAGGGAACAGCGGCGGGCCGCTGGTCAATATCAACGGCGAAGTCATCGGGATTAATTCCGCCATTGCAACGACCAATGCCCGGTACCAGGGGTATAGTTTTGCGATCCCGTTGAATCTTGCCAAACGCGTTGCGACCGATATCATCAAGTACGGTAAATTCCGCCGCGGATTTCTTGGCGTGCAAATTAAAGACGTCGATGCGGTCTACGCCAAGGCTGCAGGATTGGATAAGAAAAGAGGAGTATGGGTGGAATCCGTGACCAAAGATGCAGCAGGCGAAAAAGCGGGAGTAGAAGACGGCGATATTATTCTCTCGGTCGATGGAAAAGAAGTGAATACGGTCCAAACTCTTCAAACCGCGATCGCTTCAAAACATCCCGGGGAATCTGTCTCCCTCCAGATTTGGCGTCATAAAAAAGAAATCACGAAGAACGTGACACTCGGTTCCCGGGATGAAAAAGAAGAAACCGTAGCGGTCCACGACAACAACGAGAACAATGAATCCGATGCTGCTGTCGAATCGGAAAGAGCGGTGGAGGTGAAAGTGATCGGTGTGACGGTAAAACCGATCGATTCAAAAATAAAGAAACGCTATGATGTCGACAAGGGAGTCCTGGTCGCCGAAATCGAAGATATGAGCCCCGCCCAGGAACGCGGACTACGAAAGGGCGATATTGTTACCGATATGGGAGATCAGAAAGTCTCGACACCGGATCAGTTTGAGAAATCGATTAAGAAACTGAAACCGGGTGATGCCATTATGCTGCGGGTGAAAGGCGAGAATAAAGTCATGCGATTTGTACCGATCGAAATACCCAAATAAGCATTGATGGTTATTGAACAGGAGTAATAAATGCGCGGTCGAGCGTGTCGGCTGCGCATTTTTTTTAGATTTGTCAATTGAATCTCCCTTGAAATTTTACTTTATTTAATGAGAGTGAATTGATGCTGTCCTGTCCATTGCGAAACATTATCAAGAGAGTAATCCCATGATCCGCTATCTCACTGCAGGAGAATCGCACGGTAAAGCGCTTGTTGGCATATTGGAAGGCATGCCGGCGGGGGCTGAATGTTCGGTCGATTACATAAACCATCACCTGTGGCGTCGCCAGCAAGGGTATGGGCGCGGCGGCAGAATGAAAATTGAATCTGACACGGTGGAGATTCTTTCCGGTGTCCGGTTCGGCAAAACCATGGGATCACCCATTGCACTCGTGATCCAGAATAAAGACTGGGAGAACTGGACGGAGAGAATGTCTCTCGACAGCGACGGGTCAGAAGTTGAGAAGATTACCATCCCCCGTCCCGGACATGCCGATTTTGCCGGAGCGGTGAAATACGGATTTGACGATTTACGAAATGTGATCGACCGGGCGAGTGCCCGCGAAACCGCCATGAGAGTAGCGCTTTGTTCCATCGTCAGGAAGTTCCTGGAGAACAATGGTATCTTTATCGGCAGCCACGTATTACGGATCGGTACTGCGGGGATGAAAAACAGGGTGAAGGTCGATAAAATGATAAAAACGTTTTGTCATCGTTCACCTCTTGCAGCATATACCCTTGCACAGGAGGCGGATAAATCCGATGTTCGGATGCTTGATAAATCCGCTGAGGCGATGGCAATATCTGAAATTAAAAAAGTAAAGAAGGCAGGAGACACGCTGGGCGGAATATTTGAGATTATTGTCTCCGGCGTTCCCATTGGATTGGGGAGTTATGTTCAATATGATCGAAAACTGGACGGTCAGCTTGCACAGGCCGTGATGTCGATTCAAGCAATCAAAGGGGTCGAGGTGGGAGATGGATTTGAGAATGCGCTGAAATTTGGATCTCAGGTCCATGACGAATTTGCACTCGCCAACGGGTCCATTGCCCGTAAAACGAATCGAGCAGGCGGAGTTGAGGGAAGTATGTCGAACGGGGAAATAATTGTTCTTCGCGCTGCCATGAAGCCCATTGCGACACTCGCCAAACCCTTGAAAGCAGTCGATCTTGCCACGAAGAAGTTAGTAGAATCCCGATACGAACGTTCCGATGTCTGTGCAGTCCCAGCAGCATCGGTCATTGGTGAATCAGTGATTGCTCCTGTGATCGCAAACGCCTTCCTGGAAAAGTATGGAGGCGATTCTATGGCGGAGATAAGTAAAAGAAGCAAACGAAATTAAGTATAAGTTTCCGAAGGTTCACTTTTGCTAATCTCTGGAAACCTTTGGAATACTTCATTGAATCCCGGCCTTCATTCCTTCAAGATCCCTGCTGCTTCTTGACTCTCGGGGTGGAATATGCTATATTTTATGTGTATTCAATGATTTCCGACAAGAAATTTTTGAGTGAATAACTCATAGGATCTAAGGAGGTGCATAAGTCTTCAGTGTTTTTGAAAGAACCGTCGGCGCAGACGGAAAATTGAGCCGAAAAGTGCTTGTACTCAATCACGATTATGAGCCGTTAAGCATCTGCAATGTAAAGAAAGCGATCATTCTCCTGTATTTAGGAAAAGCAGAATTGATCGCAGCGTGCGATGGTAGGAAATTACGTTCGGTCTATACTTCGATGCCTTTTCCAAGTATTGTTCGCCTCTCTGTTTATATTCGTCTCCCCTACAAAAAAATTGTCCTCTCCCATAAAAATATCTTGCGCCGTGACGGACATGTATGTCAATATTGCGGGAAAACTGAATCGATGTTGACAGTAGATCATGTTATTCCAAAAGCAAAAGGCGGCCCGGATACCTGGGAAAACCTTGTTGCTGCCTGTGTTTCGTGCAACAATAAAAAAGGAGACCGGACATTGCATGAGGCGGGCATGAAACTCCTGCGCAAACCGATTCGTCCCAATCACGTCATGTTTATCAGGCATTTTGTCGGCACGGTGGATGACCATTGGAAACCGTATTTGTTTATGAATTGAAAAGGTGCAATGAGCTGTAGGCGGTGAGCTCGTAGAGACATGTCCATTGCTGCTTTTATCGAAAGGGGTTTATTGTTCTCTTGAATCATAAAAAGAAAATTATTCTCAGCGGAATGCGTCCGACAGGAAAATTGCACCTTGGTCACTTGACCGGTGCATTAGAGAATTGGGTGGCCATGCAGGGCGAATATCAAAATTTTCATCTCATTGCCGATTACCATGCATTAACGACAAATCCGGATACTTCGGAGATCTATAGCAACTCACTGGATATGCTGATCGATTGGCTTGCGGCGGGTCTGGACCCTGTTCAAAGCCCGATGTTCCGCCAATCTCAAATCAAAGAACACGCGGAACTCCATCTGATCCTTTCCATGCTCATTACGACGTCGCGGCTCGAACGCAATCCGACGTTAAAGGAACAAGTCCGCGATCTTGAAATGGATAGTATTGTGTACGGACATCTGGGCTACCCGGTCCTCCAGGCAGCGGATATATTGCTCTATAAAGGCGATGTCGTTCCTGTGGGTGAAGATCAATTGCCTCACATAGAAATTACCCGGGAACTTGCACGACGCTTTAACTCGCAGTATGCCCCGGTGTTCCCTGAACCGGAAGGAAAAATTACAAAGTTCGCACGGTTGCCGGGACTCGATGGCAAACGGATGAGCAAATCGGTAGGGAATACGATTCTCCTTTCGGATCCGCCCGATGCAATTATGAAGAAGCTCAAAACTGCGGTCACGGATCCTCAAAAAGTCCGCAAGGGCGATCCCGGACATCCGGATATATGCCTGGTCTTTGCCTATCATAATAAATTCAACCCGGCGGAAGTTCCTGACATCCGCGTGAATTGTGAAAGCGGGAAGCTGGGATGCGTGGATTGTAAAATGAACTGTGCAAAAAAAATTATTGAAACGCTTGCACCGAGTTTTGAAAAGAGAACATATTTTGAATCGCACCAGGCCGAAGTGAAGGATATTCTTGCAGACGGCGAACAACGGGCGAAAGCCGTCGCCAAACAAACCATGAATGAAGTGCATGATGCGATGAAGATGGGGTGAGAAGATTTAAGATTGAAGAGTGAAGAGATGATTACTAAGAACAACGAACAAAGAACCATTTGTACACCATAAAATTAAACGATTTCGAGGGTCCGCTGGATCTTCTCTTATTCTTCATCAAACGGGATGAATTGGATATTTATGACATTCCGATCGCAAGCATTACGAAGGAATTTCTGGACTACATGCATTTTCTTCAGCAATTCGATCTGGAGATTGCCGGCGAATTCCTCGTCATGGCTGCCGAATTGATGCAAATCAAAGTGAAGATGCTGCTGCCGCCGGAACAGGGTGAAGAAGAGGAGCTTGATCCTCGTGCAAATTTAGTCCAACGGTTGGTGGAATATAAGCGGTTCAAAGAAATGTCCCTGCTGATGAAAAACCGCGAAGAAGAACAAATGAAAGTGAATTACCGCGGGTATCATTCTGCCGACGAGCGTGTGTTTGAAGAGGAAACCGGCGAGGATATGATCCGCGATGTGACATTCTTCGATCTCATTGCCTCGTTCAAATTCGCGATAGATCGAATGCCCAAAAAATTTGTTCATGAAATTGAACGAATCAATGTCACCGTTGAAGAGCAAACCGCCTATATCCTCGATTATTTTTCACGGCGCTCTGAAGCGACCTTCTACGATTTAGTGAAGGATTTTACCGAACGAATTCGAATCGTTGTGACCTTCCTTGCCCTCCTGGAAGTGATCCGGTCAAAGAAAATAATTATCAGACAGTTGCAGCCGTTTGGCGATCTATCCATCATGAGAAATGTGAATTGACCGAAGAACAGACCACCATAGAGAAACCGGAACTGAAGATTCCCACCACGTTCAAAGCATTGGTCGAAGCATTGATCTTTGCCGCTCAGGAACCGCTGTCGCTCAGTCAGATCCGCACGATCTATCAGGATGAGAGCGTCAGGAATGATGGATCGAGACAGGTTGAACCCGACACGATACGGCAGATGGTTGCTGATCTGAATAAAGAATATGCAAAACAGGATCGACCGTACCGTATCGTGCAGATTGCCGGTGGATATCAGTTCGCCACTTCGACGGAATATGCCGAATGGCTCGGTAAACTGTACAAGGAGCAGGGACGGAGAAAACTCTCTCAATCCGGTGTGGAGACGCTGGCCATCATCGCCTACAAGCAGCCGATTACGAAAGCGGAAGTGGAAAAAATCCGCGGTGTCAATTGCGATTATGTCCTTAAAACATTATTGGAAAAAGAACTGCTTGCCGTCACCGGACGGGCTGAAAGTGTCGGCCGGCCGCTGTTGTACGGTACGACGCGGGAATTCCTGAAACATTTCGGTTTGAATGACATTACCGATTTGCCCCGGCCGAGAGAGATTGAAGAAATACTCGGAGAAAGTCAATTTGAAACCGAACGCAGAATGCTCGAAGCCCAGGCGGGAGCCGAGCAGGCAAGAAAAGATCAGGAGGACTTCAAATCACGTCTGCCGCACATACCCAAAAAGAAACCGGAACTGGACGAAAAGGGCGTTGAGATTGTGCCGCACAAGAGAACGCGTGAAATCAGGATAATGCCTGTTGAAGAACGGAAAGTGTTAGAAGAGGCCGGTCAGGAAAAGATAGAATTCACATCGGAAGGCACTCTGCCTGTTCAGCAATCACCGGTCGTTACCGGTGGAATGATTCAAGCACCGCAGGAATTATCTCAGGTCGGCTCACCGCCGGAAATTCCAGGCGAACTTGAGAACCAGGTTCCGATCTTTCGTTCGAGCGAAAATCAGCCGGTCGAAACCACCGGCAGCACGAGAGAACCGGAACAACCGACGGTACAAGAAATATATACTGGAGAAACGTTATCAACGACAGAAGAATTGACTCAAGACGCAGGCCAAGACAATCCGGAAACTGGAATGCCCCAAGACGAAGCAGGACACCAGAAAAAACGGTGGAAGGTCTGGAAAGAAAAGATTCAGGGATTCATCAAGAAACTGTTCGCTTGAATCGATATCTTGCGATGGCCGGAGTCGGTTCGCGCCGGAAGAATGATGAATTAATTCTTTCCGGTGCGGTGAAAGTCAATGGAAAATTGGTGAATGAGTTAGGCGTCCAGGTAAGGATAGGGAAGGATAAAATTGCAGTTCATGGGGAGCTGGTGAACCTAGAAGAGAAACTCGTCTACATTATCTTCAACAAACCAAAAGATACCATCACCACCATGAGTGATGAAAAAGGACGTGCGACCGTCATGAAATACGTCCATGTCAAACAACGTATTTATCCGGTTGGACGATTGGATAGAAATACGACGGGGGTGTTGCTTTTTACCAACGACGGCGATCTGGCAAATGCCTTAATTCACCCCAAATTTGAAATTGAAAAGCTGTACCGCGTAACGCTGGATCGTCAAATTCAGGATGAAGATCTGAAGAAACTCCGAAAAGGGGTTCGGTTAGAAGACGGTCTGGCAAAAGCGCAATCGGTTGAACTCATTGATGGTTCCAAACGAATGAAAGTCCTTCTTGCCCTGCGCGAAGGCCGGAACCGTGAAATCCGTAGAATGTTCGAAGTGATTGGTTATGATGTGCGCCAACTTGATCGTGTCTCCTTTGCCGGATTAACACCGCTCGGTATTCCGCGGGGAAATTGGCGATTTCTCAATCGGAGCGAAGTGAACTACTTGAAAAAACTCGCCGGATCGACAAGTAGAAAAGAAATAGAAGAGATTTATACATAGGAGCGGAAGTATTCGGGACCCAGAATCTGTCGGCGTAAATTGAGTTCTGTGTTCACCATTGCACAATCTTATCACATTACCGACTGGTTATCCCGGCCGGATCAATTTCGTCGGATGAAGCTCCCATCGAATCAAATCTATTCAACGGTCACTCATCCAAAGGTTTTCTCGATCCTGAGGTATTATTAAGATTTCGCAGTATTTTCATTTTGAATTAGAACTCCAAATATCTAAAACGAGCTTATTAATACTCTATATAAACCTGTTAACTATTATATATATCAACAAGTTATCTCGTATAGAATAAACAGAATTACGCGCGTAAAATTTGCATTAACTATATATTAGTTCATTAAATGTTAATTCAATTTGAATAGTAAATGTCTGAAAAATCACATAGTAACCCTTCAATTATTAAATGTAATACGCACAATTTAAAAATGATTTTATTGCGGGAGCACAATATCGTGGTTGGGAACTCTTAATTTAAAAAAGCACTTCGGGAGCACGATGAAAATCACGTTTTCATATAATAATTTTCCATAACTCTTGCGAGCGAATAATATAAAAATCACATACTCTCGAATATTGGAATTGACGATGACTGAAGACAAAAAAAATCAAACAGCTGAACCGGGACATGAAGATATCAACGTCCTGATGCTGCGCAGGAGGGAAGAGTTAGACCAGCTCGCCAAACTTGGCATTAATTCATATCCGTATGAATACGAACGCAATGCGTTTTCCAAGGAACTCATCGCTCAATTTAAAGATGACGAACCTCAGAGAACGGTATCGATTGCCGGCAGGATCATGTCGCTCCGGCGGATGGGAAAAGCCTCGTTTTGCCATATCCAGGATTCTGAAGGACGCATTCAAGTGTATTTACGGCGCGACGATATCGGGACTTCGTACGATGCGTTTAAACTGATGGATATAGGCGACATCATTGGCGTGAAAGGATTTGTCTTCCGGACGAAAATGGGAGAAGTCTCTGTCCATGCCTCTGAACTTCAGTTGCTCTCGAAGTCGCTGCGGCCTTTGCCGATCGCCAAGGAAAAAACGGATGAACAGGGAAATAAAAAGGTTTATGACCCGTTCTCGGACAAAGAATTGCGTTACCGTCAGCGGTACGTGGATCTGGTGGTCAATCAGGATGTGCGGCAGGTGTTCATCAAGCGGTCGAAAGTAATCAGTACCATTCGAAAATTTTTGGACAACCTCGGTTACCTGGAGGTGGAAACACCGGTGCTGCAACCGATCTATGGCGGAGCGTCTGCGCGGCCGTTTATGACGCACCATAATACCCTGGATATGAAGCTCTATATGCGTATTGCAGACGAACTTTATCTGAAGCGTTTAATTGTCGGCGGTTATGATGGCGTGTATGAGATCTCCAAAGATTTTCGGAATGAGGGAATGGATAAAACGCATAATCCTGAGTTTACCATGATGGAACTCTATGTTGCGTATCATGATTACCGATGGATGATGAATCTGGTGGAGGAACTGGTCTCCACGATCGCTATTGCGCTCAACGGCGTTCCGGTTGCAACACTGGGCAGTCAGGAAATCAATTTTACACCTCCCTGGAAGAGGATGACGATGTTTGATGCCATTCAAGAATACACCGGGAAAAATTTAAGGAATAAAAACGAAGCAGAACTTCGTGCCGTTGCAAAGGAATTACATATCGAAGTCGATCCAAAAATCGGTCCGGGGGGGATCATCGATGAAATTTTTGGCGCGAAAGTCGAACCTTTTCTCATCCAGCCGACGTTTATAACGGATTATCCGCTTGAAATGTCACCGCTGGCAAAGAAACACAGGACGGAACAGGGTCTGGTCGAGCGCTTTGAAGCGATTGTGAACGGTAAAGAATTGTGCAATGCATTTTCAGAGCTAAATGATCCACTTGACCAGCGCGCGCGTTTTGAGGAACAAATGAAACTTCGCGCCCGGGGAGATGAAGAAGCACAAGTGCTGGATGAAGATTTTCTTAGGGCTCTCGAATACGGGATGCCGCCGACGGCCGGCCTGGGTATCGGGATTGATCGGTTGACGATGCTGCTGACGAATCAGGAATCTATCCGTGATGTCATATTCTTCCCCCAAATGAAGCCGGAATAGGGCGAAAGAACTGTCCGCGTTCGAACGATTCGAAGGATCTTTTTTAATCTCCAACCATCCCATGAGGGTAATTTCAGGATGCCGGTTGAATTAATTATTGATATTCCGGCAACTCCTGAGCGCCTGCTTCGTATTTTATGAAGAATCGGGGGATTTGCCGTCTTTGATTTTCGTCCGAATTCACGTACCTTGTAATGATATATGATGAACGAAATTGATAATGATTTGCCGATAATTATAGACACGCGACAATGTTGCTCAACATAAGGAAGAGTTTAATGAAAAAGCGGTTTTCAATAATTACTGTTATGGCGGTGATCGTCGTGAGCATTATTGCCGGGATGGGAATAGATAAGCTGATATCTGCCGACAACATTTATGAGCAGATCAAGAAGTTTGGCGACGTGCTCAGTGCTGCTGAAAAATCGTATGTTGATGAAGTCGATACGGGAAAACTGACGGATGCGGCGATCGTGGGTATGCTGAATACGCTTGATCCCCACTCGGTCTATATCCCGCCGAAGCAATACGAAAAAGTGATGGAGGAATTCAAGGGGAAATTTGAAGGAGTCGGCATTTCGTTCCGAATTTTGAATGATACCATTACGGTGGTTGAGCCGGTTGCCGGCGGGCCGTCGGCGAGAATGGGCGTGCTCTCGAATGACCGGATTGTTAAAATTAACGATTCGTCAGCAATTAAATGGGTCGACACTCAGGTCATGCATACCCTTCGCGGCCCGAAAGGGACGAAGGTAAAAATATCGATTGTCCGGCCGAGTGTAAAAGAAATTCTGGAATTTGTCATCATCCGCGATGAAAT
>RPQN01000078.1 GCA_003819715.1 Ignavibacteriota bacterium | reverse complement strand
ATCTGGTTATCGCTGCGGCCGGAAATCTGAACCACGAGGAGGTGGTGGAGTTATCGAAACGCTATATCTCTCATAACGGGAAAGCCCGGGGCGGGAAAATCACCCGCACACATTCTGTTTTTGAAAATCCGAGTGCGGCATTGAGCGAATATTATAAACCGATTCAGCAGGCGCACATTTGTTTAGGAACGATAGGGTTTCATGTGCATGATGAACGGCGATTCTCCATGCAGGTGCTGAACACTCTGCTGGGAGACGGCATGAGCTCGAGATTATTTCAAAATATCCGGGAAAAGTATGGATTTGCCTACGCCGTCTACAGTTTTAATAATATGATGGAGGAAACGGGTGCCGCCGGGGTGTATATCGGCACCGATAACTCGCATGTGCAGCGATGTATAGATCTCGTCTGGAAAGAATTAAAATCTTTACGGACGCAGGGGATTACGAAAGAGGAACTTGCACGTACGAAGGAGCAGTTAAAGGGAAGTATGATGCTGGGGATGGAAAACATCCCCAACAGAATGATTCGGTTGGGAAGTTCTGAACTCTATTTTGGAGAACTGATATCGCTCGACACCATTATTCATAAGATCGATGCCGTCAGCCGCGATGAGGTTCAGGCAACCGCACAGGATTTGTTCAAAGAGGAACGGTTCGCAACAGTCATCTTCCATCCCAATGGAAATCATGAAACGACAACCAAATAAAGCACGAACAACGGATTAAATATTTGTATGAAGCCATCCGAACTCATTATTGAAAAATCGGCGGTTTCCATTTCTCAACGAGGAAGGGAAATGCCGGGATCTCCCATTCGGAAACTTGCAGCACTCGCAGAAGGCCGAAAGAAATCAGGGATTCACGTTTATCATCTGAATATCGGTCAGCCGGATTTGCCTACGGCACCGAAAGTATTGGATGTCATTCATTCGTATGCTGAAAAGACCATTGCGTACGCGCCATCGAACGGTTTACCGCGTCCATTAACCGCCTGGAAACGCTATCTCGACCATTGCGGAATCCATTTTGATGAGCACGAACTCATCATTACCACCGGCGGTTCAGAAGCAATCATCTTCGCGATCTGCGCCGTGTGCGATACCGACAGTGAAGTCATCGTGTTTGAACCGACCTATGCGAATTATATCGGTTTCGCCGGTATCGCCCATGTGAAGGTCCGGGCAATTCCGACATCCATTGAAAACGGATTCCATCTGCCGCCGGAAGCTGAAATTGAACGCTTCATCACCGATCGTACGCGGGCAATTCTTTTTTGCAATCCGGCCAACCCGACGGGAACGATTTACTCGAAGGAGGAATTGCAGCGCCTGGTCAATCTTGCTCAAAAGCATGGACTCTTTCTCCTTTCAGATGATGCATACCGTGAATTTGCGTACGATGCACATGTCGTCAGCATAGAGGATTTTCCGGAAGTGCGGGATCGTACGATTCTACTGGACAGCTGTTCCAAGAGATTCAACGTGTGCGGTGTACGAATTGGCCTGTTAGCAAGTCATAACCAGGATGTCATTGCTACGGTTCTCAAATTTGGTCAGGCGCGGCTTTCGGTTGCAACCATAGAACAATTGGCCATGGTACCGCTCCTGGAGGATCCGGAGACCTATACAAAACCGCTGGTCGAAGAATTCAGGAAACGACGGGATGCGGTCTGTGAAGGATTAAAATCCATCCCCGGTGTTACGTATTATAAGCCGGAGGGAGCATTCTATATCACGATCGGCCTGCCGGTAAAGGATTCGGAACATTTTTCCAAATGGCTCATAGAAGAATATGAGGACCATCAAGAAACGATCCTCCTGGCACCGGCACAGGGATTTTATGCAACACGCGGCAAGGGAATGAATGAAGTCCGTTTAGCGTTTATGTTGAAGATTGATGATCTCAAACGGTCTCTCGTCATACTCAAGAATGCACTTGAGGTGTACCGGGATAAATTTATGAAATAAAGAGATAGACAGGTCAATGATAAAGATAACTGTCGATGGCAGGGAATTAGAAGTAGATCCAACACTGACGATCATTCAAGCCGCGGCTCAGAACGGCATTGAAATTCCTCATTTTTGCTGGCATCCCAAGCTCACGGTTTCGGGCAACTGCAGGATGTGTTTAGTGGAAATTGAAAAAATGCCGAAACTCGTCATCTCCTGTGCAACGCAGGTCGCCGATGGTATGGTCATCAAGACAAAGAGCGAAAAAGTTGTCAAAGCACGCAATGCCGTCATGGAGTTCCTGCTGATTAATCATCCATTGGACTGCCCGATTTGCGATGAAGCAGGAGAGTGTAAGTTACAGGATTACACCTATAAATACAGTACTGGTTACAGCAGATTCCAGGAAGACAAAGTTCATAAACCCAAAAGAATCGAACTGGGACCCAACATCATTCTCGATGTTGAACGCTGCATCCTGTGCTCGCGATGCATCAGATTTTCCGAGGAGATCGCCCATCAAAAGGTACTGACATTTACTGAACGGGGCACCCATGTCGTTCTGACAACGTTCCCCGGCACTCAACTGGATAATCCCTACGCCATGAATGTTGTTGATATATGCCCCGTGGGAGCATTGACCAACCGCGATTTCCGATTTAAGGCACGGGTCTGGGAGATGTCTTCGACGGAAAGTATCTGTATCGGCTGCGCCCGCGGATGCAATACAAACGTCTGGGTGCGTAATAATGAAATCCTGCGCCTCACTCCGAGAGATAACGAAGAAGTGAATTCTTCCTGGATGTGTGACGAAGGCAGGGTTCATTCGTTCAAGTTTGTGTCAAGCGAAAATCGACTCAATGGTCCGATGATCAGAAAAGACGGCATATTGGTCGACGTCGGCTGGGATGAAGCGATATCAAAAGTGGTTTCGGAATTACATACGTATCGAAAGCACGAAATCGCCGGTATCAGTTCGCCCTATAGTACGAATGAAGACAATTATATTTTTGCACGGTTTTTTAAGGAGGTTATCGGGAGTAAAAGTTTCGGCTTCTTACCGCATACCATACCTGGAGCGGACGACGATTTACTGATCCGGGCCGATAAGACTCCCAACAGTCTTGGTGCATCACTCCTTCGAATTCCAGGGGAGAATGAGAGCAGCGGCATTGATCATATATTAAAGGGAATATCAAGCGGTACCATCAAGGTGCTCTATGTACTTGAAGATAATATTGCCGCGGATCCTCGAATTGCAGAAATACTCACCAACCTTGAAATGCTCATTGTTCATTCATCGACCAAGAATGAAACGACCATCCGGGCCGACGTGGTTCTCTCCGCATCAACGTTTGCAGAAAAGTATGGGACCTACACGAATTTCACGGGATATGTGCAGCGAGTACGGCCTGCGGTTGCGATGATCGAACAGGAACGTGCCCCGGATGGGATGGCGATGAGCCGGTGGGATAAATTTGCGGCGCGGAATGACTCCTGGGGGAAAGGAAACAAACGCGATGCGCGTTCGTCATGGAGAATACTCGCAGCCATCGCCTCTGCCATGGGCGTGAAAATGAAATATGCATCTTCCGAAGAAGTATTTAAAGAACTGGTCGAACGTGTCCCGGCATTTAAAGGATTATCGTACTCAAAAATCGGGACTCATGGCGCACCCATTAAAAAAGAATTTATTAAAGTGAGTAAGCCGTAAACGTCTCAATTGAACTCAAAGAGAATTTGATGGATCTCATCTCGCTCATAATACTTCTCGCTAAAATTTTAATCATCATGTTTGGCGTGCTGGTTCTCGGCGCTGCGATGGCCGTTCTTGCGGAACGAAGGGTCAGTGCGTTTATTCAGGAGCGCCTCGGCCCTAACCGTGTCGGTCCGGGTGGAATCATTCAACCATTTGCCGACGTGGTCAAACTGGTGATGAAAGAAGACATTGTTCCGGTGCAGGCAAACCGGTTTATCCATGATATGGCGCCCATCATTTCGATCAGTGTCGCGCTCAGTACATTTGCCATTATTCCTTTCGGCAACTCCATTGAATTATTCGGGCGGCAGATAAAACTCATCATTGCGGATGTCGATATCGGCATTTTATATCTTCTTGCGCTGACGTCCATCGGAGTGTACGGCGTCAGCCTTGCAGGCTGGTCGTCGAATAATAAATATTCCCTGCTGGGCGGACTCCGTTCTTCGGCTCAATTGATCAGCTATGAATTATCCATGGGACTGTCGCTCATCGGCGTGTTGATGATTTCCAGCACGCTGCGGCTGGACCGCATTGTTCTTCTTCAGACGGAATATTTTTGGGGCATTATTCCGAAATGGAATATTTTTCTTCAGCCTCTCGGGTTCATCACTTTTGTCATTGCTGCATTTGCTGAGACGAACCGTCTGCCCTTCGATTTGCCTGAAGCAGAACCGGAATTAGTCGGCGGTTATCACACGGAATATACCGGAATGAAGTTCGGTCTCTTTTTCCTCGCCGAATACGCGAATGTTATCGCATCGAGCGCGGTCACGGTGACGCTGTTCCTGGGCGGGTGGCATCTGCCGTACGTTGATCAATTAGGCATATCGCCGTTTATCTTAAGCCTGTTGCAAATTCTGACGTTCCTGGTGAAAGTGATTCTGCTTGTTTTATTTTTTATTGTCGTGCGGTGGACGATCCCGCGTTTTCGCTATGATCAGTTGATGCATATCGGATGGAAAGTGATGCTGCCCGTGGCCATTGCGAATTTTTTAATCACCGGTCTGATTATGTTATTCCGTTAGCCGGCAAGCGAGCACCCCATGAAGACGTACGGTCCGATCATTAGAAAAAAAGACTTAACCCTGCTCCAGAAATCATATATTCCGGAAATCCTGAAAGGATTGCGGATGACGATCGGGCAGATGTTCAAGCCGACGTTTACATCTCAATTCCCCGAAGAGCGATTCAAACCGGAACCGTCATTCCGCGGCAGGCCGGTCCTGGTGACGGAACAGGGAGTGGAACGATGCGTGGCATGCGGACTTTGTGCGCGTGTTTGTCCTTCTCTGGCCATAGAAGTTCAGGCGGGCGAAACGGAACTGATGAAAGAACGGTATCCGGTCAAATTCGAAATCAATATGCTGCGTTGTATCTTCTGCGGTTTCTGCGAAGAGGTTTGCCCTGAAGAAGCTATTATCATGAGTAATGATTATCTGCTGGTATTTTCGAGCCAGGAAGAAGCGCTGTTTGGAAAAGAGAGGCTGCTCAAATCGACCGAGGAGCTGAAAGAGCGGCTGGAGTTTTTAAGAAATCACAGATAAACGATGCCAGAGCTACCCTGGTACTGTCACAAGGATTGAAACAGATCGACACCTCATCCAGGTCGAGATCTCGTAAGACATACTACCGATCAATTATCAGAGGGAGACCACTACCATGTTTTCCCAAATTTTTAGTGCCGCGACATTTGGAGTCGATGCATACCTCGTGAACGTTGAAACCCATCTTGATCTTGGATCTCCTAAATTTTTCATGGTGGGATTACCCGATAATGCGGTGAAAGAAAGTATCCACCGCGTTACGGCAGCAATCAAAAACTCCGATTTCACCTTCCCGATCCGAAAAATGACGGTCAACCTGGCACCGGCGGATGTGAAGAAGGAGGGATCGTCCTACGATTTGCCGGTCGCGCTGGGCATTCTGACTGCATCGGGACAGCTCAAATCCGAAGTGCTTGATAAATTTGTCGTGATCGGTGAATTGGCACTCGATGGAACATTGCGCCCGGTGCACGGGGCACTGGTTATCGCGTTGGAAGCACGGTCACAAGGGAAACGGGGCGTCCTGCTGCCTGAAGAAAATGCGAGAGAAGCGGCAATGGTGGAAGGAATCGAAATATATCCGATGCTCAGCCTGCGCGAATCAATTGAGTTCTTTGCCGGAGAGCATCGGCTGCTCCAGCCGTTTCACGTCGATATGCGCGAAGTGTTTTCGCAGGACCAGCATTATTCGGTTGACTTTGCCGATGTGAAGGGGCAGGAAAGTGTGAAACGCGCAATGGAGGTGGCCGCAGCCGGTGGCCATAACATTCTGCTGATTGGACCGCCTGGTTCGGGCAAGACGATGCTTGCAAAACGACTGCCGACTATTCTTCCGCCCATGACCTTTGATGAAGCGCTGGAGACCACGAAGATCCATTCGGTGGCCGGAATGCTTCCATCGCATTCCGGTCTCGTTTCCGTTCGTCCATTCAGATCACCGCATCATACCATTTCGGATGCCGCCCTCGTCGGAGGCGGGACCATTCCGCGGCCGGGAGAAATCTCTCTTGCGCATCATGGCGTATTATTTTTGGATGAACTCCCTGAATTTGCGAGAAGCGTTCTGGAAGTGATGCGCCAGCCGCTGGAAGACAGCCATGTAACGATCAGCAGGTCAAAATTATCGGTGGATTTTCCGGCAAATTTCATGCTCGTCTGCGCCATGAATCCATGCCCCTGCGGCAACAATGGAAATCCTGCCGCCGAATGCACATGCACGCCCGTGCAGATTCAGAAATATGTCGGTAAGATCTCCGGTCCGCTCCTGGACCGTATTGACATCCATGTGGAAGTGCCCGCGGTAAAATACAATGAACTCGCATCAAAACGCGCTGGAGAAAACTCGAACACTATTCGTCAGAGAGTTATTCAGGCACGTTCAACCCAGGCGGAGAGATTTAAAACGCGCAAAGGACTGTTTAGCAACGCAGATATGGATTCAAAGGAAATAAAAGAATTCTGTCAAATTGATCAAGCCGGAGCTGACCTGTTGAAAATGGCGATGAGCCGTCTGGGACTCTCGGCCCGCGCGTACGACCGCATACTCAAAGTCTCACGCACTATTGCAGATCTCAACGGCAGTGTGGATATCCATGCGGAACACCTGAGCGAAGCAATCCAGTACCGGAGCCTCGATAGAAGTTTTTACAATATATAGAAGATTCATTCTGCCCGTTCAGGATATTTTACCTAAACGGACATAGGCAATGAAGGAATCAAGGAATAAAGGAAAAACGAGGCGAAGGCTCACCTGACAAGTCAAGGGAAATATTTCCTGACTGTTGGTTTTCTAAATCTTGAGTTGATATAAATTTGTAAATCGATTTCCAGACTACTCTTTCCTATTTTTTGACCCCCACCTTTTATTCTTCAGTCTCCGGAATCTGTAAATCGAGAACGGCGTGGGAACAAATTCTCACCTTTCTTGGTTACTATCAGTGGTCTCCAATCGGAACACAACATGGTTTTGGATGTGAAATATCTGAAAAACAAAATAATTACAAAGGGAATGACAACCCTATTTATTTTCACTGCTCCTATGCTAGCAGGAAACATGTTATCAGTCGTTCGCAAATCATCAAGCATCCTTGAAGTTCAATTTCAAAACACCGATCTTGTCGACGGATTGCAGTTTAGTCTCCGTTCGTCTTCCGATATTGCCTTATCAACACCTGGTCGCGGTGATCGAGTCCTCGAACCCTCTTGGATAGTGGAATCCTATAAACCGAATGATTCGACGGTGAATGTTCTGATATTAAATCTGCAGCAAGAATGGCTCGAGAGCGGTTCCGGTTCGCTTATACGGTTATCCTATGGTTCCCGCGAAACTGCAAAAGAAAGTTATGTCACGCCTGCCGGTGTCATTGTTGTAACTCCGCAATGCGATAGTCTCAATGTTACCGTTGACGGACTTCGTTGGTCGGATCACCCTATAACGACAGAGGCAATTGACAACAATCGTTCGTTCATCCTGGAGCAAAATTATCCGAACCCCTTTAATCCATCTACCGTTATTCAATATCAGCTTTCAGCAGTCAGTGATGTGAGGCTGAGTGTGTATGATATGCTCGGCCGCGAAGTGACAACACTTGTGAATGGAACGAAAGAACCCGGATATTACAATACGACATTCGACGGTTCGAAACTTTCTAGTGGCATTTACTTTGCCCGAATCGCGGTACAGTCGGAGGATGGTGGTAAGCAAATCGTGCAGATCAGGAAAATGTTGTTAACAAAGTAATTATCGATAGTGCGTTAAAATTTCAATCGCAGATCGGATACTATCATTCGCAAAAAAAGAGATGTGATATGGGTTTGCTGATTATCCGCACTGTGCTCGGGGTGTTGCTCATTATCCTCTCAGCAACAAGCATACAGGCGCAAAGCATCAAGGTAACCCTCTTAGGTACAGGCACGCCGAAACTGAGTTTCGAACGCTTCGGTCCCAGCACGTTGGTCGAAGCAGGAACAGAAAAACTGCTTTTTGATTGCGGCCGGGGCTCAACTCTGCGGATGCAGCAACTCGGCCTCCGGCCGCGAGATGTGACCTCCATGTTTCTTACCCATCTCCATTCCGATCACATCGTGGGAATTCCTGATCAGTGGTTAACAGGCTGGCAGGGTGAACGAACTGAACCATTTCGTATCTGGGGGCCAACGGGGACAAAAGAGATGATGCACAATCTGGAGAAAGCGTACCAGGTCGATATCCATTTCCGAATTGATTACGGGAATCGCGACTCGAAGGGAGGGACGGTTCTCGCCGAAGATATTACCGAAGGCGTCGTATACGAAAAAGATGGTGTGAAAGTCACGGCATTCTTGGTAGACCATGGCCCGGTCGTTAAACCGGCGTTGGGTTACCGGATTGATTATCAAGGTCGGTCTGTGGCAATCTCCGGCGATACACGGTTTTGTGAGAATCTCATTAAATTTTCTAAAGGAGTAGACCTGCTTGTCCATGAAGTGGTTGCGGCAAAAGAGGAACTTATAAATAAGTCAGAGGCGGTTCGAAGGATCATTGCATATCACACAACTCCGGAAGAAGCCGGCAGAGTCTTTGACCGCGTGAAACCCAAACTTGCCGTGTACTCGCACATCGCTTTGCCAAGCACCCCTGCAATCGATGAAGTAACTGAGCAGGATCTCATAACTCGCACGCGAAAAACCTACGCCGGCCCACTTGAAGTTGGGGAAGATTTGATGACCATTGAAGTAGGAGACAAGATTGAGGTTCGCCGGTTCACATCCCCATCGCATGAGTAATCGCCACAAAGATGAAAACATCCGAGATAGCAAACCAACGTTCTGTGAATAAACTGATTACGACATCATCATTGAGAACTTAAATTATGAACAACACCCAGCACCCCCGCCGAAAATTTCTCCAAATAGGAGCTCTTGCTGCTCTTTTGGGAAGCCTGCCAAAAATCAGTTTTGCTGAATTCTCCACTGTTAACGCCAAAGGAATTATGGTACGTGAAGAAGAAGGAATACATATTTTAACAAGGCGCAAAGTGCCCATCACCGTAAAAATTTCCAAAGCAAAGGATGGCGTGGATGCTATCTCATTTTGTACTGAAGAAATGATTCCCGGACGCAAAATGCGTGTTCATAAACATCTCTATCATGATGAACTTATTTTTATTCATAAAGGAGAAGGGACGCTTACCTTGGATGAACAGGCCATTGAAGTAAGAACAGGAACCGTCGCATTTGTCCCCAGGGACACGTGGCATGGACTGGACAATACCGGCATAGAGAATCTAGTGATGGTTTTTCAATATTCGCCCGCAGGATTTGAACAATATTTTATAGAAAACGGTACACCAGTGGGAATGAGGGCTAAAGAAAGAACTAAAGAAGAATATGCAATAACGGAGAAAAAATACGGGATGGTTTATAAATAACGGATACTCGTACAAATCTTTTTACACAAACTGCATCGACCTCATCAACTGGCATCTCTTAACATGTTGCAATGGAGCTCCCCTGAAAAGGAATGTCGCTTACGTCCTCAATCAAACTGTATTCTCAAGTTGTGAGGGAGATCCGCCAAAAGATAAATCACGGCTGACAAGCGGTTTCCCGGACATGAATGTTAGGAAACCCACTGGAATATAAAACGTCGTTTTACACTGCCGTTTGGTGAGATTATCTAATAATGGCAGATTACACTCAATGAAGGTGTTCACAACAGAATTAATTACCATGAATTTTTTCTTCCACTTGACTTTTCCAGCGGAAAAAAGTAATATTCTGGCGTTATAAGTCCAGAAATCAAACTCCTTCCTCCTTCAGACTCCAGGTCACACTTATAACATGCGCTGTCGAGGCGGCGCAATGACGCTGTTTTTCATCTCAGGCAGTAATGAAAGACACAAATCCCGTCAATCTTAGTTATACATATCTCGATAATCTGAGTCTTTAATTGTTCAGCGAGGCGGCCCTTTATGGGAACGGCTTGGTGGAATACTCTGTTTAAATACCTATGCGACAGGAGGCGAGAATGAAATATTCTGTACATTTTATTACGGTATGCCTGTTTTTATTCCATAGCCAACAAGGCATAGCGCAATCTATTATCAATACACGCACACAAACACCCTACGCGACGATTCAGACCGCTGTGAATGGAGCTGGTTCCGGTGATACGCTTACTGTGGCTGCCGGAACATATACCCTATCTGGAAGATTAACGGTTAACAAAAGCATCAGTCTAATAGGTCAGGACGAAGCAACGACGATTATTGATGCAAGCGCTAACGGGACCGATTATGGAATTCTCATTTCCGCTTCAAATGTCACTTTAACTAATTTCACAATTAAACCTCCATTAGGACCCGGTGTGCTTGGTACATCGAACGGAGGCGGATATGCCATCCATGTATCGAATACTCCATCGATTTTAAGTAATGTGACCATCACTCATATTACCGTGAAAAACGGTAATCGGTCAGGAATCGATATCAATGGCGTTGATCATGCAGTCATCAGTTATGTAACAACCCAAAATGCGGCGTACGGGAACGGAATGAATATCACGGGGGTCCATGGAGCGAATATCTCGCAAGTCACCACCGGCGGAAATGCATGGGGCGGCATCGCGGTGTATGTTTCAATTCCTTCACAGGCAAATCGCGGTTCAGACAACATTATCATCGATGCGACGACATGCAGCATACCGGAAGGGAATAAGGTTTACGCACAGAATGAATCGGGATTACTCAATACCAACGTCACCGTAGCTGGATATGATTACATCACAAAAAACTCCAGTGTGGCCTTGAGCGGATATACATGGTACCAGGACAACGTCGCCAATGCGGTTGCTTATTCAACTATCATCAATGCATCATCTCCGGGTTCCACTATCAGCCAGTTATCAAGCGGGACGTTCTATGTTGGGAGCGGAATGAGCATTCAATCTGCGATCAATTCAGCAAGTGAAGGAGGAACCGTTCAGGTCTTAGCAGGCACATATAACAGCGGCTCAACGATCAGCATTTCAAAAGGAATCTCGCTGCTTGGGCCTAATTTCAATATCAGTCCAAATACTGGAGTGCGGCTTCCAGAGGGAATATTAGCGGGGCAGGGAAGTCCAACGATAAGAGTAAGTACGATATCCCCGGTCACAATTAAAGGCTTCAAATTTACTACTTCTCCTTCGTCCCCCGTATTTCCTCCGGTGGACTCCTATACCGCCGGCAATAACATCGTCGTAGAGAAAAATATCGTTGACTCAACAGCCGGGTTTTATTTCAATTCTCCCTCTCTCTTTTCATTTAGTGATAACTTGTTGACGAATTTACGCAGTGATGAAGGATTGTTGATTGCTGGAAATTACAACGGGTTAACCGGTACCTCTGTGACTATCGATGGAAATACATGGACGAATATTAGTGTATCATCTTGCATGAATTTGAGCAGCGTCAGCGGTTCCGTGACATCAAATAATTTTATAAATGTTGCGTACTATGCTCTGTTATTGGCAAATAGTTCGGGCAACTTTACTTTTTCAAATAACTCTATCGATGGTGTCTCTACTCCCGACCCGCAAATAGCGTCAGGGTGGGGGGCAGGGGTACGGTTTTATACATTAACAAACGCGGGACCAATTACAGTCACCAATAATACATTTAGTAATTGTTTCAGCGGTATTGTAACCCGGATCAATGAAAGTATTGCAGGGTTCACGCTCAATATCCATGACAATATTTTTTCAAATAATACGGCCCACATCAGACATTTAAGCAGCGGCAACCTGGATGTTTCTCACAATACGTATGACGGCAAACTTCCTTCGGCGATGACTCAGAGCGAACTATTTTCTCTTGAAGATAAAATCGTCCACAGGATTGACGACAGTAATTTTGGCTTTGCAGTCGTCAAATCTCATGAGGTTTTTGTTACCACGAACAGTTACACGCCGTCATGGAGTGCTCTTCCATACACCGGAACTTTGACTCCGAGTATTCAGAGAGGTATCACTGCCGCAGGAATAGGGGATACGGTCAATGTTGCAGCGGGGACATATAATGAATCATTGACGATCGCCAAGTCGATGATCCTTCAAGGCGATCCGACCGGATCACGGCCATTGATTGAATTGCCCGACGGCACTGCAGGCACGGTGACGATTACTGCAAACAATGTGACGATTCAAGGGCTGCAAATAAATAAAAATGATCAAACTTCTGATGCCGGGCTGATATCGGTGCCTCGAGGCGGAACCTTTCCAAATTATACGATTGCCTATTCGGACATTACACTGAATAATCTCGTTTTCACGAAAGGCCGACGTGCCGCGTACATCACGGGGCAAAATGTCACCATTGAAAACAGTACATTCAGCGGCCAGCTCAGGGATGCACTATACTTTGATGCGGTTTCCGGCACAACCACCATCGCGACGAATCAGTTTAGCGGCGCAACCGGATCAAAAAAAGCCATCCTCATCGAAGGCTTTACTGGAATCCCCATAAGCAGCGGCACCGTCACGATATCCGGAAACACGCTCAACGGCAAGGACAACTTTTTCGTCTATAATTCCTGGGGCGATCCCGCAGGTAAAAAAATCACTCTCAATCTCACAAACAATAAAATCATAAGTTCCAGCAACAACGGTATTGCGATCTATGATCCCCGCCAGGATGGTCCGTTTGATCCGTCAAACTTCGCCAAGATCACCTCCATGACGGTTACGGGAAATGATGTATCAGGGGTCGCGTCAGGAAAATTCGGTGTTGTTGGTATTACCGATGCAAATTACCCTGTGGCAGTCAATGCCTCGGACAACTGGTGGGGGACCGCGGTGATTTCGACGATACAATCGAAATTATCCGGAGTCGTTACGGTCTCGCCATACTACGTCAATTCCACAATGTCAATCCTCAGCAATGTTCTATCGGCGTCCGTGTTCGTTGATGCCGCATTTTCCGATGGCAACTCCGCCGGCCATATTTTCGGCTACGATGCATTCAGCAAAATTCAGGACGGAATTGGCGCTGTTGCCACCGGTGGTGATGTCCATGTCGCAGCAGGAATATATGATGAAACCATCAATATCAATAAATGGATTACGCTGGTCGGCGCCGGAACGGGCAATACGGGAACAATACTAAAAAACAGCGCCGCACAAGGAGATTTTGTCAAACTGCCTCTGGTCGCCGGCGTCACCTATGGCGGATATAGACCCAATGTCATTATAAGTGCATCAGGGGTGAACAGTAATAAACCTCTGCTGCTCAAAGACCTGCAGATTGAACCGGGGCCGAATGATGGATATCCGCGGCCGGCCATCATGCTACAACCGGGACCCGCCGGGGGAGGATATGTCGCGTCGTATTCGTATGTGGAGCTCGACAACATACGCGCCATGGGCGATGTAAGCGGTGATACACCAGGTCAAGCAGATCCTCATGTTCTTCCCGTGTCTTCCAACACCCGCGGAATCACCATCGATGGCAGTACGAGCCTATTGCACAGTGCAATAAAGAATTGTGAATTCAGTGATATGACGTACGGAATGATATTTTATAATAATGCTTCCAATCCCTCGACCGTAGAAGATATAGAAATAAGCAATACAACGTTTGCCCGCAATTCCGTAAAAGGTTTTTACGCAGAAAAACTTTCTGATGCGACCTTTACTGATGTGGCAGTGACCAATAACGGAAATATTAATCATTCGCCTTATTATTGGGCGTGGAATAATGCCGGCATCGATATCACACTGCAATACGGCGTATATAGGAATCTCGTATTCAATAATCTCACCGTAAACGGAAATGGAATTGGCTCCTACGCAGGCGCAGGACTTACGGTGAAAGCTCGCGGAACAGGAAACGACGATCCCGCGCTCCATGCGACATTGAACGGGGTCACGGTGAATGGAGGAACATTTTCCGGCAATACGGTTGGCATCCGATTTGGCGAAGTGAACAATCCCTCCGCTCCGATGTATTGGAATCCGCCGGCACAATCACTGCTTAATAGTTCACCCACAAACGTCACGGTGAACAACGCAGCTATTTTTTCCAATCGACAATTGGGCATCTCGAATTTATTATCGGGTATTCCAATCGCGGCAGAAGGAAACTGGTGGGGCTCCGCAAGCGGCCCGCAGAATACTGAAACAAATCCTTCCGGACATGGTGATACCTTGAACAGCAATGTCGATTA
Organism: Ignavibacteriota bacterium; assembly: GCA_003819715.1. Classification (GTDB taxonomy): domain Bacteria; phylum Bacteroidota; class Ignavibacteria; order UBA10030; family UBA10030; genus Fen-1298. The sequence continues at coordinate 3,779 of RPQN01000078.1, read as the reverse complement.
TGCCCCCTGGTGGGACAGGGATTATAACGGCGTTGCACATCCATGGGCTTGGAGTACAAATGGTGATTTACTGAGTGCGATCAACACCGTCAGCCATGGTGATACGCTTAATTTCCTCGGAAGTAATCCCGGAAAACTTAACATTTCGAAAAACGTTATCGTGAATTTTGCCTCTCCGCCGGTAATTGATTCGGTCAATGTCACCGATGGTGATCTCGTTTTGTCTTCAACCATAACCGTTTCCGGCAACCTGAATCTTTCCAACGGAAATATCATCACGAAGGACAGCAATAAAATAGTCTTCGATACAAGCGCTGTCATCCCGACGGAAACACAACATGGGGCAATCATCGGTACCGTCGAAGTCGTTCCAAGAAATGTCGGGACTGGTTCTTTAAATTTGTTGGGCCTTTCTATCGGATCTGGAAACGACAATCTCGAAAAAGTCGGTGTGACACGAAAATCCGGTGATGACGCTGCGGTGACGATCTCGGATAACGCAGGCATTGCGACGACCTGGACCATCGAGGCGGATCATCAACCTTCGAGTGGAAGAGAAGTGGTGTTTAGCTGGCTGCCTGATTTCGACAATCATGTCGATACCACACGAGTCGTTGTCTATCGAAACAGCGGTTCAGGGTGGAGGCAATTCGCAGGACCATTCAGTGTGAGCGGCATTCCGCGGCAGGTGACGGTGAATGCAACCGGTTTTTCAAGCTGGACTCTCGGGAGTGTCAGCAGCACCCCTCTTGTCCCGCGATTAAATATAAATACCAGAACCATAACGCTTCCCACTGTGAAATTAGGTCAATGGAAAGACACAGTGATTGCCATAAGCAATAACGGCACTGATACGTTAAAGATCACGAGCATCTCGAGCACCAAAAATTATTTCAGCGTCCGCCCGACACTCTTCATCGTGCCACCCGGTGAAACGAGGAATGATACGATCCGGTTTGTTTCGGATTCCATTGGAGTGAGGAATGCAGTGATCACCTTCGTGAATAACGCTGCAACAAGCCCGGATGTGATTTCAGTAACCGGGGTCGGTTCCGGTACACCAATATTGGCATTACATTCAAGAAGTATTACGTTTCCATCGATGAACATCGGCCAATGGGTGGACACCGTCTTAACGATATCCAATACGGGCAATGATACATTGAAGATCACAAGCATCACGAGTACCAGGAGTAATGTCAGTTTTCGTCCAACAGCCCTCACCATCGCACCGCACGAAACAAAGAATGATACCATGAGATTTGTATCGGATCTCTATGGAGCCAGGAACGCTCTCATCAACATTATCAGCAATGCCGCCACCAATCCTGATGTGATAACCGTTGATGGATTCGGAATTGGAACGCCCATATTAGCAGTAAATCCAAGAAGTATCACTTTTCCAGCCGTGAGAATAGGTCAATGGAAGGACACGGTCATAACAATGACGAATACGGGCAATGATATATTGGATATCACAAATATCACAAGCACGCGAAATTATTTCAGTATTCGTCCGACCATTCTCTCAATCCTTCCCGGCGAAACATCGAATGACACTATCCGGTTTATGCCTGATTCCATAGGACTCAGGACTGCATCCTTCAGCATCGTGACCAATGCTTCTGCGAGTTACGATATGATCTTCACGACAGGGTTCAGCATCGGAACGCCAGGATTAACGCTTAATTCACGAAGCCTGAATTTCCCGGCCATGAACATAGGTCAATGGACGGATACGGTAGTGACGGTAACGAATACCGGCTCTGATACACTCAAGATCTCAAATGTCACAAGCAGTAAAAATTATTTCAATATTCGCCTGACGGATTTGATAGTACCTCCCGGCGAAACGAGGTATGATACGATCCGTTTTATGCCAGATTCAATTGGATCCCGGAGCGCCCTGATCAGTTTCGTCAGCAATGCTGCAACCAGTCCCGATACCATCGTCGTAACAGGATATGGGCTCGGAACGTCAGGATTAGTTTTGAATCCAAGAAGTATATCTTTCCCAGCCGTGAACATAGGACAATGGAGAGATACAGTTGTAACGATAACGAATAATGGTAATGATACGTTAAAGATCACAAGCATCACAAGCACAAAAAATTATTTCAGCGTCCGTCCGGCACTTTTAATCGTGCCACCCGGTGAAATAAGGAATGATACGCTCCGGTTTGTGCCGGATTCCATTGGAGTCAGGACTTCATTGATCAGGTTCGTGAGTAATGCTGCAACAAGTCCCGATACGATCGCTGTCACTGGGTTAGGACTCGGAACTCCAACATTGGCTTTGAACCCGAGAAGCATAACTTTTCCCGCAGTAAAAATTTCTCAGTGGAAGGACACCGTAGTCGCGGTAACGAATACAGGCAACGATACACTCAAGATCACGGGCATTACGAGCACCAGGAGCTATTTCAGCATTCGTCCGACGCTCCTGACGGTGCCGCCCGGCGGAACGAGGAACGATACTCTCCGGTTTATACCGGATTCCATTGGATTCAGAAATGATCTCTTCATCTTCGTAAGCAATGCTGCCGCAGGTCCCGATACGATCGCCGTGACCGGATTTGGTATCGGAACACCAACATTGGTTTTGAATACAAGAAGCATAACTTTTCCAGTCGTTAAAATAGGACAATGGAGAGACACGGTGGTGACGATAAGGAATTCCGGCACCGATACACTGAAGATCACAAGCATCACCAGCACCAGGAGCTATTTCAATATTCATCCGACAGTTTTAATAATTTCGCCCGGTGGAATAAAGAATGATACGATCCGATTTACGTCGGATTCAACCGGAATCAGGAAAGCGTTTATTCATTTCGTGAGCAATGCGGATACCAGTCCTGATACGGTCACGGTGAATGGAAATGGTACCACCACCGGGATTGCACAGATCGGACCGGAGATACCGGAATCGTTTGAATTGTTCCAGAATTATCCCAATCCCTTTAATCCCACAACAACGATAAAATTTAAATTACCGGGTCCAGGGACACGCTATGTGGTATCCTTGCGGGTGTATGATATCCTGGGAAGGATGGTGGCAGTACTTCTTTCTGATGAATTACCGGCAGGCAGTTATGTACAACAATGGAATGCTCAGAATTTATCAAGTGGAATATATTTTTATCGATTGGATGCGCACAATATTCATGATGAACAGACAGGTTCATTTATGAAAACGAAGGAACTCGTGTTAATAAAGTAACCGGAACAGACAGATAAAAACGAACGACCGTGAAGTGACGGACTGCCGGCGCGAAATAGAGTGAAATTATAAATCGCTTTTGTGTAGAGAAAACGGCAATGAGTCGCCGGGCTGTAAACTCTAAGGATCCCGAATTGTTGCAAACCTCGACGGCCGAGCGGACATCCAACCGGATCAGCTGAACGATGAAGTTCATCAGAGATGTCTTGATAGAAGTGTTCAGGCAGTCTCATACACTCCGAATTCAAAAATAAATCTCCTGAGAAAGCGGCCGCTGCCGCTTTTTCTATTTCGGAAATACGAGGACCGCGTTGTAACTGCTTCGTCGTTTTTGTATATTTCATTATAAGAATTTTATGCGCATTGGAACTCTCGATATCACCAGGCCATTACTGCTGGCTCCTATGGAAGACGTGACGGATCAGGCATTCCGCATTATCTGCAAGCGTCTTGGGGCCGATATGGTTTTTACTGAATTTGTCAACTCGGAAGGACTCGTACGCAATTCGTTAAAGACGAAAATGAAAATGAGTTTTCGTGATGAAGAACGTCCGTT
>RPQN01000077.1 GCA_003819715.1 Ignavibacteriota bacterium | reverse complement strand
GCACAATTCCGCCGAACCACCCGGCAATCGAAAGAATGAAAATCCATGCGGCGAGGCCGGCGATGAGGGACTCGCCCATCGTTGCCGGTCTTGCGATCCAAACAACAGTAAACCGGCGCAGCAGGAGCCACGATAGAATAAGAACAGCGAGCGCTATGGGTAAGATGACGTACACAATAATGCCGCGAAATGATGACGGTTCAGTTTGAGAACTGCGGTAAGCGCCAACGGACAGCCCTTCCGCTGAGGGAATCATATGATTGCAGACAAACTGATACCTCTTTCAAGAACGACAGAGGCGGGTGAACGATCCAGCAGGATCCGTGTTTGAGGCCTGTGTTCAGGAACATGTTATTTAAAACTGGCAACAGCGCGATCCACTGTTTCGTAAGTCTTAAAAACTTTAACCAATTGAGTTATGGCAAAAAGACTTTCCACTTTATCGGTGATATTTGCCAGTCGTAAATCGCCGGATTTGTTCCGAACGGATGTTAATGCGGCGATCAATGTTCCCAAACCGGAACTGCTGATCCACCGCACGCCTTTCATATCGATGACAACCCTGCTAAAACCTTCCTGTATAAGGCTGTAAATTTTATCCCGTAAATTATCCGTATCCGGTTCACCGACGAGATTTCCTTTTAAACTGATCACCGCAACGGTCCCATACATCTTTTCTTTGATTGTCATAGCAATATCCTCGATATTTACAGGTGTTTCTTAAATCAAATGAGCATTATTTAGATGATACGTCCTTTTTGATGGAATGTCAACGTCGTTCAATGCAAACCCACCTCGGCGAAAAACAGAGAGTATCGAGTAACGAGTATCCAGTTTCGAGTAATAAGCGAAAATAATAAATCTTAACGGCTATAAGTCACTTGTATCTGCTCCATTTTCTGCTTACTGCTTACTGCCTACTGCTTTCTGATGATTGCCCCGGCAGCATCAATACCCTTAATTTTTCCAAAAAAGTCTTTATTGAATCCAGCCGCTCAATCTGATTGTCGCTCAATTTGATTTTTGCAGTCAATTTTAATTGTTTTGCGTCCTGTTTGAGGTGCGGATGGAACGGCTTCAACTCCTGGAGCTGTCCCATCAGAGATTGGAACGGTGAGTGATCACCTTCATAAAAAGTTTTTTCTTCGGGCGGAGGAAAATGCATCGCCAGGGCATCGCCTTCCAATTCCAGTTTGATAAACCCGATAGTTGATGCCAGGACTTTCAGTTCGATTTGCCGGAATAAATGTTCCACTTCCTCCGGATATTCACCGAATCGGTCTCTCAATTCTCTGCGCATGGCGCTGACTTCTTCTCCTGTACTGCTTCTGTACAATCGGCGGTAGATATCCAGCCGTTCCGCATCGTGTTCTATATACAGGTCCGGGAGAAGAGCCTCGATGTCGGTCTCGATGACGGTGACGGCCATTTTCCTTTTTTCTTCCTCCGGTTTCTTTTCCACGAGTTCGTTAAACTCTTCGTTCTTCAATTCCGCAACGGCTTCTTCAACAACCCGTTGGTACATTTCGAATCCCATTTCCAGGATAAATCCGGATTGTTCTCCGCCAAGTAAATTCCCTGCACCGCGGATTTCCAGGTCCCGCATTGCAAGATTGAAGCCGGAACCCAGCTCGGTGAATTCCTGGATGGCCTGCAGACGTCGCAGTGTCACCCGCGGCAGCACCGAGAGCGGCGGCGTCAGAAGATACGCATACGCCTGGATATTGGACCGGCCGACACGGCCGCGAAGCTGGTATAATTCCGCCAGTCCAAACCGATCCGCACGGTTGATGATAATCGTATTCACACTCGGGATATCGATCCCTGATTCGATGATTTTGGTGCACAACAGGACATCGAATTTCTTCTCCAGGAAATCCATCATGGCTTTTTCTAATTCATGCCCTTTCATCTGTCCATGCGCAACATGAAACCGTGCCTGCGGTATTCGTTCTTCCAGCATTGCCCGAAGTGTATCGATATTCTGCACGCGGTCGTGCACCACATACACCTGTCCCCCCCGGTGCAATTCTTTCGTGATGACTTCGTGAATTAACTGCAGGTCAAACTGTGCAATTTCCGTTTGAATCGGAATACGGTTGCGGGGCGGTGTGTTGATAAGCGACAAATCACGCGCTCCCATTAATGAAAATTGAAGTGTCCGCGGGATCGGAGTCGCGGTGAGCGTCAGGGTATCGACACTCGCACGAAGCTGGCGAAGCTTTTCTTTCGATGCAACACCGAACCGCTGCTCTTCATCGATGATGAGTAAGCCCAGGTCTTTAAAGACGACGTCTTTCGACAGCAGCCGGTGAGTGCCGATCAGGACGTCCACTTTGCCTTCTTTCAAATCTTCAAGCACTTTCTTTTGTTCATTCTTCGGACGGAACCGTGTGAGGGATTCGACCCGTACGGAGTACCGGCTGATCCGGTCGGAAAATGTATAATAATGCTGCTGTGCAAGAATTGTGGTCGGCACAAGAAGTGCAACTTGTTTCCCGTTCATGACCGCTTTGAACGCGGCGCGGACCGCCACTTCTGTTTTTCCAAATCCGACATCCCCGCAGATCAGCCGGTCCATCGGCGACGGCTGTTCCATATCCCGCTTCACATCCATCGTCGATTTTGCCTGGTCGGGTGTATCTTCGTAGAGGAATGAAGCCTCCATTTCTTTCTGCCAGTGCGTATCCGGTGCAAAGGAAAAGCCTTGCTCGTGTTTTCGCCGCGCGTACAGTTTGATCAGATCGCGCGCAATATCCTTGATTTTCCTGCGGGCGCGCGACTTCAGCCGGTCCCAGTCCGATCCGCCGAGCTTGCTGAGTTTTGGTGTGTGACCCTCCTGCGACGAATATTTCTGCACACGGTCCACGAAGTTGAGGTGGACATACAATGCATCGTTTTCTTCATACACCAGTTTCATGACTTCAGCTTCGACACCGCGCAGTTTGATTTTGTGCAATCCGGCAAACCTGCCGATCCCATAATCCTGATGGACCACAAAATCACCGCGCCTGAGCTGCTGAAGTTCTTTCTGCGACAGTCCTTTAAATTTCTTTCGTGCCGTTGTCCCCCGGCGCTTCAATCTGCCGAAGATTTCATGTTCGGTGAAGACCGCGATATTCGCCGAAGGAAAGACGAACCCCGAGTGGAGCGCTTCGGGAAGAATTTGATAGGCGATGGGAGCGGGGAGATGGTCTGTGATCCGGTCTTCATCGTCCCCTTTTATGGAGAACAGTTCTTCGGATTCTCCTTCTGGAGATTCTCTTATTGAGCTTTGAGGGCCGGGCTCATCCGGCGCGGTTAATTCCTCTTCAATTAAGCCGTCCAGGCGTTCGCCCTCTTCCTTGGTATCACATGCAAGATAGATGGCGTATCCCCGGTTTGAAATTTTATTCATGTGCTCAAGCAACCGCTTGATGCTGCCGGCGATGGGAGGCTGCGGATGACTCTGAAAATCGATGATGTGGGGATCGTGTAATTTATGAATTGCCGCATGGTCTATCCTTGCGAACCCATCTGCAGTTTTCTTGATCGATTCCCAGTCGAGAATATCTGTAAAACCCTCCTGCTGAAGTTCTTCAATTTCTTTTTCAACCAGGATGGGATCATCGAACAACACAAGGGCATCGGGAGAGAGATACTCAAAAATAGAAACCATTGCGCTTCGGTCACCTGGAGATTCAGGCGCCGGTGATTCCGGGTGGGGATCGCCAAAAAGGTTCGCGACAATATTCGCTGATTGAAGTTCCCGAATGGACCGTTGAGACAGGACATCAAATTCTCTTATGGATTCTACGGTGTCGCCCCAGAATTCAAACCGGATCGGATTTTCGCCGACAAATGGAAAAACATCTAAAATCCCGCCCCGTAAAGCGAAATCGCCGTATTCCTCCACAAAATCTTTTTTCAAAAAGCCCATACCCGTGAGTTTCCCGAGCAGTCCTTCAAACGGATATTCTTTGCCGACATCCAGATCCATTGCCCGTTCGACGAATTGACTTTTCGGAGGAAGTTTTACGGTCAATGCTTCTGCCGAGGCAACCACGATCACCTTTTCGGAACGGGAAAGCGACCGCAGCGTTTCCATTTGTGCGATCGGCGCACTCATATCAAGGCTCATCGCGGCATGCGCCGGACCGGAGACGTACAGGCACACGCGGGCGTCTCCAAGAAGAGCCGCACAGTCATCCCGGAATTGCTCAGCCCGGTCTTTGTCCGGCGCAACGAGCAGCAGCTGCGTCGTTCGTGATTCAAAAATTCGGCACGCGGCAAATGCAATCAACGATCCGTTCAATCCCTGGAGTTGAAGGTGATTCCCACGCTGAAGGGGCTGCACCGCGGCCGTCAACCACTGGAACGGCTCGCTTTCAGAAATTCTTTTTTTAATTTGTTCTATCACACGTCTCTCTGTTGATGGTTCTCCATCTGCACCGGGCCCCATCAGATGCAATCGATGGGGTATTTGTTCTTCATGAAAACACCTTACCCCGATCATCCCGGAAAATCCGGACAATCAGGGTCATGCAAACTACCTAAAAGTAGGCCGATATTCAAACCGTACAATAAAAAAGCCGTTCGATCCAACGGAGAGCGGATCAGAACGGCTCGTGATTCACCTGTGACAATTACTTCTGTTTTTCCTCAGCCTTTATTTCAGGCTTTTTCATGTCCTTTTTCTTTGACTCTTCCTTCATTTCCTTCATGGCGCACTTTTTTGCCTTGTGTTTTTTCATCATCTGTTTCTCGCATGCCGCTGTACTATCCATCGCGCATGATTCTTTTTTCGACTGTTCACATTTTGCCGCGCAGGCTTTTTTGCATTCCGCACATTTTTCACAGCACTTCCCGTCGCAAGCGTTGCCGGTGCATTTGTCGCAGCATTTCTTCTCTTTGCAGCATTCCATCTTCTCGGCACATTCCTTCTTTTCTTTCACTTCCTGCTTCATGTGCTTTTTTATTTTTTCAACTTTATCAATTTTCTTCTCTGACGGCTTATCCTGTGCAAGAACGGTCTGAGATGCAAGAACAGCGGTTATCAACAACAAGACACACAACACCTTCTTCATACCATACTCCTTCCTTTGTTAATAATTCCTGGAACGTGATTCGATTCTTCGCGGTCCGGGATTCACTGGTGCAGTGGAACGCCTCCGACCGGATATGATGTAAAGATAGAAGAAAAGAACTGGATATCCAACGCGATTCATAATGAATTTTATCGTCTTTTTTTGTAGATTTCAGCGAGTGAAATAATAACTCAACGCATATCGAAGGTCTCCAGCGGCGAATTTTGAATGGAGATTCAATTGTAAGTTATGCATAGCTTCTTTTCTGTTTGAGGAACGGGGGACGAGAGAATTTAAGATCTCTCCCTCGAATGGAATCGTGGGAATCAATTACTATCGCACAATTCATTCACATCCTGAAAGCCTGGTATGCCCCAATCAGATTCACCGGATGTATTAAAATTCCGGTACAAATTTCAGTTCGAAAACGGTGAAGAGAAACAATTCGATGTGCTTCTTCAGGCACAAACGCTGGAAGTCGTTCAACACTCGCCGGGCGCAAATCCTCCGTGGACGAAACTTCAATTTCATCAATGCCATAATTGTCCTTTGAAGGAAGATATTGCGTACTGTCCGGTTGCGGTGAATATTTCACATCTTATCGAGGAATTCAAATTTTCCACGTCCTACGACAAAACGTGGGTCGTTGTCGAGACTCCGGAGAGGACGTACGCTCAGCAAACGACGGTCCAGAACGGCCTGAGCGCCATTCTTGGCATCTATATGGTGACCAGCGGCTGCCCTATTCTTGATTACCTTCGTCCGATGGTACGCTTTCATCTTCCATTTGCAACGACCGACGAGACTGTATTCCGCGCGGTCTCGATGTACCTTGCAGCGCAGTACTTCCGGGAGCGCAATGGGCTGGAACCGAATTGGAATCTGGATGGGCTTGTGAAAATCTACAAAGAGGTGAGTACCGTCAATAAGGGAATGTGGAACCGGTTATCCCATGCCTCCGGTTTTGATGCGAACGTCAATGCGCTGATTGTCCTGAATACATTCGGCGATGCCCTGCGTTTTTCACTGAAGAGAGATTTGGAAAATTTATCTTCATTATTTACAAAATATCTGGAGCATTGAACTTCCATTCCTCATCGATAAATTTGACGAAGAACAGGGGATCCGCATTCAGGAGACGTGCTCCAGGACACGGATTATTTGATGAACCCGTGTGAGTATTGCTTCTAGAATTTCGTTTCTTATATTTGAACATATGTACGACCCGTCGTTTTCAAAATTCTTTTAACGAGACTATATCCGGTTCCATCATTCTTGGAGGTGACCATGAAAACATTCATTCGATTTACTAAAAAGTTGGTCTGTCTGCTGGCGCTGGGCGCCGGTCTTATGACCGCACAGGACCTTCAGCAGCAATTATCGAAATTGGGACACGACGCCGCCGTCGGTTACATTACACCGATCTTAAGCGGCTGGGGCAACGATCTCAATTCCGGTATTTATTATTCTGCCGATTTGCACGACGTTCTGGGTTTTGACATCGGCGTAAAATTTGCAATGTCACAGGTAACCGATGCGGATAAAACTTTTTCGCTGACCATGCCGGCAACCATGACGATGAATGCATCCGACCTCGGATATACCGGCTTTCCTTCGGGGACGACCATCACCCTGCATTCGACCGGACCAGATCCTAATTACCCCGCCTCGGTTACCGCAAACACAGCCGTCGGAGCGAAGGAAGAAGTCCTGGTAAAAACCCTGGGGGGATTCGGCGAATTAAAAAATGGTTCTGTGACGACACCGGTACCCGTTCCCGCCGGCAGGACAATTCTTCCTCTCCCCCCTGGATATGATTGGGGAAAAACAGGCGTACCGCTGCCCATGCCGCAGCTGAATGTAGGCCTCCCGTTTGGCATAGAATTCATGCTCCGGTATATTCCGACCGTCTCAAATGATGCAGGAAAATTCAGCTACATGGGTTTTGGCCTTCGATACAATATCGATCAGTGGATCCCGTTCTGTCCGGTTGACATCGCTGTCCACTTTATGACCCAGAAAATGAATTTCAAATCGAAGGCCGATGCAGATATATTCTCGGCGACGGGAACTGCCTACGGATTTGAAGCGAGCAAGAAATTATTTATCGTCACTCTTTACGGAGGATTCCAACTGGAAAATTCAACATTAACCCTGAATGATTTCCAGGGGTACAATCCTGAAATAGGTCAATCGGTAACGATTCCCGGATTTGAAGTAAAAGGCAGCAACAAATCCCGCATCACGGTCGGTGCGCGTTTGCTGTTGTTGATTGTGAACGTGCATGCAGAATACAGTATTGCAAAGAATCCTGTCATCACGCTTGGTGCGGGCATCAGTATCCGGTAATTCACGGTCGGAGAACGACCATAAAGCCGGTCCTGCAACAGGATCGGCTTTTTTTTATGAACTCCCTGATGATTTCACGCCTGCAGTGGATGGCAGACGAGGCCGGCCGAGGTGTTTTTCTTTCTCAGAAAATTTCCGTATCTTGTTTATGCCTCAGGCGGCAGGAGACTGAGGCATTTTTATTTTCTCACGGTTGGAACGACATTCCGGCCATAGTTCACTGAAAGGTACAATGCAAGAAGTCACTCATATACGAAATATCGCAATTATCGCACATGTCGATCATGGCAAGACAACACTTGTAGATTTTATGCTGAGACAAACCGGGACATTCCGCGCCAACCAGGAGATGGGAACACGCGTCATGGATTCCAACGATTTAGAGCGGGAACGCGGCATTACTATTTTAGCCAAGAATACGGCAGTACTCTACAAAGAACCGAAATCAGGTGAAATTTATAAAATTAATATCGTGGATACTCCCGGTCACTCCGATTTTGCCGGTGAAGTGGAACGCACGTTAAAAATGGTCGACGGCGTTCTCTTACTGGTGGACGCTGCCGAAGGGCCGCTTCCCGGGACAAAGTTTGTGCTGAAGAAATCGCTCGATCTCAACCTTCTCCCCATCGTCGTCATCAACAAAATCGACCGGAAAGATGCCCGTGCGCACCAGGTGCTGGATGAAGTGTTTGAGTTGTTTCTTTCTCTCGGCGCACATGACCAGCAGCTGGATTTCCCTACCATTTATGCTGTTGCAAAGCAGGGAATCGCAAAGAAAGAATTGGAAGATGAAGGCACGGACCTTGATCCGCTCTTTCAGGCAATTATTAAATATGTCCCTTCACCGCAAGGAAATACGATGGGACCGTTCCAGATGCTCGTCACCACTATCGACTACAACGATTATTTAGGCCGCCTGGGTATCGGAAGGGTATCCCGCGGGAAGATCCGTCTCGGTTCTCCGATGAAAATTATCCATCGCGATGGTGTCGTGGAAGATGCACGGGTCACAAAGATTTACACGTTTCAGGGATTGAAACGCATTGAGGTGGAAGAAGCAGGTACGGGAGAAATTATTGCAGTGGCCGGGATGGAAGATGTCGATATCGGCGAAACCATTGCCGACGCATCCGACCCGACGCCATTATCGTTTGTCGCAATAGAAGAGCCGACGCTGTCCATGAATTTTATCGTCAACAACTCACCGTTTGCAGGACTCGACGGCAAGTATGTGACCACGCGCCATCTCGGCGACCGGCTGGCACGCGAACTTCGTTCCAATGTCAGCTTGCGCGTGGAGTTAACAGACTCACCGGATGTGTTCAAAGTGAGCGGCAGAGGTGAACTGCATCTCGGCATCCTCATCGAAACCATGCGGCGCGAAGGATATGAATTTCAGGTGTCCCGGCCCGAAGTTATCCTCAAGCGCATTGCCGATGTCGTCTGCGAACCGATTGAACACGTCATCATCGATGTCCCCGATGAACATGTCGGAACAGTGATTGAAAATCTTGGAAAACGCAAGGGTGAGATGCGGCAAATGATGCAGAGCCAGGGCAATACTCGACTGGAATTTCTGGTGCCTGCACGAGGGCTTATCGGCTTCCGTTCCGAATTTATGACCCAGACCAAAGGCACCGGTATTATGCATCACATTTTTCACGGCTATGAGCCTTTCAAGGGCGAATTGTCACATCGCACACGCGGAGCTTTAATTGTGATGGAAGAAGGCGATGCCGTTGCGTACGGGATGTGGAAACTTCAAGAACGGTCCACCTTCTTCATTGAACCAGGTGTACGGGTGTATGCCGGGATGATTGTCGGTGAAAATTCCCGCGAGTACGATATGGTGGTCAATGTCTGCAAGACAAAACAATTGACCAATATGCGCGCTTCCGGTTCGGATGAAGCAGTCCGGCTGGAACCGCCCCGGAATCTGACGCTGGAACAGGCGATTGAATGGATTGGCGAAGATGAATATGTGGAAGTGACACCCAAGTCCATGCGTCTGCGCAAAAAATATCTGGATCACAACGAACGGAATCGCATGTCGAAGAAAAAGGCAGAAACGATGGAAGAATAACACCGGGTTTTTCTGGTGTTGCGTTTTTGGAGTCCCATCATACCGGCCATCGTTCCGGATGAGAACATCGGCTGGAGAGCGTTCAGCCGATTTGAGGTGAGGGTGCCTATGGTCCACCATGAAAATTTTACCGCTGTAAATTTCCCCTCTCTCATTTCCAGCACCCGATAGTCTTCATTTATGTTTTCCTCCCGCACAGAGTGGAATACCACCCCCAATCAGCTTACTGCACTGGCTGCAGCGAAACGGATGAAAGGTGAGGTTCTACTCGACCTGAGTGAATCAAATCCGACCCGCTGCGGATTCACCTATCCCGAAAAAGAAATCCTTGCAGCGCTTGCAGCACCCGCTTCGATGTGCTATAGTCCGGAGCCGCGCGGCGCTCTTTCTGCGCGCACGGCCATTGCAGAGTATTATGCCTCTCGGGGCAGCGTCATCGCACCGGAGCAGGTGTTGCTTACCGCAAGCACGAGTGAAGCATATTCATTCATTTTCAAACTCCTCTGCAACCAGGGCGACGAGGTCGTCATTCCCAAGCCCAGTTACCCGCTGTTGGAATACCTCTGCCAGCTCAACGATACGGCGCTCAGGCAGTACCGCCTGATGTACGACGGAGAGTGGCATATTGATTTCGAGTCGCTTCAATCAGCGATGAGCGGCCGCGCACGAGCCGTCGTTCTCATTCATCCCAACAATCCGACCGGTTCATTTCTCAAACAACAGGAATTCGATCGGGTGTGCGCACTTGCCGCCGATCATCGCTGTGCCGTGATCGTCGACGAGGTGTTCCAGCCGTACGGCTTTTCCCACAACGACCACCGGGCGAAGATGTTTGCACAGCAGCCTCCGGTGCTCCTCTTTGCCTTAACCGGCATTTCCAAACTGCTGGGACTCCCCCAGCTCAAACTCTCATGGATCGTTGTCAGCGGCAATCCCGTTCATACCGCCGAAGCAATGGACCGGCTGGACATCATTGCAGATACGTATCTCTCGGTCAATACGCCGGTTCAAATAGCGCTCCCCCGGCTTCTTTCTCTCGCTTCTTCTCTTGAACATCAGATCCGCGAACGGGTTCAGACCAATTACCGGTCACTGCAGACTATTTTTTTGAATTCTCTTTCGTCCGTCTTTCATGTTGAAGGCGGGTGGTATGCCATCCTGCGGTTTCCTCAGATGAAGAGCGATGACCAGTGGGCAGAAGAAATCCTGGACCGTCTGAATATTGTTGTTCAGCCGGGTCATTATTACGGCTTAGAAGAGAAATCGTGTCTGGTGCTCAGTCTTCTCCCCGAGGCGGAGCTGTTCCATGATGCGGCAGCAACCATATGCAAGTTCCTTCATGACGCTGGAAAGTGATTGGTGACGAATAGAAAACTTATACAGAGGCAATTTGTTCGTCCTCGGCATTGTTCTCCGGGGTGTTCATTCTTCTCAGCCGGTGTATCCGTTTTCAGTTAGAATTGATAAAAAGCGGAGATGTTCCACACTTCCCCTTTTTTCACCGTCAATCGCGGTTTTCGGAAAGATGGTTGATTCTCTGAGTTTTTTCGTCTACTTTCGTATGACTCAATTTCCAACAGGAGGTTTTCTATGTCTGCCATGACCTTAAGCTCCGAAGACCGTAATACTCGTGTATCTGCATTATTGCGCCAGGTGGATGACGATGTCAGAGCAAAAAAGCTTGATGATGCGCTTGACCGCATCAGAAAAGTGTATGAATTTGATATCAAGAACATCTACGCCCGCGCGTACGAGGAACGCATCCTCGTCATGATGATGGAGAAGGAGCGGGAAGTGGTTATGCGCGAGGCGAAACAGCAGGCCGATGCCCATGTGGACCAGGAGGTCAAACGCCGCCTCAATGAATTTTACAAGCAGCAGGAACATGAATCACAGAAACGCAAACAGGAGGAGAAGGCGGAACAGGTACTGGAAGAACGCGCGCGCCAGGCATCCGTGCACGAAGTTCAAGAGGTTGCCTTTAAGGATATCACCGCAATTGAAAAAGAGACAGCGCGGAAAATTGAAGAACTCGAAAGGAAATTAATTGCTCAAATTCAACAAGCCGGATCGGGGATCTCCGGCGGAATGACCGCCGGCGGTGATCTTTATCGTGCAGACCACGAAGTAAAGCTCCAGCAGTATATCACGGCCGAAGGGGAACGAAAAAAAATACAGGATGAAGCATTTCTGAAATTGAAGGAGGAACAGAAACGCGCCCATGATGAGCTGGTGCATCAAATGGAAGAAGAGCGCAACACTCTCCTGGAACGCGAACGGGAGAAAACGCAGCAGCGGGAATTGGATTCCTACAGGACCTTAATGAAATTGATGATGCAATTGGCCGTTCCCTCTGAGATGCAGGCTTCGCTGCTCCAATCGCTTAAAATATCGTTTTCCATCAGCGATAGTGAACATCGGGAATCGGAGCGGGCGGTACAGGTGAGCGCCTACATCGACGCGGTGCGCAAACTCTGGCAGGGCGGCACTCCCTCTGAAGAAGATGTGGTGCACTTGAAAAACCTTCAGCAATTTTTCAAAATATCCGACGACGAACATGCATCCCTGACGAAACAGGTCAAGAAAGAACTCGGCCTGCCGGATGAGACTGCCGTCATCATCGTGATCGATGACGATCCGTCCATCCGCAAATATGTCGATCACATTCTGAAGAAAACATACAAGACGGTCATCACCGCCGCGACGGCGGAAGCCGCGCTCCCGGAAATCCAGAAGGTCACACCGTCGCTGATCATCAGCGACGTCAACCTGGGCGTCGGCGTGATGAGCGGATTCACGTTCTATGAAAAAATTACTGCCGGCACATACGGCGAGGACTTAAAATCCGTACCGTATGTCCTCATGAGTTCACTGGAAGACGAGTTCTTTGTGCGCAGCGCCAAACAAATGGGCGTGAAAGCGTACCTTGCAAAGCCGTTTACGCGCGAATCAATAGAATCGACGGTGAAAAACGCGCTGGCTTGATGAAGCAGGAATTATTCTTCTGAGGGTTGAGTTTTAAATCTTTTCGCACTGATTAACGGGAATCCATCCGATCTTTCCATCGACGAGGGTGACTTTCACCCAGTCTCCCACGGCATCGGTCAACTTCACCTTCACCCCTTCATGAATGACGAATGCGTCGACCGCCTTCGTGTCCGGGGATGATTTTGCCGTCACCGTCTGTGCCGTGATGATGGCCTTGTCCTGTGCCGTATCCCGAAACGATTGAATTCCCACCATCGCCGCACTCAATGCCGTGAACACGCATGAGACAAAAAAGACCATCCGCGCGGCACGGAGAATTTCCGGCCGCAGAACCAGATACATCGTTGCGAGAGAACCGAACAACAGGATCCAGCAGAACGCCAGGAACGCACGGACCGTTTCGGGCGGGAGGAATGATCCGGCCGCATGCATCCACTGGATCAGGAACATCTCGGGGACAGGCTCAATGCGGTCAACCGTTTTGAAATATGCCAATTTTAAATTGTGTTCTATATCGGGATCACTGGGAGACAACTGCGCGGCACGCTCGTAAGAGAGGATTGCACGTGCAAGCTGACCTTCGCGGTAATACGCATTGCCGAGATTGAAATAAATCTCCGCACTGAATTTCCCCTGTTGAACAATACTCTCGTATTCTTTTACTGCTTCCAGATACTTGCCGGAACGGTATAATTCGTTCCCACGGTTAAACGCATCAACCGGCGTTTGGGCTGACACCGCGCACCGGAGCAGCGCCAAGAGAGAGAGACACAACATCCAGCGGACGTGTTTCATGCGTTTCCTCTCTTCCCAAACGATTGTTCAATACGGTTAATAGTACCGGCGGCGATATCGAGCAATTCTTTGCGGGCTTCCGTGGTATCGGATCCGGGGGCGAAGCGCACAAATTCCGCTCGCTCCATACACGTCTTGAGTGATTGAATCACGTCTTCCTGAACGCCGCGGTGCTGCAGCTGAAGAACGGCTTCTTCCATCACAAATTTTGCTTTCGAAGTCCGCAGTTTATGTTCAAGATACACCATCAACGCCCGTAATAATTCCGCATGATAGCTTTCCGTATTCCCTTGATCGAGCAAGGTTCGGGCTTTTTTCAAGCGGCGGGCTGCCTCACGCCCGGCGGTTTCGAACAACAGCCGCGGCATATCTCCGTATATTTTTTCCATGCGTTTCCGGTAGAACCATGCTCCGGCAAACGCCAGCGGCGGCAGCACCATGGCGAACATAAACCATTGCGAGGAGTTACGATCATCTGCAGTAAGCAGGGCGCCGGGAGAGAGTTTTAAGAACCGGATATCTTCACCGAGCAGCCGCACATCCTCTTTCGCAGCCAGGCTCACACCGGAGCTGGAAAAATCTTTCCCCGGAGTAATGGAAAACTCAAACTTTGTCGAGCGCAGGGCGATATATTCCTTCTTCTCAAGGTCAAAATAGACAAACTGCATCGGTTCCAGTACGCGCTGACCTGCATTCCTCGGGATAAGAAGATACTCTGCGGTTTTTTTGCCGCGAATAATTCCTCCGTCGCGTGAAATTTCCTCGGAAATTTTCGGTTCATACGATTCGATGTCCGCCGGCAATTGCGGTTTTGGCAGCGTCACCAGTTTGATATTACCGGACCCCACCACCGAAAGACGAAGAGTGATGGGATCCCCCGCTTTCACCGTGCGCGTATCCACATTCGCACTGAATGCAAACCGGCCGATGGCACCTGAAAATCCCGCCGGTGCATTTGCCGGAATCGGATCAACCACGATCGACAGCGGATTCGATTTCACATCCATATTCACCGTCTGGACCTGCTGGAAGAATGGATCATTGAAAAACTGGTCAAACGGATCATTGCTGCGCCGTTTGGATTGCACCTGCACTGCACAGCGGGCTTCGAGCGGTGCAATTTTCAGATTACCCGATTGGGTTGCAAACAGCGCCGTTCTCTTTATTACCACTGTACGATATTGCTTTCCATTCCATGTTTCCGTGTTCTGTGCCGGCTGTTTCGGCATTTCAAAATCTTCGCTCCAAAATCCGTCATAGGTCGGAGCTTTTGCAAGATCATACCCGGTCACGGAAACCCGGGTGTAAAGCTTGAACGTGACGATCAGTTGTTCTCCCTGCCGCACCCGTTGTTTATCTGCAAACGCTCGAATGATGAGATTGTCGCCCGGTTCAGCGGCTGAAGGATTGGATGGAGATTGCTGCGTCTTTGGTTTTCCCTGGGTGACCTCAACCGGAATCGGATCGGATTTCAGAGTCTTCCCTTTATACTCAATGGTCGCCGCACCTATGGTTATTTTTCCGGACTGTCGGGCGTACAACACATACGTATAACTGATGGAGGCCGACATCTTTCCGTTGACCCATTGCATATTGGTCGATTGATTTGGACCGGAGATGACGACACACTGTCCGAAATTCGGCGCTTTAAAATCTTTGACGCTGTTATAATCGCTTCCATCAAACTTGAACGTGACCTGAAATTGTTCACCTGCTGCAATTCGCGATGGATCTGCCGAGGCAATCAAAATGCCGTCTTCTGCGAATGCTCCGGATGTTCCCAGGAGAAATGTCAGGAGAAATAAAAAAACTCGTTTTATTTTATGTGCCTCATTCATTATCATAAAACTATTATCGTGTTGAATTGTCCGCTCTCACCATTCTAAAATATTCCAAACGAATAACCGGCCGCTGAGGGTTGATTTCCACTCACCAATCTTTTTCCACTTTTACATGGACCGCTTCCCGTTTGCGCAGGTTTTTCTGGACTTCCTTTTCATTATTTCGCATTGCCTCTAAAATTCTGTCCGCTTCCTGTTTTGGCATTTGATTCTTTTTTTGCATTTGCTGACGTGTTTGATCCTGCTTCGTCTGTTCCTGCTTTTGCTGCTGCTCCTGCTGCTTATTTTGCTGCTGGTTCTGTTGTTGATTTTGCTGCTGATTCTGCTGCTGATCTTTCTTCTGATCCTGTTTCTGGTCTTTATTCTGCTGTTTCTGCTGCTGCTGTTGCTGGGCTAATTTTGCACGCGCCATTTGCAGGTTATAGCGCGTGTCTTCATCGTTCGGATTCAACCGGAGCGAGCGCTTATAGGCGTCAACCGCTTCCTGGAATTTTTGAGATTGATAGAGCGAGTTCCCGGCATTGTAATAGGTTGCAGCGCGATCTTCAGGGGATTTCATCGACATGGCCGAATTTTCATATTCCCGCATCGCCTCATCGAACCGCTTCTGTTTATAATACGAATTTCCCAGATTAAATAATGCTTCCTTCGATTTCGCATCTTTCTCCAACGCTTTCTTATATTCAACCTCGGCATCGGTAAATTTGCTTTTTTCGTACGCACGGTTGCCCGCACCAATCTGGGAGCGGACTGTTTGCGCAGTACTATGAACCGATACAATCGAAAGGAGAATCGCCGTTGCCGCCGCAGGCAGAAGTTTTTTAAACCAGAGCGCTATTCTCGTCCGCTTTTCAGAAAGAAGCACTTCCAGAATCAACAGGAACAGAGCAAACGCCAATGGATATTGATATCTCGTTTCATATCCGGTGATTTGTTTTGTTCCAAATTCTACTTTTTCTATCGACGCCAATTCTTTGAAGATGTCGTCAATCTCGTTGCCGCCGCTTGTCGCCCGATGATAGGACCCGCCGGTTGTCGCTGCAATTTGTTGGAGCATGGATTCATCTAATTTTGACAGGACGATACTCCCCGCTTGATCGCGCTTATAATCAATACGGGCGCCGTTTTGGTTGAGCACGGGAATCGGTCCGCCTTCCGGTGTTCCCATCCCCACCGTATAAATCCGCACCCCGGCTTTTTTTGCATCTTCCACCGCCCCCATCACGTTGCCCTCGGTGTTTTCACCATCGGAGACCACTACGATTGCTTTCTGTGTGGGGAGGTCTTTGGAAAAAGATTTCAGCGCTACTTCGATGGCACTGCCGATCATCGTGCCCGGTACCGGGACGGCATCCACATCGATGGCGGAGAGAAACAAATCCGCGGCGGCATAATCGGCGGTGAGGGGGAATTGGACAAATGCTTCGCCGGCGAACACGACCAATCCGACGCGATCGCCCGAAAGCTTCCGCAATAATTCGGAAACGTCCCGCTTGGCTTTTTCCATCCTGCTCGGCCGTATATCTTCCGATTTCATACTGAGCGAAACGTCCAACGCGACAAAAAGATCGATCCCTTCACGTTTCACTTCTTCCAGGCGGGTACCGACCTGAGGGTTTGCAACGGCAAGGACCAGACATGCTGCTGCAAGAGCGACGAGTGTTTGCTTGATGATGCGCATGGCGAGGCTTGCTTCCGGCGAGAGCTGCGGAATGAGCACCTCGCCGACGAACCGCCGCAGCAGTTTTCGCTGCCAGAGGTTGAGGAAGAAATAACCGGCGCCGAGTGCGGGAATCAGCAGCAGGAACCAGAGATATTCAGGATGTTCGAATCTTAACATACGCGTTCACCCATCAGCGGTCGGTTCTCAGGTTAAGAATCAGCGATACAATCAATTTCTTAACTTCCATAAGTCGTGGTGTGCCTTTTCCAAAACTTATCATTGTCTAAAATTATTCATTATTCGGATTTCTCTTTCAATGACAACGAAAGACTGATTGCTGAGAGCTCTTACGGATTTTTCCTCAGCACGGTCATCGATAATCCCACTTCTGCGATCACTGCAAGCAGCCCCCCAAACAGCCATCCGCCGTATAATTCCGTGTACCGTTTGTATGCGGTGACTTCAATTTTTGTCCGTTCGAGTTGATCGATTTCTTTATAGATCGCTTTCAGTTTGCGGTTATCGGTTGCACGGTAATATTTCCCGCCCGTCATCTCTGCCACCTGGGTCAGGCCTTTTTCATCCAGGTCAACCGGGATGAGCTGCCGGCGTATGCCGAACTGGGTCTGTACCGGGTAAGGCGCTTCCCCCTGCGCCCCGACGCCGACGGTATAAATTCGAATGCCATAGGTCGCCGCAATCCTCGCGGCAGTGATCGGATCAATCTCCCCGCGATTGTTGACTCCGTCCGTCAGCAAAATCATGACTTTACTTTTCGCCTTGCTGTCTTTCAGCCGGTTCACCCCGTTGGCAATCGCCAGCCCGATCGCCGTCCCGTCCGCGATCATTCCGTTTTTCACTTCGCGCAGCAGGTTTTTCAGTACAGGATAATCTGTCGTGAGCGGGCACTGGGTGAAACTTTCTGCGGAAAATACAACGAGTCCGATACGGTCATTCGTGCGTCCATCGATAAACTCCGATGCGACCTGTTTTGCCGCTTCGATACGGTTCGGGTTGAAATCCTCTGCCAGCATGCTCCCGGAAAGATCCAGCTCCAGAACAATGTCGATTCCTTCCGTCGAAATATTCTGTTTGTCCGAGACCGACTGCGGGCGCGCAAGGGCAACGATAAAGACGGCAATCGCCAGCAGCCGCAGGGCAAGCGGAACATGGCGCAATCGTTCGCGCAGAGTCGGCGGGATATTGCCGAATACCCGGAGCGATGAGAATTGCAGGGTCAATGTTAATTTCCGGCGGTTCCACCAGAGATAATATCCGATGGCCGGCAGCAAGAGAAGCAGCCAAAGAAACTCAGGATTGGCAAATTTTTCACCCAGCATCGGTCATCGCCTCCTGAAGCTGCGGTTCCGGTTCGACCGGCGCTTTGGGCACCATCGACCGGACAATTTCATATGCCGTACGGATTTCTTCTTCATGTTCGGCAGGCGAAGGTTCGACCTTTGCGAATTTAACCAGGTCGGCGGTTATAAAGAACCGTTCCATTTCGTTC
>RPQN01000076.1 GCA_003819715.1 Ignavibacteriota bacterium | reverse complement strand
TGCAAAAAATACCAGCGGCGCGCCGGTCTGTGACGTGTAAAGACCTTCAATCGCAGCGAATTTTTCGGGCTGCGTGTGGGCAACCTGTTTTGTATGTTCATGACCGAAGGGCATCAGTTCGAGCAGCGAGGTGCATAATCCGAAAATGACTGCGATCTTCATCGCACGCTGTGCGAGCTCCTTCTCTTTACCCTTGAGAATAAGATATGCAGCGATCCCCGCCACAAAAAATGATCCCGCGATCAATGCCGCATCGACCGTATGAAGAAAACGAATCACGGTCGATGGATTGAACACCGCATCATAAAAGCTGGTCAGCTCTGCTCTTCCGTTTCTCAGAATATATCCGGCCGGCGTCTGCTGCCATGAATTTGCCACGATAATCCAGAACGCCGAAAGGGTCGCGCCTACCGCGACCATGAAAATTGAAAACCAGTGAATGCCGCTGGTAACTTTATTGCGGCCGAACAGATACAATCCGAGAAAACCGGATTCGAGAAAGAATGCAAAGATGCCTTCTGCTGCGAGCGGAGCGCCGAAGATATCTCCTACAAATTTTGAATATTCCGCCCAGTTCGTTCCAAATTGAAATTCCATCACAATGCCGGTTGCCACACCGATGGCAAATGTCAACGCAAGCAATTTCCCGAAAAATATGCCCATCCGTCTATAGACGTCATCGTTTCTGCGCCACCCCAGTCCTTCGACAATAACCAGGATCCAGGCGAGACCGATGGAAATGGGAGGAAAAAGGAAATGAAAACCGATCGTCAGCGCAAATTGTAAGCGTGCAAGAAATAGTGCATCCATGAAAATTCTCCGCCTTGGGGAACAATATCAACAATCTCATTGATAGTAAGAAATATTTCCGATGAATCCATATCGGTGTGTGAATTTGAAAACCGGAGGATCAAATCCTTTATCCGCTGGGATCAACATCTCGATGCACCGTCCCGGGTGAAAACGCCGGCAGGCAGGCGGCGATATATTCTGCTCCCTCCGGCTCCGGCGAACTGTACTGAACCCATTCCCCCTTTGAGACGATGATTGCCTGACCGGCTCTGACATCAACGGATCCGGTTTTTGTTGCGACGCGCAGGGCTCCGGAAAGAACTATCGTATATTCATCAAATTCAGGCGTTTGACCCGGTTCCACCCATCCGCCGGGACTTTTCATCCGCGCGATACTGATCACACTCGTGTTCGAATTTACTCTGCCGATGAATTCTTCAATGATCTTTGGTTTGTTTCCGGCAGCTTGTATAATCGATGGGGATGGAATACGTGTGGGCATAGAGAACCTTTTCTGACAAACATGGCGGAAGCATGCTGAAGAATTTTTATTTTGATAATTTTTCCCTCAAGGATTCGAGCTGTTCCGGATTGCCGATAACGATCAGGGTATCACCGGTGTTGAGAATAGTGCCGGGCGGGGGATTGAATATGAATTCCTGACCGTTGGAACCGCGGCGCAGAGAAACGAGTACGATATCCGAGGACTCCAGGACGTCGCAGGTTTTTATGGATTTCCCGCCATAGGCCGTCGTCGGGCCGATCTTCACTTCATCCACCCGCAGTGTGGAGTCGTCGCGCATCATGGAATCGAGAAATGTCGTCGTATCGGGGCGGATCAATTCCGAAGCCATCCGCAATCCGCCGATATAAGGGGCGGAAACTGCCGAGTTTGCACCGCTTCGAAAAAATTTCTCCCGCACTCCAACATCATCTACTTTTGCAACGATACGAAGGTTGGGGTTCAATCCTCGCGCGGTGATCACGACGAAGAGATTATCCTTATCTTCCGGCAATGTGCTGACCAGGCCGTAGGCGCGGTCGATGCCTGCAGATTGCAGAATGTTGTCATTGGAAGCGTCGCCTTCGACCGTGGGAATACCGCGGTCCAGAAGGGCCTGTACCTTCTTCGGGTCTTTTTCAACGGCCACGACTTTCCGTTTCGTCCGGAGAAGCTCTTCCAGGACGTAATGCCCGCTTTTTCCCGTGCCGCAAAGAATAAAATGGTGTGAAATCTTTTTAATCGTACGTTCCATTTTTCGTCTCCTGAATATTCCCCCGATTCCTCCCTGCACAATAAATTGTGTCAGTTCTGAAATGCCAAAGAGAATGATGCCCATGCCGCCTAATATTAAAAAAAGAGTAAAGACCCGGCCGGCATGGGTCAAGGGATGTGTTTCACCGTATCCCACGGTGGCTACCGTAATGACCGTCATATAAAGCGAATCGAAGAGCGTCCAGCCCTCGATGACGTGATAACCCAAGGTGCCTGCAATGAGGATCAGCAGAAGCAAAACTATTATTTGAAGTGCATTGCGCGCGGCGTTCATCGAGGTGATCGGATTCTCTCTACCGGTTTGTTTCGGCTGCCCGAATTAATTTCGGCCTTCATACTTTTTCCAATCGTCGGCATATCTCCTGAGTTTCCCGTCAACCATGGCATTCAACGTGCCGGGTTCAAACGTGTTGTCGGGATTCTTTTTTCCTGCTTTCAATCCGGTGAGAATTTCAATTCCCTCATCGATTGATGTTACCGCATAAATTGAGAACTTCTTTTTTTGAACTGCTTCGTAGATTTCTTCACGCAGCATCAGATCGTCGATATTCTGGACCGGGATCATAACTCCCTGCGTGCCGGTGAATCCCCGCGCCTTACAGACATCATAAAATCCTTCGATCTTAAGATTTACTCCGCCAATGGGCTGAATTTCACCCTTCTGATTGACTGAACCGGTTACGGCAATGCCCTGGCGGATGGGGACTTCGGAAAGACTGGAAAGAATGGCGTAAATCTCCGTGGAAGAAGCGCTGTCGCCGTCAATACCGCCGTATGACTGTTCAAACGTAATGCTCGCATCCATCACCAGCGGTTTGTTTTGTGCAAACGTACTTCTGAAATATCCGCTGAGGATTGCGACACCCTTATTGTGCGTCGGACCGCTCAATTCCGCTTCGCGTTCAATATTGATGATGCCGTTTCTCCCCAGAGAGGTGCGCGCCGTGATGCGGGAAGGTTTGCCAAACTCATGTTCGCCGAGATCATAAACGGAGAGACCGTTCACCTGGCCCACCTGGGCACCGTCCGTATCGATCATGATCGCCCCGTTATGAATCATCTCCTGAATTTTTTCTTCTACCAATTTGACACGATAGAGACGCTCTTCCAGGGCCTGTTCAATGTGAGGAGCGAGAACGGCTTCCGATTTACCCTTTTTTGCCCAATAGCTTGCTTCCCGTGCGACATCGGCAATGATGTTGAACCGTGTGGATATTTTTTGTTTGCGCCCTGCCAGGCGTACTCCAAATTCGATAATTTGCGCGAGGGCGGATGAACTGAACGGGAGCAGCTTTTCATCATCACAGATCATTTTAATGAAGCGCATATACTGTGCGACTGAGCCTTTTGTTTTGGGCATTTCAAAGTCGAAATCCGCCCGGATCTTAAATATCTTTTTAAAATCTTCGTCGCGGGCATAAAGCAGGTTGTACAAATCGGTCTCGCCGATCATAATCACTTTGACGTTGATCTCGATCGGTTCGGGCTTCAAACTGGCCGCGGAAAATCCGAATAATGGTTCATACGTTTGAATATCCATCAATCCGGTACGCAGGGTGCGCTTCAAGTCCTGCCACACACCCGGCTCCATCAGGACATCAAGGGCGTTCAGGACGAGGTAGCCGCCGTCAGCACGCAGGAGCGACCCCGCTTTGATTCTCGTGAAGTCCGTCCGCCAGACGCCGCCCCGTTCGATATCGCGCTCCACGATGCCGAAGATATTTTTATATTTGGGATTCGTTTCAATAACAATCGAGACTTGCTGCGTGTCTGAATTATCGACCAGCACGTTGACCTGAAACTCTAAAAATTTATCTTCTTCTTTCAGTTCTTCGCCGCCCTCTTCCTGCGGTGAGTTTTGAGACGGGAACGTTATCTGCTGTCTGCGGAACCGTTCGAGATTATTTCGGATGTTCGACCGCACATCTTCAAAGTACACCCGGAGCTTCGGATGATCGTAAATTGCATTTAAAACCCCCATGGCTTCGTCGACCGCCGGCATGACGAGCTGTTCTTCCAGCTCGCGTAATGATTCCTGCACCTTGTTTTCAATGTTTCTTAATTCACGGAACACCGTTGCCATCTGCTTTTCCAGGTCCGTTAAGACATCGCGCATGGTATCGAACTGTTCTTTGCTGAATTCGTTTTTCTGGACCAGCGTTTCGATCTGGTCTAAGCCCATGGGGGCTCCGTTCACCACCGGGACAATATCCGGCCGCATCGTATTGCCGGTCTGCACTTGAACAAGATCGAAGCCGCGTTCTTTTACGCGCCGTTCAAAATCTTTTAAGACGCTTTTCTGGCGTTCCTGAAAATGAACGACCAGTTTCTTACGGGACTGCTGGTACCGCTGGCTTTCATACACCGCAGGAATATCCCGGAGTAATTCCTTGATGAAATTTTCCATATCCTGCTTCAGTCCACGGCCCTGACCCGAAGGAAGTGATATCGCTATGGGCGTATCAGGATTTTTGAAGTTGTACACATAACAGTGGTCTTTGAGCTGGCCCTGCTTCTTTTCAAAATCCTGGAGAAGACGTTTTATGGTGGTCGTCCGTCCTGTGCCGCTAAAACCCGTAACAAAAATGTTATACCCGTAATGTTCCATCTCTAACCCGACGCGCAGCGCGCGCAGGGCGCGTTCCTGCCCGATGATTTCACGCGTCGGCTGGAGGTCGTTTGTCGATTTAATGCCGAGCGATTTCGGGTCGCATTGCCAGCGTAATCGTTTGACGTCTAACGGTTTGTGGAGAGGCGCGGCTTTACGAATGTTGTTTTTCTTGGTGTTTTTCTTTTTCATAGCGTGTTTACGTTCGTGGTGGCAGGACCCATTATCCCTTCGATAGTACGGAAAAGAGGGACAAGTATCAAACCGTTCATTCCGGTGATCGATGGGGACACGGAGGATGATGAGCCGTCGGATTATTCAGCATTTCGATGGTACTCGCAGATGGTGTTGATACAACAGACGGCGCACCGGGGATTTGTCGGTCTGCACAATTCCCGCCCGAGGTGTGAAAAAGACATTCCTGCAGTATTCCAGTACTTCTTCGGAATAAAATCCATAAGCACTTTCTCCATTTTCACGGGATTGGTTTCTGCGGTGATCCCGATCCGGGGGACGACGCGCAGGACGTGCAAATCGACGATAATTCCCTGCGGTTCGCCTCCGGCTTCGCGGATAATGACATTCGCGGATTTCCGGCCGATTCCCGGAAGTTTTGTCAATTCAGACTGGAGGAGTGGAATATTCTTTTCATCGCCGATCGCCTGAGCGATCTGTACAAGCCACTCCGCCTTTTTCCGGTATCCCCGCACCGTTTTAATGAATGGATATAATTCTTCCGGGCGCATCGCTGCCAGATCCGGGAAGGACGGGGTACGGCGGAAAAGATCCGGTGCGAGTTTGTTTACTGCTGCATCGGTCGTCTGAGCGGAGAGGACGACCATGACCACGAGCTGGTACGTATTTGAATAATTCAGAGGATGTTTCTTCCGTCCGTACTTTTTAAAGAGGGATTGAAGATGAGGAAGGATGGTGTCTGGTTTTTTCATGATGTTCGCCTCATGCCGGTGATTCGAAGATGGTGCGCCGGTGAATCTCCCTCGCGTGTCAATGATCCTGTTCATCCATGCGCGGCACCGGGATTTTTTTTACGAGAATTGATTCGATGGCATTATCCACCACTTTTTCGGTGGTGAATTCCACGCCGTTTAACTTCAACTGTTCACCGACTGCGGGAATATGCCCCAGCTGTTCAATGACGAATCCGCCGATGGAACGGATGTCGAGCGGCGAAAGCTCAATGGACAAGAGGCGCTCAACATCGTTGGTGGTCACATAACCGGCGACGACATATTCGTCATCGTCGACCTTCACCACATCAGGTGTCTCTCGATCGTACTCATCCTGAATGTTTCCCACGAGTTCCTCCAGTACGTTCTCCAGGGTAATGAGGCCCGCGGTGCCGCCGTATTCGTCGGCAAGGATAATCATATGCGTTTTTTTCTGCTGGCTCGTCGTGAGGACTTTTTCGAGCGTGGCGGTCTCCGGTAAAAAGGTTGCATCCCGGAGAACCGATGCCAGCGTAAAATCCGGCTGAAGGTGTTTGTCATGTTTGAAAATATCTTTTGTATAGACGATGCCGATAATATTATCGATACTCTCTTTGTACACCGGGAATCGGGAAAATTTGTTCTTCCGCATTATTTCAATCGTTTCTGATGCAGGCGTTTGGACGGACAACGCGATTATTTCCTTCCGGGGGATCATTGAATGCCGGGCTTGTTTCTTGTGGAAGTCCATGGCGCTGAGTGCGATATTCCGTGTGGTCGCAGAGACATGGGTGTCGTGGGCAAGAATGAGACGAAGCTCTTCTTCAGAATGTTCGAGTTCCGATTCTGTCACTGTTTCAAATCCAAGGAGATGAAGGATCAAATTCGCCATGGAGTTTAACAGCCATATGATCGGTTTGAAAATCAGAAAGAATACATTGAGCGGATAAGCAACCCAGAGAGCTGTTCTTTTTGCATCAAGGATCGCCAATGATTTTGGTGCCAGTTCACCGAGAATGATATGGAGAAATGTAATAACGGAAAACGCCACTCCAAACGACGCTGCATGTAAAATATCCGTTGAGACTATACCCAGGGCTGTAAAAACCGGTTCCAGGCGAACCGCAATGAGCGGTTCACCGATCCATCCAAGCGCGAGGCTGGTCATGGTAATTCCAAGCTGGGTGGCGGACAAATAGGCATTCAAATTTGTGACAAGGGAATGTGCGATTATTGCACGCCGATTTCCTTTCGCTACGAGCGGTTCAATCTGCGTCAGCCTCACTTTGACGATGGCGAACTCGGCGGCAACAAAGAATCCGTTGAGGAATACAAACAGCAGTATGATAAACATGTCGACGATATATTGCCCGAATTCCATGAATGATCTTTCAAAAGTTCATGTCAATATAATCGATTATGACTCATGCTTCAAGAAAGCGTCGGAAGGCTGCAGCCAGAGGGATTCTGAGGATGCCCGGCAGCGGGGGGGGGGCACATTATCGGCGTACTTGTTCCGACGTCCAGCTCAGGTACGCCTCCAACCGGGTGAGGAAATTGAGGTACGCCATTGACCATTCGGCCGGGTTGTCGGGACGGTTCTTTCCGAGGAGTTCCTGAAAGACGCGTGCAACTTCCACGGCGATCTTCTTTTTGCCTTCCTCGATCACGGCTTCAACATCGGAAGAATAGTATGCCCGCAGGTTTCGGATGTCCTGCCGGACCCGCGCTTCCGGACCTTTGCTGGCAAAAAAAGTAAAGTCGGTATTCTGGCCGCCGGACATTTCGTAAATGAGGAGATTCCATTTTTCCATCACATCACGGAAGTGTTTCTCGTTTTCGCATGTGTCCGACGGGAGTTTGCGCAGCGCTTCTTCCGTGGAGAACGAATTGCGGAAGATCAGGTCGCCTCCGACAAACTGCGAAACCATGTTGATGTCGGTGCGCCATCCAAAGACGCGCTGCACCGCGGTATACACTTCCCGTTCTTTGTCGCGACCGGTATTGGCGGCAAGCTTCGTTTCCCATTGTTTTGCCATCATTTTCATTTGGATTTCGAGCTCGTGATCCACTTTCACGTTTGCCGGTTCCGCAGGCTGCACCGGGGATGCGGTCTTTGGTTTATCGCCATCCAGCGAAAATAGGTCCACGCGTTGTTTCGGGTCGAGCTCTTCGAATTTTTTTAGTGCACCTGCACAGGACAGCTGCTGCTCGTCGGCCTGCGATTGCAGCAGCAGCAGCAGCCGCGTGAAGAGACGATCCTGGTATGAAGACCGGAAGTGCGCCATATCGGCAATGATATATAAATCTTCGCCCACGCATGAAAACACCGTATTGAAAAGGCGGGCAATCTTGTGCTCGCCGATCTTTTTATCGTCGATGGAACGCATGGTATAGTCGACGCCGGCCATGGTTGTATCAAAAATAATGGCGTCTTTGCGCCTGTTGCAAAAACTGTGCGGTGTTCCCACTTCAACATTCTTAATCCCTTGAAGCCGCAATTGAAGTTTCGTATAGAGTGTCGGGCCGGTGAAGGGGAGGATGATCCCGACATCCAGCGCCCTTCTGTTAGGTTCCATCAATGCATGCTTCACGCACTCCATCACCTGCTTCGTGTGGAGTTCATTATAGGGCAGAATTTTTTTCTTGCCGGCATACTGTTTGCACCGGGACCGGACTTTGCTGGTATCGAAAAAATAAATCTTTCCCTTTGCCTTGGGCGAGGAATGAACCGCGACTTTATTGTCAAATAAGACCGATGCCATGAACCGAGAAAGCTTCGGCGTTGTGGCGGTCTGAGATTTCATAAAAATGGACCAGCGCGGATTCCGTTCGGACCAGTCAAAGAGCCGGTGCAGTTCGGTGGTTTGCGCGACATGGAGAAAAATATCGCGTTGGAGCCAGTGTTCGCTCTGTTCATCGGAAAAAACGGATTCAGGCTCTACCTGGAACGGATCACCCGCAACGACAAACTTGTCTTTTGCCAAGGTGGACAGGGCGGAAAGCGTCGGCAGGTTGACGCGCTGCGCTTCATCGACAATCACGAGATCGAATTGCTGGTTCCGGATGGCTGGATCGATCAGCGCCGCGGAGATGCCGGTTGCAATAAATAACTTCGATCGCAGCAGCGCTTGCTCATCGACGGATATGAACTCTTCGACTGCGGCCGCGACTTTCTCCAGCCCGCCCAGTTCGTCAATTCTCTTGCACGTTTCCCTGAAATCCATCTGTTCCCGCGGCGGGATCGGTGCATCGAGTTCGACCGTGGTAATTTCATTCGAGATCGTCTGCTGGATCGAAAGCAATCGTTTGTGGTTCTGCTGGGCACGCGTGAGCTGCTCATGCGCATGTTCAAGATCGTTTTTGGAAAAACCTTTTTTCATGCGTTCGATGAGCGACAGGTTCTCCAGGTCCACGATGACCTGATTCAACTCTGTAATTTCATTCGATGATTGATCGATCTGCTTGCGCAGCTCCGCCAGCCGATCCCGTTTCTCCTGCACCCGGTGATAAAAGTCCTCATGAAGAATCTGCTTGATCTTGGTCTTCCAGTAATCGTTCAACAACGTGACGCGTTCCTGGAACACCTTGCGCTTTTCAGTTTTGGCAATTTCAACCTGGTTCTCGAATGAGTACGGTGCGATGAATTCGAACACTCCCGGCGACGGGAGATCGACGCGTGCGGCAAACTTCGTCATTTTGATGCCCACCTGTTCGCCGAACCCTACGGTTTTCAACAGCATCGAATCGACGTTATCGTTCGAGGGCGCAACAAAGAGCACTTTCCGGCCTGCTTTAATATAACTGAGGGCTGTCAGCGCCAGGACATGAGTTTTCCCGGAGAGAATTGGGCCCCAGACCATGGTGACTCTGTTCTGCAAAATCTTTTTCACTGCATCGAGTTGTTCAGGAGGGGTCCCCGGGACTCCATGAGTCTCAAAACCAACGATATGGTTGTTGATCCTGTCTGCCGGATTAAACAACAGATGGGGAATAGGGGATTTTACATCAACTTTTTGCAGCAGGTCAATGATCGGCTTGTGTTCATCCTCGTAATTCCAGGAACATTTGGTTTCCGGCAGTGTTGCGCCAAAATCCTGGGGCAATGCGACAATGAAATATTGGTTTTCGAGGGAGATCACATTTCCGATCACACTGATCGGCTGCTGCACACCGAAGGTGAATGTTGCACGTTCCGTGCTTCGGAAAATGATATCTTCCGGTATCTCAAAACGATAATACGTGTACCCTGCAAATGCGCCGATACGCTCCCCGCTGAACAGACGGATCTCGCGGCGGATAGTTTTCAGCTGCTCAAGTTCCTTCTGAAGTGCTTCGGCCAGTTGTGTGAACAGTTCTTTCACGCTTGTCTTGAATGCTTCAATGGTGGGTACGCTTCACTTACTTAAAGCATAAATTCATCATTAAAGTATAAGTTTTGTGAAGAAAGTCAAGATACGGGAACCGGCGCAATTTGAAGAAGTGATGGATTTGAGCTGATATTTTGCTATTCTCATTATGAGATACTCCTATGGATCATTATGACGATATCATTATCGGCGGCGGGCTGAGCGGATTAAGTGCGGCAGTGGAACTCTGCGCCAGAGGGCACACCGTGCTCGTCGTGGAACAGTCTCCCCATTGCGGAGGGCGGACCCGTTCATTCTTCGATCCCGCAACAGGTACTCACGTCGACAATGGCCAGCATCTCATGATGGGATGTTACCATGCAGCTCGACGGTTCCTGCGCATAATCGGTACGGATCATCTTGCATTCCTGCAGCCCTCCCTTCGGATCGATTATTTGAATCCTTCAAATGCGCAGAAGAGTCTTTCATGTTCAAAGCTCCCTGCGCCGCTCCACCTGTTAAGCGGGATGCTTGGTTTTAACGCAATTCCATTCAACGACAGGTTCGCCCTGATGAGCGTCGTAAAGGATTTATGGAACACCTCTCCCGCGAAAGAGCTGAAGCTGGATCAAATCACGGCGGAGGAATGGCTCGCCCAACGAGGGCAATCCGGGGCTGCCAGAAAATATTTATGGGATGTTGTAACCATTGGAGCGCTCAATAACCATCCTTCAAAAGTTTCTGCATTACTGTTGTATCGCGTTTTGCGCGCGGCGTTTCTCGGGAAACGCGAACATGCAAGCCTGTTCATTCCGAAGGTCGGATTAAGCGAATTATTTGTCGACCCCGCTGTGCGATTTATAGAAAACCATGGCGGTGAAGTTCGGACCGGTATCGGTGTAAAACAATTACAGCGGGAAGGACCGCATATTCGCTCTGTTCGGACATCGGAAGGAAAGGATCTTTGCGCTGCATCGTTCATTAGCGCTGTCCCATGGTATGCGGCTGCCGAGCTGTTACCGCCCGCTCATTCCCCATTGGGACTCACGAGCGGCCGCTTCGACACGCGCTTTCACTCTTCACCCATTATCTCCATTCATCTCTGGCTTGACCGGGAGGTGACCACGCTCGATTTTGCCGCATTGATTGATACCCGAATCCAATGGCTCTTTAACAAGAGCAAATTATTGAACGAGCGCACACTTCGGAGCCCCATTCGACAGGGTCTTTCCCTTGTCATCAGCGGGGCGCAGGAGTTTATTCAATTAAATAAAAAACAGCTGGTCGCTCTTGCGATGGAAGATTTGCAGCGGGTTCTGCCGCCTGCCCGGGATGCCCGGGTCGTGCACTCGCTGGTGATCAAAGAAAAGCGTGCAACATTTTTGCCTGCCCCCGGACTCGATGCCTGTCGTCCGGATGCGCGGACCGGGTATGACAATCTGTTCCTCGCCGGCGATTGGACTGCCACCGGTTACCCGGCAACGATCGAAGGTGCGGTGATGAGCGGCAGGAAAGCGGCGGAGGCCGTCGGAGAGGTGTAAATATCCTGATATAAAATACATAAACCGCAAAGGTCGCAAAGAACAATTCCGTTGAACAATTTGCGAAATATTCGTTATGCGTTCATTGCTTTCAGCGTGGAACCTGCTTCATCTCTGAAATCTTTTACCAGTTGTATCGAATCGTATACGTCACGACTTTTTCTTCATCCTTCTTCAGTTTGAGCGGGAAGCGGACGGTGGTCTGGTCCACTTTCTCCCATCCTGCACTGCTTTTGGTGATGTCCCATTCATTCCAGCGCCATGGATGCTCCACCACGAGAATTTCGACCGGTTCGGATTTGTGATTGCGGACTTTTATTTCAATCGTTTCATCAACCACATGGCCGGGGACGATCACACGAAAATTCTGCTGGGTATGTTCGCCAACGATATCAAACGCATTGCCCAAAAAGAGTTTTAATTCTTCATCTTTCGGCGTATGATCAATTTCATCTTCGCCGACGAATTGTTCTTTGCCGTCACTGTCACGTTTATAGACGCGCACGCTCCCCTTCGGCAGTGCGATGCCGAGTCCGGATTGTTCGTCGTTTTTAAAAGCGACATACACGCCGACTTTTTTGCCGGATTGCTGACCGAAACTCCCCTGTTCACGATAGGAATAATTATTTGCCCAGTACCGCCACTGGTCGGACAGGCCGTCATACATGAAAATCTTTTTTGCGAGGATATTCTTTGCCGAGGTCAATTCAATTTGTTTTGTCTCGTTATTCCTGATGTCGGTCCTGCGCTGGAGTGTGTAAAGCTTGTATTCGAAAAGTTCCTTCTGTTGGAACTGCGGGGCTGCGGTGGAGGCTTCCGCCATGTTCATCGATTTTCTCAATCCGTAGCCGGCCTGTTCGTTATTCACCAGATTCACATCTCCGGCGACCAGCTTTAATCCTGCGTTTTTAAATGTCGTGCCGGAGTTATTGATAATGGTGACCCATCCGGTGAGATCGATCTGTGAATCGTTCGCATTCAGGAGCGCAACATAGCTGCAGCTCCACGTCAGTTGTCCTGCTAAATAACTTATTTCTGTTCTGTGGAGGCCCTGTCTGGAATTTGCCACCAGCCATTCGAGCTGCGGTTTCAGAATGAGTCCTTCCGGCAGACCCGGCAGTACCAGCCTGCCTGCGGGACCGATTTCGATCTTGCCGTCGATTTCAGCGATCATTTGACCGGTCGCATAATAGGGTGCATTGCCGCCGTAAGGCCTGTATCCCGGCTGCGGCTGCCAGCCCGTTGCCAGCAGTTTCCCTTTGACGGAATATTCTTTATTCGTTTCATTATTGTTCCGGAAAAACTCAACTTCCCTGCCGATATATTTTTCCATAAGCTTGGCCTGGTGCACCAGGTCGTACTGGTAATTTTGTTCTATCACCTTTACTGCCGGCGGATCGGTGAGGCTGGAAAAGTGAAGGGAAGTACCGTCGATGGTTGCTGGAATGTCGGGAACGATGATCCGGTTCATTCCTTTGAGGAGATCCATCGTACGTTCCTCCCGAACGAGTGCCAGGTTTTGATTATAAATGGTCAGGTCGACCGACGTCCGGTCGCTGGCGGATGAACGTGTTTGTGCCGGTGCAAGCGAACCGGCGGCCAGACAGCAAAGAAGCAGGAAGGATGTTGCTCTCGTCGTTTTCATTGCGGACTCCTCAATCAATGAAATGAATTGAAGACAGCGTGCTATTAATACATGCAGAATCCATTGTAAAGGTAAACAAGCATTTTATGGAGTTCACCCGTTCACGCAGAGGGAAGAGCTTTGCGCGACGCGAGAGTATCCCACATCTTCATGAGAAGAGGTGCGATCGCAAGCGCAATGACCGCGACTAAAATTCCCACAACCGCATCCGTGACATAATGAAAACGGCAGTAGAACGTAGAGAAATAGAGTGAAATGATGACCGGCGACAGGATCCAGAATGATGGACGGTGATACCGGTACGCCATCATCCACATAATCGTCGCGGCAGCGGTGTGCGGACTCGGAATAGACCCTCCGGCAAAATGCAGGTACTTCCTCATACATTCACCGAGAAATGTCCACACCCAGCCGTCCAGCGGAATCGTATAGAGCTGTTTGATATAATACATCGGGCTTGCGACCGGGAAGATGATAAATCCGATGTCGCAGAGAATGTTCGTGAAGCCAAGCGTGAAGAAGTAATCTTCCATTGCCAGTTCGCCGCGCAGGTAATAAATGATGCCGCAGAGCACCGGATACATGGGAACGTAAATGACGTACGAAAACATCATCCATTCCGTCAGCGGTTTTGAGATGAAATCTTCCAGCCACAGCGTCGGCTGCACGCCGAACGTCCATTGTTCAAAATCCAATATATAATCATCCATCCACCGGCCGTGGATGAGGAGCTGAAATTTATCGACTGCGCCGAAGAGATAGGCATAGGTCAGCGTGACGGCGGCAACCCGCAGGAAAAATTTCAGGAATTTTTTTGTTGAATGTTCGCTGAACCGGTTAAGTAGAATATATACACCGGCAACCGCAGTATTTTTTAATACGAGAATCCACCAGCCGTCGATCCGGTAAAAAAAGATCATCGCAAGCAGGCTGAACAGGGCGAGCGTAGCGAGGATCAGTCCGTCTGTTGCACGGAGCTGGAGTTTACCGATCGTGAGCCGTTTGTTTGTCATAGGGTTTCATGGTTCCTCATCAAGGCTGCAAGAGAAGAACCCTGACCGGAAAGTCGATTATCCAAAACATATAAAATAGTCCAGTGAGATTCCGAGTATCCAGTGTGTGGTAATGGAAGGCCAGAGAGATTTTGACCGGTAGACCATGATCCCCCAGACCAGCCCGCCGAGAATAGAGCTGTAAATTTCACTGTCGGGTTTGCCGATATGAACGATGCACGAGAGCGCGACCTGCACCAGGATGGCTCCCCAAACGCCGAACCGATCGGTTAATCCGAATTGCATAAAACCGCGAAAAAATAGTTCCCAGCTGAAATAAAAAGCAAGGTAGGCAACTGCATGGATGGCAAACATCTCCATGGAATCTCCGGCACCTTTATACAGCGGGTATTCAGCAATATACTGCGGATCCTTTGCCGAAGGATATGAAAGGCCGACCATCACCGCCCCGACTACGAGAACGGCAGGGACCCAGAATTTCCAGTCACCCACCTGCAGCCCATAGTCCGAGAGAGATTCCTTAAAGACAACCTTGATGACGACGGCGGCGGTGACCCCCAGAAGAAGGAACGCAGACAAATAATTGTACCACTCCGCAGTCATTGCAGCGCTATTGAAGATGACAAATTTTGTGCTGAGGTGCGCAAGGTAAAACGCTTTTGATCCGTAATATTTCCAGGTGGTCAGAACAATCGGTGCCAGGAGCAGGATGATCACCGGCTTCCTGTTTTCTTTTGAAAAGAGCCCCGGGGGGAAATAGAATTTCTCGAGGTTGTTCATGTACGGGCCTTCCGGAGTTGACGCTGTTGAAGGATCCATTCGTAAGTCTGACGTATGCCTTCCTTCAGCGGAGTGATGGTGTAGCCCAGTTCGCGTTCGGCTTTGGC
Source organism: Ignavibacteriota bacterium (assembly GCA_003819715.1). GTDB lineage: Bacteria > Bacteroidota > Ignavibacteria > UBA10030 > UBA10030 > Fen-1298. The sequence continues at coordinate 3,243 of RPQN01000076.1, read as the reverse complement.
GCATGTATAAGCCCAATCCTGCAAAAATGTTTCCACCCAGCCGGTGGTAATTTGCGGATAGAGGCCGAAGGTGTCGGCAGCAAATTTCTGTATGCCGCCGTAGGCAAGTCCCACCTTCGGCGGTAAATTGATCTGATAATGTTTTTTGCCGCTGACTTCATCAACCAGTTCATAGAATTTTTTTAATGAGGCATTCTCGCCGCCGAGTATGTACCGTTCTCCGGTGCGTCCTTTTTCCAGAGCGAGGATATGCCCGCGCACGAGGTCGTCCACATATGCGTAATTCCCAATGTTGACGCCGTTATTCAAAAGGATAGGCACCAGCCCGCGGTCGTACTGGTCGATCATGAGGCTGACCGAATTTCCTTCTGTCAGCTTGCCGGGACCATAGACGCGCGTCGGATTGACCATGACAACAGGATAGCCGTCCGTTGCCATGGAAAGCGCTTCCTGTTCTGCAATCGCTTTGGTCTCTTCATATTCGGTATAGTATTTTGCTGTGATGCGCGGCATCGTCTCATCGCCGATGACCCCTGCGGCCGTCGGCCCAAAGGTGACGATGGTAGAGGTCCAGACTACGCGCTCAATGCCGGTTTGCTGCGCCGCAGCTAACACATTCTTCATCCCCACAACGTTGTGATCGTAGAATATCTTTTTTTCCCGCGCCCAGTTCTTGGCATAGGCCGCGAGATGGAAAACGTGCGTGCAGCCCTTCATTCCCGCAACAAGTGATTCACGGTGCATGATGTCGCCCACGACAACCCGGATACGCTCATGGCTTAATCCATCGCGGTTGCTTGCCGCACGTGAAAGTGCGTGGACCGTATGTCCCTGGCGGACCAGCTCGTTGACAAGCTTGGTTCCGATAAAACCGGTCGAACCGGTCACAAATATCGTTGATGGCTTCATAGTTTCAACCCATGCGGCAGGATTGCCGTCCTCAATACTTCGTACTGGTGATTAAGGTAGAAAAAAAAGGTGCGAGAGACAATGAAGAATTCTGAAAACTCTCACCGGCGAGCATGAGGAATTGAATAGAAGATCATGGACAAATGGTATCAGGCCGATATTATTTTTTCCCGGAGGTAAATCCCATCTCTGCCATCCACTGTTCACACAACGAAATCCACAGTGCCGTTGAACCGGGATTATCACGAAGACCGATGGAATGAGCACCCTGCGGAAACACGTGATAACTTACCTGCACATTGCTGTCGAGAAGCGCCTGTGCGAAGAGAAAGCTGTTTCGTACAGGGACTGCCGGGTCATTAAACGCCTGCACAATAAAACTGGGAGGCGTGGCAGATGTGACATGCAAATAAGGAGAATACTCCCTGATGAGTTCCTGGGAAGCCGATGGTCCCAAAAGGTTTTTCCTGCTGCCGACATGTGCGTATGTTCCTAAATCTATGACCGGCGAAATAAGGATGAGAAAATTCGGCCGAAAGGCCGCCGTATCGAACGGATCTCCGATTGCAGAAACATCTCCACCGTGGGTTCCCAGCAGCGCTGCCAGATGGCCGCCCGCCGAGGTGCCGAATATTCCGATTTTGTCCGGAACAATTCCCCATTGTTTTGCATGGGCGCGAATGAGACGCATTGCACGTTGTGCATCCTGCAGGGGAACGAGTTGCCGGTTCCGGAGATTTGGAGCATTGGGAAGGCGATACTTGAGGACAAAGGCGTTTACTCCGAACGTGTTGAACCATTTTGCAATTTGAAGGCCGGCAGCGTTGTATGCGAGCCGTTCGTATCCCCCTCCGGGACAAATAATCACTGCGGCGCCTTTGTTTTCCTGGGCCGACGGAAAAAACGCCCACATGCCGGGGATTCCCACTTTCACTATCCGGTCATTGACGATGCTGTCCTTCAAGGCAATACCTGGAGTCTGTTGTATAAAACTTTCCGGCCATAAGGGAATGAATTGCTGTGCAGAAGACGAGACAACCAGGCCGGCGGTCAGAAGGATATACAATACCAATGTCCAGATTCCTAACACATGTGATCGCATCGTCCTTTGCATGGAAAAATTCCCCGGAATGGTTTTATTTTCCGTTATTCATAAATTCAGAGATAATATAACGTATTATTTTATGAGTAACATTTTCTGGAATAACACACCGCGATCGGTTGTCAGTTTATAAATATAGATCGAAGAACTCAACCGTTCTGCATTGAACCTGATGGAGTACGAACCTGCCGGCCAGCTCCCTTCGGCAGCCACCGTGATCCTTTTTCCCATAAGATCAAATATTTCCAATGCTATACTGGAGCGCTCCGGAAGATCAAACCGGATCGTGGTTACCGGATTAAACGGATTCGGATAATTCTGGAACAGGCGGTAGGAAACAGGTCGCTGAGGTGCAGATGGTGCTGTGCCTCCAACCGATGTGGAAGAAACGGTGTCCAGTGAAGTGGTCCCTGAGATACACATATTTTTACTCGTAAAATACTTGCTGGCACTTGTACACCATGCAAACAACCGGATGCTCAGCGTCTGTCCATTCTTCACGACAATCGTTGGTGAAAATGTCGCGATCTGCTGACCGGTTAATCCTGCGGTGCTCGTATTGAGCAGAACGATGGGGGATGTCAGCGTCGCTGCATACGTACTTGAATTATATGCTGCAGTTCCCAGAGGGGTCGATGATACAAAATTATCAAGCGAATAATAGACCGCACATCTGCCGTTGCTTGATCCTCCGCCAAGAACATTCAAGGAAACCGAATTGACCAGGAAAGAACTGCCGGCTTGCGGCGCGGTTTTATATTCGATGTATTTTGAAGTGTCGGACAATGTCGGCAGATAGCTGGTCGTTGCGGCCCGCTGCCATCCGCTGATTCCGCCAAAGGTGCTGTTATAAGAGATGCCGGAGAGATTGATAAGCGATTGATTCTCGGAATAGATATTCCCGGAATCAACTGGAGCCTGACTATTGAGGAGTGCCCATGTCGCTTTTGCTGTCAAGGAGCCCTCCGGCACTCGAAGACTATTCCCGTCTACCGGGAGTGTTTGAACCTGCGAGCCGCCAAGTGAAAAGGTGATCGCGCCGGTATATAATTGAACACTGGCCGGAATAAATTTTACAGAAATTGTTGTCGTGGAGAGATTGCCGTTGGTATACGGCACACTGAGTAATGACGCGTATTCCGTTCCACCTGCCGCGGAAACCAGGAACCCGGGCGGTGCGGCGACGGCGACCGTTCCGTTCGCCGGGGTGAGACTGAATCCTGAAACGGATA
>RPQN01000075.1 GCA_003819715.1 Ignavibacteriota bacterium | reverse complement strand
TTTTCATAAGTAACTATTCAGTACCTCGTTGGTTGGGAAAATATAATTTGGTTTTTCAGCATGAACGATAGAAATAGAGATACGCTTCGCGTATCACATTATCAGGGCTCCGCCTGCGTGTCAAAGTTATGGGGCTCCGCCTCGATTTATCGGGAGCCCATCCATTAGGCCGCCAAGCTTAGGAGAAAAAATAAGATGACTAGATTTAATACCATTATTATTCTTGTACTTTCTGTTGTGTTATTTTCCTGCGATTGGATCCCAAAGGATACAAATGATTTTGCACAAAACTACATAAAACTATTACGTAATCGGGAAATTGAAAAAGCGATTGAGTTGCTTGATGTTAACCTTGCAAAGCAAGACACGCGTTGGTTATCTGAAGTGTCCAATGCGCTTAATCAAGGCGAACTAAAATCCTCTAAAATCGTTGGTTCAAATGTTTTCCATATGTCTAATAAAACTCGTACAGAATTAACCTATGAGCTTGAATATCCCAAGGAATGGCTTCTTGTTGAATTTGTTATCGAAAAAGTTAGTGATAAAGAATCCGTTGTTGGCCTACACACTTATCATTTAAAAAGATCGCTCGAAGAATTAAACTCCTTTACATTCCAAGGAAAAGAATTCATACATATTATTTTTCTGTTTCTAGCAATACTCATCGTAGGGTTCACTATCTTTGTCTTGGTAGTATGTATTCGTACTGATATTACTAAAAAGTGGATCTGGATTATTTTCATTATTGCTGGACTTGGCAAATTCTGGATCAATTGGACGACAGGTTCCTTTGATTTTCAAATTATAAGCTTTCAAATTCTAGGTGCAGCTATTTTCAAAAATGGTCAATATGCTCCTTGGATTCTTTCTATCTCATTACCTGTCGGCGCCATTGTTTTCCTTTTTAAAAGGCGCAAATTACAACTTTTAAATGCAATCAAACATGATCAAATTGCAAATGATAATCTTGGCACCTAACCCGGCGCTCCCCTGCCGAAGGCATCACTTCGTGAAAAGGGGTCCCTTCGGGACAAGCACTGCTGGGCTAGATAAAAGAATCACGCAGCCGGAGGTTCGAAAAAGATACATACAGCGAGCGAATCGACTGCAATGGTAATGAGATGGACTTAACCGCCATACGTTGGGCAGCGGTTCAGTATCGATGAACGCAGGAGAAATTGATGAGCGACACCACATCCTTACTAGGCTCCTTAGAAAACGCACCCGGGATTATCATTCCCCTCATTCGCGAGGTGCCTCCTCAGTACCTGAAGCGCCGGCCCAGCCCGGCCAAATGGTCCGCTCATGAACACGTATGTCATCTCTCCACCTCTGATGCACCATTCATCGCTCGCCTTGACTTGATGTTGTCTGCTCCTGCACCTTACATAAAATCCATGCTCCCGTCTCCGGAAGAGGAATCGGGATCATTACTGAGCGTGGATCTGGACGAGGCACTCGAGCAGTATGTAAGAGAGCGAGCCGGCCTGATCAAGAGACTGAAGGAACTCTCCGCGGAGGACTGGCAGCGAACGGCAACCCATGAAGAGTACAATCATTATTCGGTATGGATCATGTTCCGGCATCTCCTGATGCACGAGATGCTGCATGCCTACAGAATAGAAGAATTGCTGTTAAAGAAGGACTGGGAGTAGCGGGATGCAGCTGCAGGCAGCAGCCTTACCATGCGTCCCGCCAAATGGTTCCGCCTGAAAACCGGCGGACGCAAAAAACGCGGAAGCATGGCGTGCAAGCCCGCTGGCTGTCAGGCGGCGTATTCACCGAAGGAATGAATATCGATAACATTCATTATGATTTTATTTCCATCGTATATATTAAACAATAATTTTAATGGAACATTAAATTTCTTAGTGTTGATGAGCATTGTATTAATGCTCATCATAGTTTCGTTTTCATGCCGACAATCTACTTCATCGGATGAGAATAATTCACTCAAAGTAACTAGAATCTATTTTACGCCAATTCAATCTGATTCAATAACCTCGGCGGCGCGGTCGTTATTTCAAAAAAACAACTTAACTCTGACAAATATAAGTGTTGCACATTATCAAGATGATGCAAAACGTACAGGATTCATATATCTTTGGGGTGTGCAAATGTATCAAGGGCTGGCATTAGCATCTCTCGTCGATTATGACTATCTGTATTTCAGATTTGATTCAACCGGTAAATTTGTCGATTCAATCGGCAGACAAATTCCAACATTAAATATTAATGTCAATCCGAAGGTTTCACCAATGCTTGCAGCTTATGTGTTTTACAATGCTTTGGAATCAGATTCAGCGGCAATTTCAGTCTTTGGTTCGTCTTATTTAGATTCATGCCGCAGTCATGGCTTCACCGCTGAATTGGTACTCTTTGATCGAAAGCATAATAGTTCTGATCCGAAGAATTTCATCCTTGCATGGAAAGTAAAAGTGGATGACGAGTATCCAATACCGTCTTCAATTGTCCGCGCTGATTCAATGCAGTTGATAGGATATATTGGTCCAGGTGTATTGAATTAATTTCAGTGAAATAATTAATACGCCAACCATGCGCTCCCCAGCCAGCCGGGGGGCCTGATATTGCATCGCGCAAAGCGCGATACATTTTCTTGTTTGTGATACAACTTCTTAAATAGTGATACAAAATATAAATGAGCTGAGTGGCTTATTCAAGGCGAATATAGGCTTTAGTCTTAATAATTTCTAATTTGTCGTGAACTCACTTCGCTCTATGCATGCTGTAAGTATTCAGCGCCGCAGATTAGTACTCATCCATTAGGCGGTTTTCTTGTTCACTTGGAGGATATAAGATGAATGAGGTAATACAAAAAAATAAGGCGGATAAATTACTCTCCCTGCATTCAAACGGCAGGCTGTTGATTCTGCCGAACATTTGGGATCCTATCGGAGCCCGGATTCTCCAGGGAAAAGGATATCCGGCTGTTGCGACTGCAAGTGCAGCTGTCTCATCATCGCTTGGCTATGAAGACGGTGAAAAGATTAGGTTATCAACACTCTTGAACATCCTTGTACGGATTGCTGGGAGTGTCGATATTCCCGTTACTGCTGATATCGAGTCCGGTTATGCCCAAAGCATTTCACAGTTAGAGGAAGTGATACTAAAAATAATTGATACAGGTGTTGTTGGAATAAACATTGAGGATGGTCTTGAAGAACATGGCGCGCTGCGCTCACTTGATGAACAATGCAAGCGCATAAGTAAAATCAGAAATGTCTCAGCTAATCTGGGTTTACATTTGGTGATCAATGCAAGGATTGATAGTTTTATGTCGGATTTATTTCCTACCAGGAAGTCAAAAATTGAAGAGGCGGTATTGCGAGCAAGGGCTTATTCTGAAGCCGGTGCGGATTGTATTTATCCAATCGGACCGGGGGATATCGAAACACTGAGAGAATTGCGGGATCGTATCAGTGCTCCGCTGAACGTTCTTGGTACCCCCAACGCTCCTCCACTTCTTCATCTGCAGGAACTGGGTATCAATCGAATCAGCTTTGGACCATTTATTTTCAGATCGTGCATGAAGAAGTTTGAAAACATTGTTGACGCTTTGCATGATTCAAAGGGCTATGAATGCTTTGGCGAGAATATGATGTCTCGAACGGATATTACTAATTATCTTATTCATACGCCGGAATAGTCTCGGAACGATTTATGTATTAACAAGATGCAATGCTTTTCACTAAAGATAGAAAAACGCATTCCATGGCGCGCTCCCGCCCAAAAGACAGCGGGCAAGCCGCTGGCTGTTAGGCGGCCAGAGCAAAGTAAAACATTTGTATATTAAGAAATAGCGCCACGCGTGAACTGTTTCCTGCAATTCAATTACTGATAACTCTTCAGGTATTCTTCTATGGTCGACGTCTATTTATACGGTATGATCGCTGCGAGCACGATGTATGTGATCGATGATGCGTTTGAATACCCACAGCCAAACCAATACGCCGATATTAAACAAACACTCCCCTCCATCGGCGGTGAAGCCATTAATTCTGCAATTATTTTAGCGAAATGCGGACTGAAGATAAAATTTGACGGCTGCTGGATAACCCGCAGCAATGAAAAAAAGATCAGGGATTTATTGAGGCCCTTTGATATCGACCTGTCCCGCCTGACGATTACGCAGGATGGATGCGCAGAGGAATTTGTCATCACCGATAAAAGCTCGCGTACCGTATTCGGCAATTATGCCAAATTCCATTCAGGCCCGAAACAATGGAATTCCCCCCGGGAAGAAGATATCCAGAATGCCAGGATGGTAGGGCTTGACCCGTATTTTAAAGACGATGCGTTATTGGCTGCAACACTTTGCGTAAAAAACAACAAACCGTACGTCACACTCGATTGCCGCTACGACGAGTATATTGCCCGGCATGCTGCGGCGGTGGTGATCTCCCACGAACTGCGTGATCAGGCATACCGCGACCGGGATGCGCAGGATGTTTTTGAACAGTACCTGACGCATTGCAGCGGACTTGTTATATTTACGTTCGGCAGCGATGCTCTCTGGTACGCGCGCAAAGGACAGGAGATTAAAAAAATCATGCCGTACCAGATCACCCCGGTTGATACCACCGGTGCCGGCGACTCCTTTCGCTGGGCAATTATTTACGGACTGTTGAATAACTGGAACGACGAAACAACCATTGATTTTGCTTCGGCAGCTGCAGCATGTGTATGCCTTTCTGCGCCGCATACATTACACGCACCTGACTTAAATGGCATTCAACTGTTTATGAAAAATTATAATCAGTCAGGAAATAAAACAATATAAAATTGTTGGCAATTCAGTATCACTGCTGTCCAAGACGTTGCACGAAGCGTCATTTCTTTTGTCTTGACACAAAAGAAATGACAAAATGAGCGCCTGTGGCGCCATGCCGCTCACAATAATTTGGAAATAGAAAGCGGCGGAAAAAGTCTCAGCCATAGGCGGATGAGCCTCTGGCTCAAAGACTGACGAAAAATATGGACTCGGAGAGATAATAATGTTACACGCTGCGCGTGTATCAACTTGAGGCCTCCGGCTGTTCGCCTTGTTTTACGTCCATATTTTTCGCAGGTCGATTAAAAATATATCTATTTGGACGAGTGTGATTTATACAGCCAAGAATTAAAAAGTTATTTGAATAAACTCTCTGACAATATTTTCAACCTTTATGAAAAGTCATTTTATATTATACGTGTCAGATCAAGTCCGCGCGACTGCTTTTTATTCCAAAGTTTTGAATCAGCAGCCCGATTTGAATGTGCCGGGAATGACCGAGTTCACACTTTCAGAAACGAGTGTTCTTGGGCTTATGCCGGAAGCCGGCATCGTCAGACTCCTGGGATCGGCATTGCCTCGTTCAACGGTTTCATCGCACGATTCACGAGCAGAACTCTATCTGATTGTTCCGGATGCGGATGAAGTGCATTCACGTGCGCTTGCAGCGGGTGCAACAGAACTGAGTCCGCCTCAACTGCGGGATTGGGGACATCGCGTAGGGTATTCTCTCGACCCGGACGGTCACGTGCTTGCCGTCGCGCGTGTTGAAGAATGAGTTATCATCAGTCGATATCTTTAAGTGGAAACTGAGAGATGAAGTAATTTTAAATAATGATGAGTATGAAAGAATTTAAGACATATCACTTTTCTCACATAGTTGCTTCCTTTGTTTTTATTTTTGCCCTTTTAATTTTCGGAACTGCATTTTATCCCGCAGGTTGGAATTGGGGCTTTCACTTTCTATCATTTTACAGATTAGAGATTATACTTGTCATCCCACTCTTGATGTTACTCATTCTCATTCCTGCAATTCAAGAATCTCTTATCAAGATAATATCCCATTGTACTGAATGGTTCTCTCAACAACATCGTATCGTTCGAATTGTCATCATATTGACTGCTCTCAGCGGCTTAATACTACTCTTCTGGTCCTTCCGTGTGAGGTCTTATTTTCTAGGTGATGGTCAGCTTGTCCTGAGAAGAATTCAGAAACTTGATTCTGTCGACGCATTGGCTTTAAATTTCAAACGGGAACCATTGGTTGGTTTCTTTATAGTACTGTTGACCAACTTTTTTATTGTTCTTAAACGATCAAACCCCGCAGGGGATGCATATTGCTGGTTGAGTATTCTCTCAGGTCTTAGTTTTGCGATAATAGCGTGGAAATTAGTGAAACATTTCGCAAAAGATCGAATGGAACAGTCTATGCTTTTCTTTCTTCTCCTCAGCACGGGAGTAAGTCAACAATTTTTCGGTTATGTTGAAAACTACGCTCCCAGTGTTGCCGGTATTCTCCTTTTTCTTCTTTTGGGGATTGCATACCTTGAAGGAACTATTCCGATTGTTTGGGCTATGATTGTATACATGGTCGTCGTCATCCTCCACTTTGGGGCACTCATATTTCTCCCTGCATTCGCTTCTTTATTATATCATGCCGCAAAGAGAAAGCAGATCGGGGAAATCGGCGCATCCCTGTTTCTCACAGGTGCCGTATTTTTTGCATTACTGCAACTTTCTCAGTATCCCTTTGAACTTCTTAAGAATATTATGGGAGGTACAGGGCATCATCTAGTGGCCTTTTCTTTACCTCTCAATAGATTTCAAGCGTATAATTTTTTTTCTCTCTACCACCTTCTTGATGTCATTAATTTTCTCATGTTGAGTTATCCTGCTGCAATGGTCCTTCTTATAATCTCAGGTATTGTAATTTGGAGAAAACGAATTACTATCGCGATTGAGACGAGATTCTTACTCCTGGTCGCTCTTTGCGGAATTGTGTTTATCATTGTTTTGAATTGTGAGATTGGCATGAGCAGAGACTGGGATATTCTCGCGCCGATAAGCCTGGGAATACCAGTTGCAGCGGTCGTTCTCTGGAAAACAATCGAGGTTGAGAGAACACTCAGGTATCGGATTCTTATGATGCTGTGCGTCGTTTCTCTTTTGCACACAGGCCTCTGGGTGGGTGTGAATTCAGACGAAAGTAAAGCAGAAGAAAGATTTAAAATTCTAGAGGATGATCATCTCTGGAGCAAACACGCACACCTTGATTCATACGAAGTATTGGCTGTTTATCATAGGGAGCGGGGCGAATACGAGAAAGCAATTCAATACTATCAAAAATATATCTCACTGGATTCCACCAATAAACGGTTGTGGGGAAATTTGGCAAACGCCTATCAACTGGCAGGAAACAAAAAGAAAACCATCGAAGTCTATGAGACGATGATGCATTTAGACGAGGGAGATTATCAAATTTTAACAAATTTAGGAATACTCCTCACCAATGAACAAAGATTTTCAGAAGCGTTGGCTCTCTTGAGACGTGCAGAAGAATATGCACCGGAAGATCCGATAGTGAAGTACAACATAGGTGTCACTCTGATGCAAAGCGAGCAAGCGTACAAGAAAGCGATTCCATATTTTTTAGATGCAATTCAACGCGATCCTACATACTCGCAAGCGTATTATAGAGCTGCTCAATGTTATTTTATGTTGGGTGATTCTGCGAAAGCAAGACAATTGATGAGTCAATGGCAATAATATTCTCGCGTGTTGGCTATTCTCCTGACCTGGATGGTCACGTGCTTGCCGTCGCGTGCGTTGCACAATATTTTTTATCGGCCGCTCATATCCTATAAGCGGCATATAAGAGGAATACCACCATGTCCAATACAACCAAAAACATTTTATCGATAGTCTTTACTTTTGTCATCAGCAGAACAGTTTACTGGTTAACCGGATTCCAGCCAACGAGAGATTATCCCTTTGTTGTTGGTACAGCGATCGATATTATAATCTGGCTGGTGTTATATTTTATAATTTTTTGGTTCGTCAGCAAAACATTGAGCGCTAAGTTCAGGAATAATTATGAACAATAACATGCATACGGATACTGAAAACGGCAGCCCCTTGCGGAAGAACAGCCGCCGCAGTTTTTTCACTGTCTGGATTGCCGCCAGCATCGCCATCTTATTTTATATACCTGCCATACCAAAACTTGTACCTCCGAATGTGCATCTGCGGTTTTCGATGAATACATTCATTCTTCTTCAATTGATGGTGTTTTTCATTGCTGCTACGATTTTTTCCGCGGTTGGAGCATTTCTTACACCGCGAATCGGTTTTCGTGCTTCCCTTGCCGATGCTTCTCTGTCGAAAACTGATTTCGGGAAAATCCTGAAACGCCAATTTCTGTACGGTGCTCCCATAGGTCTCGCCGGCGCAATCGCAGCGTATTTCATGGCTCCCGATTTTATCTCGTATCTTTCGACGGTTCCGTTGATCACCCGCCTCATCGGAGGTGTGTTCGAAGAAGTGGTCATGCGCTGGGGACTTTTAACAATTATCGTATGGTCGGCCTGGCGCATTTTTCAACGCGGCACAGGAACTCCCGGGAATATGCTGATTTATTCCTGTATATTTTTCAGTCAAATGCTCTTTGCAGTCGGACACACTCCGGCATTGGTCATGTTTGGAATAACCAATCCGGCGTGGTCTCTCTTTACGATTTTCATTGTCGCGCTTCCGTGGGGCTGGCTGTTCTGGAAACAAGGATTGGAATCAGCCGTTATTGCACATACAAGTTTTCATGCATTCGTTGCGCTCTTTGTTGCAATAAAACTTTAAATTTAAATTTGAGAAGTGTATAATTAAGTGCCGCCTGATCCGCGGCTCCCAAAGACAGCGAAGTCAGGTTTATGGCAGATGCCTCCGGTGTCAGCGCCCATCCGTCAGATTGCATTTTTAAAAAAGACGAAAGGAAATTCATATTAAAGCAATTGTATATACAACATACGGACCGCCGGAAGTTCTTACGCTCAAAGAAGTAGAAAAGCCTGCGCCCAGGGACAACGAGGTTCTCATAAAAATTCATGCAACAACCGTCAATCGAACCGACTGCGGATTTCGAAAACCTGAATATCCGCTTATTATCAGATTGATCAATGGGCTCATGAAGCCCAAAAGAACGATATTAGGGAGCGAGCTCGCTGGAGAGATTGAATCAATTGGAAAAGATGTTACAACATTTAAAAAAGGGGACAAGGTTTTCGGATTAACCGCCGGGAATTTTGGAGCACATGCGGAATACATTTGTTTGCTCGAAAATGGCTCCATCACCGCAAAACCGGTCAATTTCTCCTATGAAGAGGCCGCTGCCGTCTGTGACGGACTTATGATGGCCATGACCTACATCAGGAAAATAGATTTTCAGAAATCAAAAAAAATCCTGATCAATGGCGCCTCCGGATCTATTGGTTCAGCATGTCTTCAACTTGCCAAATATTATGGTGCAGAAGTTACCGCAGTATGCAATACCATAAATATGGAATTAGTAAAATCACTGGGTGCCGATGAAATTATTGACTACACAAAAGTTGATTTTACGAAAAATGGCAAAATTTATGACATCGTTATTGATGCCGTCGGTAAAAGCTCCTTTTTCCGCTGCAAAAAATTGTTAAAACCAGGAGGGATCTATTATTCAACAGACCTTGGATTTTTAGCGCAGAATATTTTTTTAGCGCTGTTCACTCCATTCTTCAGCAGTAAAAAAGTAAAATTTCCAGTCCCGAAAGACAGTAAAAAAGATATAATATTATTTAAAGAACTTATCGAGGCGGGCAAGTATAAAGCGGTCATTGATAGGCGGTATCCACTGGAACAAATTGTCGAGGCGACAACATATGTCGAAACAGGACAAAAAACAGGAAATGTGGTCATAACTATTTAATTATATAATAAGAAGAAGTTGATCGTTGCTCGTCTAAAGACGCTTCCAGAAATGAAACTTAAATCAATAGCTATATATTGCACCTTTTCTGCGATCATGCTGTATATCCTTCTATGGCAGCATGCGATCAGATTTGCGGATTTTCGTTTCTATCTGATTGCGGCTGTTATCATCGGGTATATTTATTACACTGAAACGCTCGCCCAAAAACGAAGGATGAGTCATTGAGATACCATTCGGTCAAACGGGAAATCAAGATTTATTCTTGTTGATTATGTGATTTTACGCGGCGGATCAATTTCAATTCTGATTATGTTTATTCTTTCAATAAAAGTCTCCATAACCTTATTAATTATTTGTTCGTTCATTCCCGTGCTTGGGATTATGGCCTATGCAGGCAACGAAACCTGGAACCGGTGCGAGCAAAGTTACTCGCAGGCAAAAATGAATTCCGTCGCTGAGAAAATAAAAATAATGCAAAATTAGACTGAAAGCGGGGCCCTGAACTATTCGTCATCGCTGTCACCATCAGAGGGAAATGAAAATATGAAGGTATCAATGAAACTCTTTATGAGCGTATCTCTTTTCATCGCTTTAGTCATTCCATGTCACAGCCAGCAAAATCCGGAAATGAGAATGGAGGATAGAATAAGGATAAGAGAGGCGGTCAATATTTCGAAGCTTTATAGTGACAGCATATGGGGCGGTATGAGCAAAGCACCATTCGCCATCATTCTTGTGACGGATAGCATTGAATTTCTCATCAACCATCCTTCACCCTCAAAGGATTTTACATCCCTGGGGTACGATTCAATTCTCTGCTCTCCGGTCTACTTCAGGAAGACCGTGTTCAGCAAATATTTTTTAGCGACATTTCCCGCAGTGAACGGAGTAAACACCATTGTTGTCGGCACGCCGGAAAATACGGGACGAAGTACGTCGGAATGGATTGTGACGATCCTCCATGAACATTTTCATCAGTATGTCTATTCAAGCCCGGGTTATTATGAAGCGGTGAACCAGCTTGACCTTTCCGGCGGAGACAAAACGGGGATGTGGATGCTCAATTATCCTTTTCCGTACACAGACAGCACCATTGCAGTCCAATACAGGAACTATACTCAGGCGCTCTCCCGGTCACTGTCGGCGATCGGCACGGATTCGTTTGAGGTGAACTATAAAGTATATCTCTCAGAACGAAAACGATTGCAGCAGCTTCTGAAGCCGTCTGATTACCGCTATTTTTCATTCCAGATCTGGCAGGAAGGTATTGCCCGTTATACAGAATACAAGTTCCTGGAACACCTCGACGACTATACACCGTCAAAAGAAGTCTCAGCACTTCCCGACTTTGTTCCGTTCAAATTGTACCATCGGGCACTCTACAAAAACCAGTTAAATCGAATGACGCAATGGCAATTGAGTGAACATCAGCGGGAATGTTTCTATGCTCTTGGGTTCGGCGAAGGGCTGATTCTTGACAGGATTAATTCCATGTGGCGAAACAACTATTTGACTGATAAATTTTACGTGGAACATTACGGCGCGCGTTCTCACTAGGAACTCGACGAAGGGATCTGGCGAAGGATCCCAAAGGGACTTGGCTCCGCCTCAATCTGTCGGGAGCCGGTCCGTTAGGCAACACATGAAAAAACAAGCGCTAAATATTTTATGGTTAATATTCTTGTTGCCCGGTTGTCAGACCGGGAATATCGACCATAACACAATTCAAGGAAGCGCAGCAGCAGGTTATGAAAAGGAAGTCTGGAAACAATCGGATACGTCCTATATAAAACTAAAGAGCGGTACTATTAAAATGCTGGTGGATAATAAAGAAGAAGGCGGGAATTATATATCGTATTCTTACAAAAATAAATTGCCCGGTCTGCCGTTCTTTGTTTTCGCTGTTCAATATTATGAAGGTTCCCAGGTTCTTTTAATAAACGGGGCAAACGGGAATGAATATTTTATAAACAACGAGCCCCGATTATCACCGGACAATAAATTTCTTGTCACTGCCTCGCTTGATTTGGAAGCCCATTATAATCCCAATGAATTAAATGTTTGGCAGATTGAGTCGGATACTTTGAAATTAGTGTTTTCGATAAAACCAAGTGATTGGGGGCCATCAGATCCGATGTGGGTAAGTAACCGCTCGCTGAATTTTAATAAAAATATATTTAACCGTAATGGTGAAAGTACTTTGAAGGAAATGCATATAATCGAACTCAAAGATTCTTCATGGGAAATAAAATAATATGCGCAGCTTCATGAGGGGCTCCCCGCTATGAAGAGGCGGGGTGAACAATCTAACGGATAGAACTCAATTTCACATAAAATCGAATATTAAAAATACTTCCTACGAAAAGAGATTAAAGGAAGCTACAATGGCTTTGGAAATAAAAAAAATTGATTACTACAATATAACCGTTGATGGTGATGCGGGGGAGGGATTTAGACTGCTTTCGGTGTTTGCCGGCGCCGGTGTGAACCTGCTTGCGTTCAAAGCGGTTCCTGCGGTTCCCGGGCGTACCCGGTTTTCTGTTTTTCCCGATGATAGTTCAAAGTTAAAAAAGGGAGCGGAAAAATCGGGGCTGAAGTTAGATGGCCCCACGCTGCCCTGATCGTGAAGGGCTATGATGACGAGTCGGGAGAATGTGCGCGTGTCCATGAGAAAGTGTTTCAAGCAGGAATTCATCTTCTCGAATCCAGCGGCATAGCCGATATCAAGGGGGGGTACGGCGTTGTTCTCTACGTAAAACAGGAGGATTGCGAAAAAGCTCTCGCAGCGCTGAAGATGTGATTTTTCACAGTACGAGCATAAATTCTCCCGGAGCCGGTCCTTGAGACGGCAAAAATTAAAGGTGAAATATTTTGATGACCTCAAAAAAGTGTTTGCTGATTATTGATGTTCAACTGGGAATGTTCAATTTAAGTCGCCCATTGTACAAGAGTGATTCCTTACTCAGAAACATTCAGAACCTGATTCAAAAAGCAAGATCGGAAAATATAACCATAGTCTATCTCCAGCACTGCGGCAGGGACAAAAGCCCATTTAAAAAAGGATCGCCTGGCTGGGAGATTCATCCATCAATTCGTCCTGCAAATAATGATTATGTTATCGAGAAAAAATATTCTGATTCTTTTCAAGACACACCTCTTGAACAAACTTTAAAGAAATTAGCAATAAATCACCTGGTCATCTGCGGATTGGTTACAGAAGGTTGTGTCGATACCACCATCCGAAGGGCGTATAGTCTTGGTTACAGAATTGACTCGGCGAGTGATGGTCACAGTACGACCGATAGCGACGTATTGTCAGCCGAACAGATCGTCAAACACCATAACGAAATATTCAAGATATTTTCTGAAGTGAAAGAAGCAAAAGATATACTGTTCGCTGCCGAACAAGACACCTCTCATCCGGCGGACTGAAAATATTACGCGAACGATTGCTTCTGGAGTGATTTTCTGAGTCAGGGCCGACAAAATCCCGTCAGACAGCTGCAAACAGCGGATTTGTTTTTTGTCTATCCGATTAGTATCTTTCCAGGTGATAAAAACAGCATAATCAGAAGTTATTGCTGCACATTTGTTGAATAGAACAAAAAAGATTCAAGAAAAACCCTGAAAACAAGGGATTTTTTCAATGCGGGAGTAATTCAGCGGTAGAATGCCAGCTTCCCAAGCTGGACGTCGCGGGTTCGATCCCCGTCTCCCGCTCAAGAGATATCACGAGTTAGTACATGGTGCTAACTCGTTTTTTTTTGCAAATATTGCAATATGCTCTATATAAATTATGTCTGATAGAATCTCTGATTCTTGTTCTTATAGCTCTTATGTCAATAAGAAGCTCCAGTAAGTGGCTGGGGCGCAAGAGTACGCTGTTAACGCAATAGCAGCATCTTCTTCGTCTCAACAAATCGTCTTGCCGGGTTATCGGTTGATACGGCTTCCAACCTGTAGAAATACAATCCCGACGTTACGATTGCATTCCAGACTGCAGATTTATATCCTGCTTCCTGTTCCGCATCGACGAGTTCATCAATAATCTGACCAAGCACATTATAGATTACGAGCCTCACAGAACTTCGTGTGGGTAATCCGTACCGTAACGTTGTACTCGGATTGAAAGGGTTGGGATAGTTCTGCTTTAACGTAAATTCTTCGGGAATACCAATATCCAATTGTTCCGTCGATGTTGTCCGGATGGTGCTGAATTGCCTCACCTGAGAGAATACACTATAGCCGCCTTCATTCTTTGCCCTGACTTGCCAGTAATATGTTGTTGCAAACGAAAGTGGTCCGACGGCCCGCGATGTTTTCGTCAGGACGGAATCATTGACGACGGTGGATGTAAAATCCAATGAGGTGGCTAATTGGAGATGATACGATAATGCACCAGCGGCTTCGTTCCAACGGAGAGTCGTGGTTGGCTCGACATTACTTGAACTGTCAGCCGGCGCTGCAAGCGACGGTGCCTGAGGTGCCGTCACAATCGTCGAAAAGTTTCTTACCGATGACCAGAGGCTTGTCCCTCCATCATTCTTTGCACACACCCGCCAGTAGTACGTTGCATTGTTCAAGAGCTGCTCGACCTGTCGTGATGGTGTGGTCAGAGTCGAATCATCCAGAATCAGAATTGAAAAGTTGGACGATGTTGACATTTGTAACCGATATGAAGCCGCTCCGGCAACGACATTCCAGGTGAGGGCGATGCTCAGGGGTAAATTCCTCGCACTGTCCGCCGGCGCAGCGAGCAGCGGAATCTGAGGAATGACCGTCATCGTCGTGAAGCGTCTGATATTTGAAGCGGGGCCTGTGCCGGCGGCATTGGATGGGATGACCCTCCAGTAGTACGTGGTGTTGTTTTGCAATGGACCGATGGTCTTCGAGGTATCTGTGATGGTCGAATCATTCATCACCGTCGTGGAGAATACCGGCGTCAAAGAAACCTGCAGCCGATATTTCGTTGCACCAGATGCGGAATTCCACCTGAGTGTTGTATTGTACTCGATGTCCCTCGCACCGTCAAATGGCAACACAAGCGTGACAGTCGGAGGGGCGCCTGCAGCGGGGCTCCTGCGTCCACTTAAACTTAAACGAGCGTAATCGCTGTCCGATTGAACGACGAAGACACTTGAAAATTGCCCGGAGATCGCAGGATTGAATGTAACGGTGAATGAGAGGCTGTCCTGAGGCATGAGTACATTTCCGGGAGTGAGCGATGTTGTTGTGCATGAGCTGTCCAGAAATATTCTTTTAATCTGCTGCTGACGATCGGTGATATTTTTGAGCACCATCACAACCGTCTTCGAACTCCCCAGGAAGCCATCCCCAAAATCTACACTTGAACATGATGCGGTGATGAATCTTTTCACCAGTGATTCTCTTGCTGCAAAACCATTCCCCAGAAAGCCAAAATATCCGGTGCCATTCGCTCCAAAGAAGATGCATGAAATATCTCGGGATGGGAGCAAATCATCGTACTGGTCGTAGAATGTGTAGTGGTATCCATCGTATCTCGCAAACCGGTTGCCGCTACTTGTGTTTACTCTCCCCCACCAGTGGCCTCGCGGATCGATTTGTTGTGGAGTAAACCTTGCAGGAATGTTTTGGTCAATCCAAGGAGGGAGTTCCTGGTCCTGGGCTTTTCTCAAGGTTTCACCATCAGAGCGGAAGACATAGTCCTGTTGAAATCCCTGCTCCCTGACTGCCGCATTGAACCATACTGTTCCAGCAGGATCAAGCATCAATTCAGGAGCGTACACAATCAAAGGTTGCCCGTCGATGGAGGTAAAGTGCGTCCACGCACTATCTTTCCAGCAGCTGACCGCGGCAATTCTTTGATCAAAACCGGCGCTCACCCAGATACGGTTTTGATTATCACAGACAATATATCTGACTTCCCGTTCCGGAAAACTTGTTTTCGAATCCCAAAAATCCCATCTGCCATCCCTATATCTTGCGACCCCTTCACTTAAAAGAACAATCCATGGATTCCCCTCATGATCAAAAGTGATGCTGGTAACGCCAACGCCATTCAAGGGGACACCGCTCATGGGTTGCCATGTGTTCCCTTTGAATCTCATGAGAGGCATCATAAATCCACCGGCCCAGACCGAACTATCAGGCGCCAACGCAATCGACCATCCGTACGATGTCGGAAAGCCGGATTGCTGCGTGAACTGCTCCCAAGTTCTCTCTTTGAGCCGGGCGGCACCCCCGGGTCCGACGACCCAGACGCTTCCGTCCGGTGCTTCGGCAATCTGGCGTATCGTGTTGCTGGTCGGACCATTGGTTCCGGAACGATGGACCTGGTATGGGAAGATTTCGCCTGTATTCACATAAGAGCCGCTCCAGGAAGATCGAGAAGAAGTACTGTTCGTGAATGATTTTACAACTGCCGTATCACCATCCTGCCAATGATCGAACCGATGGATGACTCCATCGATCAGTATCCGGCGCGCAAAAGCGATCGAGATATTCTCGCCGTACGCGTAGGGAAGACTTAAGGGTGCAGACCACATCTTCTCTAAAAATGATAGATCGGGACCGGCGGGGTCGGTGGTAAAAGTCGTGAAGTGGGGAGAAATGATCCAACCGACATGCGCTGCCGTGTATGAACATAAGTGATCCACATGACCATTCATAATACATGGAACGACGGGCGTTGAATAATCCTGCATGTTCCCGTTTGCCAGATTCGGTCGAGGGCCGAAGGCCCTGGGCAATTTGTCCTCATCGCTTCCGTCATATTCATCCCTCGCCCAAAAGAGATGTCCAAACTCATGGGCGAAGGTTCCGCCGATACCTCCGCCGAATGAACTGGAGAAAAGAATAACACAGTACGGTCCGCCCCACATGGCAAAATTCATTGACCCATCGGTGAATCGAGCTGGAGCCCCTGATGGATTATAAACCACAAAAGTAGAGACTGCCCAATCAGCACCACACTTCGTTCTGATGCTGTCATCGAAACGGTTCACTTGATCTGTAACTGTGCCTTCTGTGAATCCGGCATTGTGCATGATCGCACTTATAGAAAGGCCGCAGTCTTCTGACGACCGCAAAATCGGCTCGTATGGTTGTTGCGTCACTGGATTATCATGTCGAATCACATTATAGACAAAGCTGATGTTTTTACCGTATAAGGCGCCTCGTTGAATCCACAGGTCCATTGCACGCATTGCACCGGCGATGACACTGTCCTCATCCATGGTCGTCCATTCATATCGTTTTTGATCCATTGAACCGTTCGATTGGACAAAAAATATTGAGACCGCGATTTTCCCAACCAGCGAATCATTTCCAAAGGCAGTGGTACTATTGGTGGTTTTGGACAGTCGTGATATCGTCGTGTGGTCACGAAAAATGGTTCGGCATGCTTGGAATTCTTGATGTTTAATAATTGGTGAGTTGTTTTGGGCCGAGATAAAACTGATATTGATCAGTAGAGTTATTATGAATGCCAGGCTCGATCGCATAATATTCTCCTTGTTTGACCTGTGCGCATGTTTATGAAGCGCAGGACAGCAATCAGTTGTAAAAAAGCAGCATTACATTTTTATTCTTTTTATTTATGGGAGGTATGAGAGTTGTAAATCTTTCGCGGCGCTTCCTGCGACAGCACAGAAAACAGTTCACCCCGCAGTGCTTCACTATTGGTTTCATTGTTAGATCAAGATAATGGCACTTCCCTGATTCTCGTAGTTCTGGAGTAATAAGGCGGGCCCGGTATACGAGTCAATCTAGATTATTGCCAAGAGACTTGTCGGGTAGGCGAGAATCACTTGATGAAAATGTAGATATTTATTTTTTTATCTTCAAGAGTTAAAATAGTCCGTGCGAAGAGTGTCGTTTCAGGGAGTCGGTCTGAAGTTTCAGTTTTACTCTCTTCAGCTTCGATTATCTCGAAAGCCGGAACAGATATTGCAGTGGCATCTGTTTGCACTGCTTCTTTACTTCTGAACAATGGCGCCAAGCGATGGACATGAGCAAACAATGCTAAAGGAAACAATCTTTCGGTGGGTGCCGCCAAGTCGCTTCACCCGGTCGAATTTTATGCGTGCCTCAGCGACGTTAACCATGGCTCCAGTTCCGAAAATAATATAATTGAGCGTTTGGCTGCCGACTCATTTCCTGGTTTTGCAGCTCTTGAAATATTGTTATATACTTCATAAGCACTATGTCTAAAACGATCAGTCCCATTATACTTGCCTCGCAGGATTTAGCCATCCGATACGGGCCGCAGGTCGTGCTGAAGAACGCTTCGCTGAACATCCATCAGTCGGACCGGATCGGGCTCATCGGCAATAATGGTTCGGGCAAATCGACACTGCTTAAAATAATTGCCGGCGAACTGCAGCAGGATTCCGGATCGATCTCACGCCGGCGGGATATCGTGGTGGGATATCTTCCCCAGGATTTCCAGCTCGACCAGACAAAATCGGTGTACGAAAATATCGTCGACGGCGCGCATGATGTCATCGATTTATTACGGGAATATGAAAGCCTGCCGTCGTCGTCCGAACGGCGCCATGTGCTGGAAGAACAGATCCTTCA
>RPQN01000074.1 GCA_003819715.1 Ignavibacteriota bacterium | reverse complement strand
TCATCGTTGAACCATAAACTAACGATTGCCGGGGACGGTCAGTGTCGTGCTTTTCCAGATTGGTTTATCGGTATCCTCTTTTAAAAGGTTGTTATGAAAAACAACACCTAAAATCACCCCCAGCAGCAAAGAACAGATACAGAGCACAAGCCATACGGCTCTGCGGAAATTTTCCAACGGACCGTCTGCAAGAAAATATGACATGGGGCTCTGTTGGATCGATTCACGCGGAATTTTAATAATGACATACCTGCCGTTTGCCGTCTCGTCGGGCGAATGTTGTAATTTCTTTTTCATACGATTCCTTTAGGTTCATACATTTTCATATTTATACCATTTATCGCGGATACCAGCTTTTTACGTCTCTTGTCGTCGGACTATGGTCGACGAGAACGTCGTGAACAAGAAATCCAAACAGGAACCCGATAAGTATTCCCAACAACACCAGCAACGCAGTGAATCGCGATCGATTCAAATCTCCCGGTTGACTTGTTCCCACGGCTCATACTCCTGGAGAATAGAATTATACCAGCTTCAATGCGCCCATCAGCATATCAATAAGTTTTATTCCAATAAACGGCGCGATCACTCCGCCGACACCGTATATGAGCAGATGTCTCCGCAGCAGCTGGGCTGCACTCATCGCCCGGTATCCCACTCCCTTGAGCGCAAGCGGTATGAGAGCGACAATGATGAGCGCATTGAATATAACGGCAGAAAGAATGGCACTTTCAGGAGATGCCAGATTCATGACATTTAAAATTTTAAGGACCGGATACGTTGTCGTAAACGCAGCCGGGATAATGGCGAAGTATTTCGCGACGTCATTTGCGATACTGAACGTGGTGAGCGTACCGCGCGTCATCAGAAGCTGCTTGCCGATCTCGACAATTTCCAGGAGTTTCGTTGGATTGCTGTCCAGGTCGACCATGTTCGCCGCTTCCCGTGCAGACTGTGTTCCGGTGTTCATCGCAACAGCAACATCCGCCTGGGCAAGCGCAGGTGCATCATTCGTTCCGTCGCCGGTCATTGCCACCAGGCGTCCGCCTTTCTGGTACTCGCGGATAAGTTTCAATTTATCTTCCGGTTTTGCTTCCGCAAGAAAATCATCGACGCCCGCTTCAGCTGCAATAGCAGTCGCCGTCAGTTTGTTGTCGCCGGTGATCATCACCGTTTTAATTCCCATTTTACGGAGATGAGCAAATCGTGCTTTAATGCCGCCTTTCACAATATCTTTTAAATGAATAACACCGAGCACCTCCTGATTCTCGACGACGACGAGAGGTGTTGCTCCCAGACGACTGATCTCCTGCACAATTTGATGTATCGCTCCTGGAAACGTTCCGCCGGTTTCTTCAACGTACATCCGTATTGCATCCGCTGCTCCCTTGCGGATAATCCTCGAGCCGTTTTTCCCTTCGGGCTGAATATCGGCGCCGCTCATCCGGGTCTGTGCACTAAACGGAACAAAATGTGCATGAATATCATGCACATCGCGCCCGCGTAAGCCGTATTTCTCTTTCGCCAGAATAACGATAGACCTTCCTTCCGGTGTTTCATCGGCAAGAGAAGCAAGCTGCGCCGCATCGGCAAGCCGTTCTCTGGAAATGCCGGGCGCCGGAGTAAATTCCGTTGCCATGCGGTTTCCCAGTGTAATCGTCCCCGTTTTATCGAGGAGCAAGACATCCACATCACCGGCGGCTTCGATGGCCCGTCCGGATGTGGCAATAACATTGTGCCGTATCATCCGGTCCATCCCCGCAATGCCGATTGCAGAAAGCAATCCGCCTATGGTCGTGGGGATGAGACAGACCAGCAGTGCAATTAAAACGGTTACTGTCACCGGGCTCCCCTGCCCTGCAGCTTCTATGCTATAGAGAGAGAATGGAAGCAATGAGAGGCACACGCCGATGAAGATGATCGTAAATGCCGAAAGGAGAATATTCAATGCAATTTCATTCGGAGTTTTTTGACGCTTCGCCCCTTCGATCATATGAATCATCCGGTCGAGGAACCCGCCGCCTGCCTCTACCGTGACACGAATGATCAACCAGTCGGAGAGTACGCGTGTTCCGCCCGTTACAGCGCTGCGGTCTCCGCCCGATTCACGGATCACCGGTGCACTTTCCCCGGTAATAGCACTTTCGTCTACCGACGCAATACCTTCCAGGACCTCGCCGTCGGAAGCGACAATATCGCCGGCTTCTGCAAGGAAGACATCTCCCTTCTTCAAAATCGTGGAGGAGACTGTTGTGAACGGTGAACGAGATTTCGGTTCACTCAATAACTTGGCCGGCATATCACGACGAGCTTTACGCAGCGCATCGGCCTGCGCTTTCCCGCGTCCTTCCGCCAGTGCTTCGGAGAAATTTGCAAAGAGAACCGTCAGCCAGAGCCAGCCGGAAACGCTGCCGATAAACCACGCCGGTGCCTCTCCTGACCCCAAGAGTGCCTGGAACCAGAGAGCGGTCGTAATAACACTGCCTGCTTCCACAACGAACATGACCGGATTTCGCACCATCAGCCTGGGATTGAGTTTCGTCAATGATTCCAGGAGAGCGCGTCGGAAAATAGTTCCCGTGAATCCGAGAGGCCGCTTCAATTCTTTTGAGGATGAAGAACTCATATTCTCTTTCGTTATTGAATCATCAGCAGATGTTCTACGACAGGTCCGAGTGCTAACGCCGGTAAAAAATTCAGCGCGCCGACAATGAGAACAATTGCGACCAGCCAAAAGATAAATAATGGCGTATGAGTCGGTAAGGTGCCCTCGGAAGCAGGAATGAATTTTTTCCGTGCGAGCGATCCGGCAAGAGCAAGCGTTGGCACGGCAAGCCAGTACCGGCCGATCAACATCGCAATTCCTCCGGCCAGGTTATAGAATGGATTGTTGACGCTGATTCCAGCAAATGCGCTTCCGTTATTATTCCCTTGAGATGTAAATGCATAGAGTATTTCACTGAACCCATGCGGCCCGGAATTTAATACCGCCGACTTCCCGGCAGTGGTCACGACCGCAAGTGCAGTAAAAAAAAGAACGGTTAACGGCATAATAAGTATCAGCAGAGAGGCCATCTTCATTTCATAAGCTTCAATCTTATGCCCGAGGTACTCCGGCGTGCGACCGACCAGTAATCCGGCAACAAACACGGCGACGATAACAAAAACGAGCATTCCATAAAGACCTGAACCAACACCTCCAAATACCACTTCACCTAAATGCATCATAAGAAGTGCAACCAATCCTCCAAGCGGAGTGTAGGAATCATGCATGGCATTTACCGATCCGTTCGAAGCCGACGTTGTGGCAACTGTCCATAATGCAGAATTGGCTATTCCAAAACGGTCCTCCTTTCCCTCCATGTTTCCGCCTGGATTAGTGTTTGATGTCTGCCGGTTTATTGCGGATACGGGTAATTTCGGATTTCCATTCATTTCAGCGAAATACATGCTGAACACTGCCGGTATGAACATGATCAGCATCGCAGCTATAAGAGCCCATCCCTGCCGAGTATCTTTTACCATTGCGCCATAGGTATAACAGAGTGCCGCGGCAATTAATACTATGGCAAGCATTTCGAAATAATTCGAAAGTGGTGTCGGATTCTCAAACGGATGAGCGGAATTCACATTAAAAAAACCTCCTCCATTTGTACCAAGCTGCTTGATTGCAATTTGTGACGCGGCAGGCCCCATGGCGATAACTTGTTCAGTCACGATACTCCCGGATGTGTCTTTTGTCGGTTCAAGGAGAGAAACCGTCGCATATGGTGAGAAATTCTGCACTACACCTTGAGAAACGAGAAACAGTGCAAGAACCATCGAAAGTGGAAGAAGAACATACAGCATGCATCGCGTCATATCCACCCAAAAGTTACCAAGGGTTTTTGACGAATGACGGGCTATTCCGCGAATAATAAGGATCAGGAGTGCAATCCCGGTGGCTGCCGATAAAAAATTTTGAACCGTCAACGCAAGCATTTGGGTCAGATAACTCATCGTCGTTTCTCCGCCATACGCCTGCCAATTCGTATTGGAGGCAAAACTGACGGCGGTATTAAACGATAAATCTGGAGATACACCACCCACCCCCTGCGGGTTCAACGGCAGAAACTGCTGTAATCGCTGCAATGAGTACACCACGATCAAACCAAGAAAATTAAAGAGGAGCATTGCGAGAGCGTTCTGCTTCCAATCCATCTCCTCCTCCGGATTGACGCCCGAAAGACGGTAAATGAGCCGTTCCAACGGCCCGAGGAAGGGATCAAGAAATGTCTTTTCGCGTTGAAAGACTCTCGTCATAAATGAACCGAGCGGTTTGACGGCCAGGAGCAGGACGAAAAGAAACAGGAAAATTTGAATAATTCCGTTCGCGGTCATTCGAACTTCTCCGGTTTCAGTAAGGCGATAAAGAGGTATATCAGAAGAGCAAAAGCAATGACTCCCGTGATGCAATATAACCAGTTCATTGAACGCCTCGCGATTTGTTTTCATCCAATACATCGCAGAGCATCACCAATCCATAAGAGGCGGCAAAGAACAGGATGACAATGGCAATATAGATGAGGTCGTCCATATTGATCATCTGATCGATTGATGCTGCAATTCATCCAGCGCATAATTGAGTCTCAACACATTCACACGCGGTTCTCCTAAAACTCCCAGCGTCCGTCCTTCTGTGCAGCGAGCGATCAAAGACTGGATTTGCTGTCCTTTCATTCCGCGTGTAAGGGCAACTCTCTCTGCCTGATACTGAGCCGCTGCGATACTGATATGCGGATCAAGTCCGCTGGCAGAGGCAGTAACCAGATCGACAGGAATCGGCTGGTCGTTCAGCGTATCCAGTTCCTTTAGATTGTGGATTCTTTCGGAAACCATGCTCTGCAATGCCGGCGAAAGAGGCCCATAGTTCGAACCAGATGATGCTCCGGCATTATAAGCAAACAGGGCTGTTGCAGAAAGCCGGCTCCAGAAATATTTCGGACTTTGAAATTGCTGGCCGATTAATTCAGACCCGATAATTTTCCCCTGGTGAACGATAAAGTTTCCATTTGCCTTGTGGGGAAAGAGCAATTGCGCCAGCCCGGTGATGATAACGGGATAGAGTATTCCGGTAACAATAGACATTATCAAGATAGTAATGGATGCCGTGCGTAATTGTTTAAGAAACATTCTTTTACTCCATCGATTCTACCGATCAGCTCAGATAATAACCGGTCTAAAGTTGTGAAAGCGGGCAAAAGAAAGCAATGAAGAGGGTATAAAGAAGGGGACAAGTTCTATAAATATATTTTTATATATGAAAGATCGTAAACCGTATAAAGAAAATATAAAAATTTTCGGATGCGGCAAAATTCGCACGGAAATCAGAAGATTTATCGCTGGGTGTAAGTGATTCCTTCGTGAAATGCTGTTTCTCCGAAAGAATACTCAGTACTTTATTAATGGAATTCATTTGTCTCACAAATTGGAATGATATGGAATCAAGCAGTACTCGTGAATCGATAGAAAGCGACCCACTACCTCTTGGTAATGATTTAGAAGGACGAATAACTGAAAAAATCAAACACGCCATTCTCGGGGCTCCTCGAAGTATAAAAGATCCGGGTGTATTTCACCGCATATCTCTTATCGCATTCCTTGCGTGGGTTGGATTAGGAGCCGACGGATTGTCTTCATCCGCTTACGGGCCTGATGAATCGTTTCGGGCCTTAGGACAACATACCTACCTTGCGGTTGCGCTTGCTCTGGCAACCGGATTTACTGTTTTCATAATTTCTTATTCCTATTCCAGGATCATTGAACATTTTCCGTCCGGCGGCGGCGGATATATTGTGGCAAGCAGGCTCCTGGGCCCCCATTTCGGCGTCATTTCCGGTTCGGCTCTGTTAGTCGATTATGTCCTTACCATTTCCGTTTCCATCGCAAGCGGGGCAGACCAGGTGTTTAGCGTTCTTCCGCCTGGATGGCATCAGTACAAGCTCATGGTGGTCGCATCCGTTATTGTTCTCCTGATGATTTTGAATTTGCGCGGAATTAAGGAATCAGTGACGGTGCTGCTGCCGATCTTTCTCGTCTTCCTGGCAACACATGTTATACTCATATTCGGAGGGATCGGATCCCATATTGCGGAAACAAGCCGGGTTGTCGGTGAGATGCACAACGGCTTCTCAAACGGTTTGGCCGCACTCGGGTTGGCTGGAATGCTGGGGATCTTTGCCCGTGCATATTCGATGGGAGCAGGAACGTACACGGGAATTGAAGCAGTTTCGAACGGCATCCAGATAATGCGCGAGCCAAAGATCGAGACTGCAAAAAAAACCATGCTGTATATGGCCATTTCATTAGCGATAACTGCCGCAGGTATTATGATCTGCTATTTGCTCTATCATGTAACCCCGGTGCCCGGAAAGACGATGAATGCAGTCCTGCTCAATAACTTCGCCGGTGATTGGATTATTCAGGGCATTCCTGCAGGCTGGTTGTTTGTCGTCATTACACTCGGCTCGGAAGCAGCCTTGCTTTTTGTGGCAGCACAAGCCGGATTTATAGACGGGCCGCGGGTGATGGCAAATATGGCGGTCGATTCATGGCTGCCGCGCCGTTTTGCGTCACTTTCAGAGCGGTTAACCATGCAAAATGGCGTCATAATCATCGCAGGTGCAGCTATTGGCATTTTGCTGCTGACGAGAGGCGATACCACGACACTTGTTTTAATGTACTCCATCAATGTGTTTCTCACGTTTTCGCTGTCACAGTTGGGTATGGTACGATACTGGATCAAACACAGAGCACAGTTTGCCGATTGGACCAAACATATCATGATCCACCTGATCGGACTTGTCCTGTGCTTTTCTATACTTGTCGTCAATGTCTATGAAAAATTTGCCATCGGCGGATGGATCACCCTGGTGATCACTGCATGCTTTATTGTTCTCTGTATGAAAGTAAAACGGCACTATAGCAAAGTCAACGATCAACTCAAACGGCTGGATGATATCCTGACCGACATCCCCGGGCTGGATTTTCCCAGGACCGTCGCGTTTGAATCGAAAGCAAGTACTGCGGTCCTGATGGTAAAAGAGTACAGCGGATTTGGAATTCATACGCTTCTGTCCATCCCGCGGCTGTTTCCAAATCAATTTAAGAACGTCATCTTCGTTTCCGTGGTCAATGTCGATGCGAGTACGCTCAAGGGGAAGAGCGAACTGGATGAATTGATAAAGAACCAGCAAGAACATTTAGCGAAATATGTGAAGCTTGCAAACCAGCTTGGATATGGTTCCGTGTACCGCATTGCCGAAGGCACAGATGTCATGGATGAATTGGAAAAACTTTCGGCTCAGATAGCCAAGGAATGTCCGCGTTCGATCTTCTTTGCCGGCAAACTGGTTTTCGAGCGTGAGAAATGGTACCAGAGGATACTGCACAACGAAACGGCGTATGCCATTCAACGGCGTTTGCAATTCGGAGCAATGAATTGCATGGTCTTACCGGTCCGCGTCTTTGCAACTCAGAAATAGTAAACAGGGAGGTCCAGATCGAATAACTTGTGAGTACGTTTGTTTATTTTTTTAGATTGTTCATTCGTCCCCTTCATTTTGGCAGATCACTGCGGTTATTTCTGGCGGCACCTTTGCATCTTCCCATGTTCTGATATACCCATTTCTTGATTCCGGACAGGCTCCGGAAACACAGCCTCTCTGCCAGAGTATACAAACCTTCCCAGAGTCCCGAACATCGATAAGACATTCTTGTCCGCCGGACTGATCCGGCGTTAAGAAGTCATGGGCAAAAAGAGAAGTCATTTGTTGTGTTACGCTGTTCTGCAGAATCGTTTGAGGAACCTATGCATCCTATAGGTATGGTGAACCCTTCCCCCATTAAGGATATCGAATGATGAATAACATGTTCAGGTTCCTTCATTTCATATATTTATTCATCATCTTGTTCTCCGTATCACTTGGAGCAGAAGAGAAAGCGGGAGTCATCTCCGGAGAAATCCGAGATGCGTCAACGCATCAGCCGCTTCCTGCTGCCTCCATTTCATTACTCGGGACATCGTATGGGGCCGCATCAGATGAACGCGGTCATTTTACTCTCCGGGATATTGAGCCAGGATCATATCAGGTTCGAGTCTCCTATGTTGGATATCGAACATTTTCACTCACCGATATCATTGTTGTTCAGTCACGCAATACGACTGTGCAGGTAGAATTACAACCCTCCGAAGTTCAAGTAGGAGAAGTTTCTGTGAATGGTGGCTATTTTCAGAAACCCCTTGAGAATACGGTCAGTATACGGTCACTGACTTCGCAGGAAATTCGAAGATCACCCGGTTCGGCGGAGGATATCTTTCGCGTCATGCAGTCACTCCCCGGTGTCGCCACGGCGGGCGGCAAAAGCGCCCAACTGATCGTTCGGGGCGGGAGTCCGGATGAGAACCTGACCCTTCTCGACCATATCGAGATCTACAATCCGATTCACTTTGCCAGGACCGGTGAATCTATGGGAATTATCAGCATCATCAATCCCTCATTACTCCGTTCCGTAGATTTTCTGACCGGCGGATTTCCGGTGATGTACGGTGACAAGATGTCTTCCGTGTTTGAGATGAGCTTGGTGGATGGGAACAAGGAATTGACCAATGTCGACCTGAATGCCAACCTTGCCGGATTTGGGGCACTCGTTGATGGTCCGATCATAGGCGGAGGTTCGATGGTGTTTTCTGCCCGGAGAGGATTTTTCGATCTTCTCACTTCGCTTATGAATAAACCTGCAGCCCCGCAATACTACGACTTTGTCGGCAAGGTGACATACGATCTTGACACAAGAAACCGCGTGAGCCTTATCGGATTTTACTATTTGGATAAGATCACGCGAACCGGTGCGACAAAAGAATCAGCCGCTCTGTCGAAATTCACCAACGTGAACCGGGATGATTATGGATCGGCATCGGGCATCAATTGGCAATTTCTGATATCCCCCAAGCTCTATTCACTTACCACATTCTCCTTTGCCGGAAATGGCTGGAATACACTTCAAGGAACAGCCGCCGATCCATCACTCAGCGGTGAAGAAATACGCGAGAATAACTACAGCTTGAAGAATGAAACCGTTCTGCACGTATCGCCAACCATTGAAATAAAAACAGGGTTTCAAGTCCAATGGATAGATTCACGTCATACCTCATGGCAACCGGCTGATACCACGCGTCGCGGCGAGATTATTCCGGCGAATTCCATCGCATATTTTCCTGCAGTAAGCAATAAGACCGCTCTGTTTCTGCAGGACACATGGAAACCAATGCCCAATTTGTCCTTGACCACCGGTGTGCGCTATGATGCATTTTCATTTACGCATGAAGCGACGTTGAGCCCCCGGTTGGGTGTGAGCTATTATTTATCCGAAAAGTTTTCGATCAATGCCTCGTACGGCTCATTTTATCAGACGCCAGCGGCCTATCAGATCGCACTCGATCCGGCAAACCAACTGCTCAAGAGCAGTCGAGCAACACACGCGATTGTGGGGTTGGAATATCTTGCTCAAGACGATCTTCGAGCCACCGTTGAGATCTATCAAAAGGACCTTACGTCCGTTGTGGTCGGTAACGATACCACCAATATACTCACGAACGCCGGTACCGGAACCGCGAAGGGTATTGAGTTCTCGGTTCAGAAAAAATATACAAGCGGTTTTGTTGGGAGCGCTTCGTATTCCTACTCCATTTCACAACGCCGGGATGGATTAAATTTGCCTTCGTATGTATTCGAATATGACCGTCCGCATATTATCAATATCATTGCAGGCTGGGAAGCGGGAAACGACTGGCAGATTGGTTTCAAATGGCAATTTGCCTCCGGAAATCCTTATACGCCGGTTATTGGGATCGTTAGTAAAAACGGCGCATTTTACGTCATTGATGGAGTGCAGAACTCTGCCCGGTATCCAGACTATCACAAATTCGATATCCGCATCGATAAAAAATTCGTCCTGGGATCTTTCACACTGACCGCCTATTTAGACCTGTGGAATGTCTATAATAGGGCGAATGTGTTGAACTACACTTATCGTACTGATGCTGTCGGCAATATCACACGAAACGAACGGCTTGATTTTGGGTTGCTGCCAATCATCGGATTAACAGCACAATTCTAGATTCTCAGCGAACGAACTCTTGGCGCAGTCAAAGAATCCTTTGGTTCATTGACGCATCGAATATGTACGGATATAAATCATTCATCAAATCAAGAACGGAGTTTTTATGAAACAAAACATGGGTTCTTTTGACCGCGGGGCACGCGTTCTTGGTGCACTTGCGATTGCAGTCCTATACTTCACAAACCAGATTTCCGGCACCACAGCGCTTATACTCGGCGTCGTCACCGCCATTTTCCTCGTGACAAGCACCATGGCGATCTGTCCGCTCTATCTTCCCTTAAAGATTTCCACAAGGAAAGAAGCAAAGAATGCATAGTCAATACCTGCGGTTCCCCCAAAATGCCATCTCGCTTCATCGATGGATCGCATTCATCATTTCGGGAATGATGTTGGTTCTCTTTGTATTCCAGATAATAGGAGGTTCCTGGTTCTTCCTTATCGGAGGACTGACCTTCTTCTTAGGGATAACGGACTATGGACGGCAATGTCCCTTATTTCTTTCCATCCGTAATCAATTTGCCCGTTTGCATAAAACAAATCCCGATCGGTCAACAGAATAGCCCTCTCTGTTGTTACGTGACCAGCGCGGGTAATGATAATTGAAAATTAAAGAATAAGTTGAAATACCCATGATAGACAATGAAGAGCTGCTGACGGATAATCACTTTGCGCTATTGAACGGCAATCAACAATCCGATATTTTGAGGAACCATTGTACGGAAATTGAGGACCTCATTCGTACTGCCTCGTCACGATTGGAGGCCGAACGAGCGGCTGCTGACACCTGTATTAAATTTCAACACGAATGTTCCAGTGCGTTGGTGCGTCATGCGTTAATTCACCGGGCAGAGGAATTTCTCTCCAAACATTGGAACAATAGAACAGCATAAGAGAACGACGATGCACGAAAAACGTTATATTGCTGAAATCGAACGGCTGCGGCTGCCCCAACGGATTGCATTACTCGAAATCGAGAGGGTCGCTGACCTCGCCCTTGATGGAATTGAAGTGCAGAATGTATTAGACATAGGAACAGGAAGCGGCATATTCGCCGAGGCATTTTCAAAAATAGGATTAGCCGTCACCGGGATCGACCCAAACCCTGATATGCTTCAAGCTGCTCAAGCATTTGCACCCGATGCAATATTTCAACAAGGAACGGTTGAAGAGATCCCATTTGCACCCAGGTCGTTCGATCTCGTCTTTTTAGGTCACGTCCTGCATGAATCGGATGATATCATCAAAGCGCTGGCCGAATCCAAACGATGTGCAAAACATCGCGTTATTGTTTTGGAATGGCCCTACCGGCAGGAACAAGACGGTCCGCCATTAGAACATCGGCTCAAAACAGAAGACATACTCTCTGCCGCCCGAACGATTGGTTTTTCCCGGATAGAAACAATCCCGCTCCACCACATGGTGTTATTCCGGTTTACAATCTAAGACCCTTCAACCGGCCTGCAAGACATCACGAGATTACTTTATGAAAATCATTTTTCGGGAGATCCTGTTCTCACCGGCGGACATGGTATAAAGATACGCCCCGCTCCCAAACGGTGACGCATCAAACTTGACATTAAAACTCCCTGCTTCCTTTGTTTCGTCCACCAGCGTCGATACTTCCCTTCCCATCATGTCATAGACCTTTAACAGGACGTACCCCGCAACCGGCAGCTCATAATTGATCACTGTTTTTGGATTAAATGGATTTGGATAGTTCTGTCCTAAAAAATAATTCCGAGGGAATTCGTTCATCGGATAACTCTCTTCAGGAATAACGCCGGTAAGCGGACTCCTATCCATTCTCAACCAGTCGACATCAACAAATCCGCCTGTGGTCAGTGTGGCATAATTAAAAAGACAAAATTTGTTCCCGGTAAAGATGGAAAGACTGAATTGCATGGCGAGGTCATTGCCGAGTTTTTTAAAGGACTGGTTATCCATGCTGTAAGCAAACGAAGCGCGGCTTGTGCCGTAATATGCAGATGTTCGCAAATAAACCGTCGGAGTATTGATCAAGGAAGAGTCTGTCGTTGTTCCGTTATTGACCATGACGACATACTGGACACCATTGGTTTTTTTTATTGCGATAAACGCATAGGGATTCTGAAATACTCCAAGTCCCGCCACATCGCCATTTTGCATATTCTCCACAGTAATTTTAATCGTAGCAGTTGTCGGTACGGATCTGGAGTAGTAAGCGAAAGGTCTTTGAGTCAGGGTATTGCGGGCATCGCGCAAATTCGAAGCAACCCCCGCGGTCGCCAGTCTTAACGATCCGGGATGTGCTGTCAACGACCATGTTGTTGAATCCGGATTATGGTTCCACCCCCATTGCATTCCTAAGGACGTACGATCAAATTCATCGGAAGTCGGCAGGACGGTCGCGGGATACACTTTTCCGACATCCGGTTTTTTATATGTGATGACCCCTTTTCCGTTGACACCGATCATAGGCCAGTCATTCTGCCAGGTCACCGGCTGGAGAGTAGGGAAACGTCCGAACGCTCCTCCATCCTGGAAAATGACGGACCACCACTCACCGGTTTGCGTTTCGACGAGCGCTCCCTGGTGTATTCCCGTTCCTAAATTCCCATTGTCCCGTATGACAATCTTTTCTTCATACGGGCCGTAAATATTCTGTGAACGCAGTGCTACCTGGAATCCGTCTCCTCCGCCGTATGTGCAGTAGAGATAATAGGTGTTATTGATTTTATAAACATGAGTGCCTTCAAGTCCAGAGCGAATATCGCCCGTGAAAACCAAATGATCACTCCCCTTGGCTGTGAAATTTGTATCGAGTTCAGTGATATTGATTGTATTGTAGCCGTGTGCGACATATATTTTACCGTCCTCGTCAAAGAAGAGTCCGGGATCATAAAATCCGCGGGGGAGTTTCCTGAGTTCCCAGGGCCCTTCCGGTTTAACCGCAGTACAAATAAAACCGCCTTCATCTAGCGTTATAAATAGTAAATAATATTTCCCGTTATGGTACTTGAGGCTTGTCGCCCATTGCCCGTGAGCATACCGGTTGCATCCATCGAGATTGTAGCATGGACTAAAATCCATTCGCTGTACCGCATTGCTGCAATATTCCCAATTGACCAGATCGTACGATTTGAGAATGGTCACTCCGGGAAAAATAAACATAGTTGTCGAGACCATATAATAGACAGAATCGACTCTGATAACATCGGGGTCGGGAAAATCCGAATAGATTACCGGATTGGTATACGTCCCGTCTCCATTATCGCTTTGGTCCTTCTGTGCTGTTGCATGGACTGTCACGAAAAGGATAAGAAAGAGAGAAATGAGAACTGCTTCCAGATATTTTTTCATATCCATCGCCCGGTTGGTTGAAGTCCTGTTCAGTTCCGCCTTTTTTAATCGTCCGGTTAATTTTACGATATTCTTCCTCCGCAGAAGAACCTGAGAGCGAAAAAATATTACTTCACGAGCATGAACTTCTTCGTCTCGACAAAATTGACTCTTCCGCCGGCGATTGCGCTCAATCGATACAAATACAGTCCGCTCGTCAGCTTAATGCCGTCAAAAGTTATTTCGAAATTTCCCGGCTGGCGGAGGCCCTCAAACAATGTTGCCATCTCCTGGCCGAGAAGATTGTACACTTTGAGTGTCACGTAACTGGTCTGAGGTATTGAGTAATGAATCTGAGTTGTCGGGTTAAACGGATTGGGATAGTTTTGGCTCAAGACATACTTCATCGGTATTGTGTTTTCATTCTCTGCTACTCCGGTCCCGGACTTGAAGCTTCCTACCACAAATAACCCTAACGTGTTTATACCACTCCGTGATACGGTATAAGGAGATGCCGTGAACTGTGTCGTGTAGGCGCCAGTACCCGATTCGATAGTATCCGGCAGCGAGAATATCCTCGCATTCCCCGCCCTGTTTGTTTTGAAGGTTGAGCTCTCCGTAAACATCGTCCAGCCAAACTGCAATGTGTAATTACCTCCGCCGGGAGTCGCTTCGCTCATATTCCACTTCACATTTACTCTCCCTCCGTAGGGTGCCGGCGTCGTCTCCGCTATTGCTCCTACTCCTATATCATCTGCACTTCCACTGTTGGTTATCGATACCGGCGTATAGGTTGATATGCCGACAGGGAATAATGTTTGCGTCCCGCCAATTGCCCGGAGCTTCAATATGCCGCCGTCCACAGTAGACGCGAATTTATTTGCGAACGCATTCGTTGTACTCGATGCCGTCAATGTATTGGTTCCCAGCATCAATTTCCCCAATAAGAAGTCAAGCGTACCACTGATACTCCGAGTCGCATGCAGAGTTAACCCATAATTGTTGTAAATAATCAGATTCTTCGGCCCCCCCGCGGATGGAAACTCCGCATCTGCCGTTGTCTGGGCTGATAAACCCGAATACTTCAACGACCCTTCCGCCCCATAACTTAAAATCTTTCCTCCCAGCATCAATGAACCCGATTTCATTTCCAGTATTCCGTTGATGATCACGGAGTTCGTCAACGTGACCGCGGTGCTATTATAGATCGTCAGATTCGCAACTGTTCCGGGCAGAAGATTCCCCGTGACCTGCGCCGACAATCCATTGTAGACATAATTGGCTTCATTACTAAAATAATCCCCTCCCCCATCCGTACCACTGCACTGAATATTGCCATCAATTCCATTTCCGTGGCCAGTCTGGAGGGTTGCCCCGCTTTCAACCCTAAAGCTCCCTGTTCCTCCGAAGACACTTGTCCCGACATCCAATATTGACCCATTGCTGACGATAATACTCGGGCTTCCGAACAGAGTAACTCCCGTTGCCGGCAAGCTCAATGTTTGGATGCCTGCATTGCAAAAAATTATCTTCGAGGCATTTGTCGCAGTGGTCTTGCCGATATAGGCACTGTCTGTGATGGTCAGATTGCCTTTCAGGTTATATATTGTTGTTGCTGCGCTGCTGTTCGATAACAAGAGCAATCCACCGCCGGACAGTGTGACCCCGCTTTTAATCGTTACCGTATCCGTATAGCCCGATGATAACACTGAATTACCACTGACCTCTAATCCGCCAACCGAGCATGATCCCGAACCACTGAATAATTGTAAATGATGAGAGGGTATGGTGGTCGACGCCCGGTTCCAGTTCGTGTTCGCGACCGAAAGTGTCCCGCCGATCGTTGCTCCATTTTCCCATCCTAAACTTAAATCACCTGCCTGAAGCGGACAGTTCCATTT
The DNA here is from genome assembly GCA_003819715.1 of Ignavibacteriota bacterium. Classification (GTDB taxonomy): domain Bacteria; phylum Bacteroidota; class Ignavibacteria; order UBA10030; family UBA10030; genus Fen-1298. The sequence goes on along the minus strand of RPQN01000074.1, from coordinate 3,137 downwards.
CACATGATAAAATCTCTGGCTCATGTTTGCAGGGACGGTATTTACAATACTGGTGAGTTCGCACGTGGATCCCACTCCCCATTTCATGACCGGTATCGTTCCCCCATCCTGCCGATGTTCATACTTCCCGGCCCCATTGACAGTGATTGTCGCTGACGTTTCTTTATTTACCGTTCCATAATTTTTAATCGATCCGGATACCACTAAATCATCATCCGCTCCATTTTTAACCAGTAACTCGACACCGCTATTGATGACCAGTGTTCCGCCTGCCAGGATGCTGACTTGTTCAACGGAATCATTCGTCGTAACCGTTACCGTATGTCCGGATTGTATTCCTATCGATCCATGAGCTATTACCGGAACACTCGGAGCAGGTGATATCCAATTTGTTCCGTCATATTTCTCCCATGTGTTCAACTCACTCCAATTTCCGGTCTGGTGACTGCGATAATTTCCGGCTATTAAAAAGCTGCGAAGCCAAGTCATCGCCGGTGTGTCTGAACCATTGGAATTCAGAATATAGGTATTCACCTGCCACATTTGGCCCTGAATATATCCCCACCACGTAATTCCTTTTACTCCGGGGTGATTCCACAGCACAGGGAATATCCTTTTATATTCCGAGAGCTGAAGATTCGGATCATACGCTGAATTGTTGTCCGTTCCGAGATCAAATTCCGTTATATAGACCGGTAATCCTGTCGCTGCAAGCCGGTCGAGATTATATCTCAACACCGCGGTATCTTTATTCATTAATTCAAACCTATGTCCTTGAACTCCTATGCCATCAATGAGATTCCTTGCTTTCAACAGATTAATAATAGCGAGGTACTGAGTGGTTGCATTATTATCGTTTATGATTCCATATTCATTTAACAGTAATTTTACCCCTGGCGCACAATACCGCCTTGCCAACTCAAAAGACTTTATCACCCAATCCCAACCCGTTGCACCGCTTCCACCCAGCGCTTTAACGTAATTTGCTCGAGCCGGTGAGCCGCCGCCATCCGGCGGATTATGCCCGGCAAGCGGCTCGTTCACCACATCAATATAATCCATCAGGGGATATCGTTCCCCGACTAGACGTATCCACTCTTCAATTTCCGCACGTTGACTCGCTGAATCGAGAGCGCTGATCCAGCCCGGCTGCTGGCTTCCCCAGATAAGCGTATGATGTTTGTAACGAAGTCCATTTTGAACTGCAAAATTGTAGATCTGGTCTAACCCGGTCCAATTATATGTATTTCGTGTTGGCTCGACCGAACCCCACTTCCCCTCATTTCCTGGTGTTATCTGGTTCCAGTATGAGTCAAATCCTGAAGGTACAGGACTGGACGTACCGCAGCCGGCAAATTTTTCCTTTCCCCGGGCAAGAGGCTGTGCGATCGCTTGTATTGACCAGAGGAGAGCGATAGCCATAAGACTTGTCACGTAAATGAAATATCTTGCAGTTGACACGGTGACTTTTTGGTTATTCATTTTATATTTCTTTCTTATTGAATTGACGACATTTTCCAGAAATCGATGAAGATAATCACCGCGGTACATATTCCCTGCATTCCAACCTAACGAATAGAAGCCATCAGGGTTGTGCCCGTTGACAAGTGTGGCCGCTTTTCCATCCCTCTGATCATATCTCTTAATGCATCATACGCTGTGCGCAGCCTCGTGTCATGAATCATCGTTATCAGATTGGAATGATCGGGATAATTTTGATAAGGAGATAAAAAGAAGATTATGTCACGCTCTCATTGAAATCCGATATGCTCTTCGGCCGAGCCAAAAGACAACCAGCGAATAATTTTATTCTTTTTCATTGTTTGTACTATCACCTGATGACAAGGAATGTCACTTCACGAGCATGAGCTTCTTCGTATTCACAAAATAACTCCCCCCGCTGCTCATGGCGTTCATTCGATATAAATATACTCCGCTTGCAAGCTTACTGCCGTCGAAGGGTGTTTCATAATTTCCCGGCTGATGGACGCCTTCATACAATGTTGCGACAACCTCTCCTAAAAGATTATAGACTTTCAAACTCATGGTACTCGCTGCCGGCAACCGATAATGAATCATGGTTGCCGGGTTAAAGGGATTCGGAAAATTCTGTCCCAGTTCGAAGTTGCCGGGCACCTGTCCGGTTTGCAATTCACCGACCGACGTCGGTGTTTCGGGATGAACACTGTCTTTAAAAATCAGCCATTGAAGCATCAGCAGTTTTCCGGTGCCGCTTCCCTTGAATTTTACATACAGATCATGGTTCCCGGACACCGGCGTTAAAACCTTCGCCGTAAAAGTCCGGTAGGCAGCCCAGCTTCCGGTGCTGCTGACTGTACATTCCGCTATTTTCGTGCCGGTGTCGAGTGAATCGATCCACACTTCGACAATTCCGCCTGCCGAAACGCATGAGGCCGTGATCGTGAGGGAATCCGGATATTTTACATATTCGCTGTTTCCAAATTCGACGCCGGCATATAACGCCCAGTCATTATCATGGATATTATCCAGTGAACTTATTCCATTGACCTTGGATGATACCGTGGTGCCATATTGGTTTGCCGGGCATTCAGCCAGTATGGGAGTATAGGCATTGCGGTAAATATAGAAATCGAAATACGCAGGGCTGGTCCGGACATACAATCCCTGCCGGGTCCCGGTAAAAGACGAAAAGTCCGAATACGAATCTATCGTTGAACTATTAACGGTTTCACCGACCTTGTTCCAATCAATACCGTTGCCGCTGAAATAACCGCTGATACTGTGGTTAATTCTGACGATCCTGAGCCATACCGTATCCCCTGCACTATTCGCTGTTTCATATTTCGTGTTGTCAAAATTGAAGGTGATGGTTTTTTGACCTGACGCATTTATCGAACTAAATAACTTTACCGCCGATCCCTCATCTCCTCTCAGGATGATCAGTCCCGCTTCATCATTCACACTCTTTGCATCAAATTCGAGACGGGTGATCAGTGCGTAATTATGTTCGCCGTCATTTTTCGTCACCGTATTCATTTTGCCGCTCTTCGGCGACAGGTGCAGCCACCCCGACCGGTCGGTCAGTGAATACTTATCGCTCGTGGTATATCCTAACAATGACCATTCAGGATTGAGCCTGTTCGAGGAAAAGAAAT
>RPQN01000073.1 GCA_003819715.1 Ignavibacteriota bacterium | reverse complement strand
TACCTGGTCTTCTTTACAGACACGGACTGCGACCACCATGTCGCTATACTCGTTGGCCAGACTGATACACGCCGTTATCTGTTTGGCATTATTCGCTTCATTACCCGGTTCCGCAGCGAGCCATGCTCCCAGCATAACCTTGAGATTGATTTTTTCCCGGCGAATGACTTCCAGGATGTCCCGGCTATGCTGATCAGAACCGTATGTACGGATCAGCGTCCAATGCTTTTCCAATATCCTGAAATCTTCAAGAATTTGTGTCTGGGATGGGAATTTATTGTGATCGGGATTCTGACCTTCCCGGTAGCCGGAGTAGCAGATTGCATTGCCGAACCAGAGTGGTTGTGTCAGGTCAATTTTTGCCTCTCCATCCTTCTGACCGACGAGAATCGCCGGGATCCCCATGAGCATTGCCAGACAAAAGTTGACCAGTTTCATGTTCACGATCCGCTGTTACGCCGCTTTTTTTCTTCTGGAAGAAAGATCAACTTCAATTTTTTCCATCATCTGCTCATCTAACACATAGAACCATACCGCCCCAGCTGCCAGGAGACCGGCAAGAGCTGGAATAATGCTCATCATCAGGCGAATTCCATCCTGTGCCCCCTGCGTTTGAACAACATTCGCGATAAAACCAAAATATGCCAACAACCATCCGGTAAAAGCGCCACCAATTGCCCAGCCTAATTTTTGGGCGAACGTTGCAGCCGAAAAAACCAGGCCTGTCGCACGTCTGCCCGAGATCCATTCCGAATAATCTGCGGTATCCGCGTACATCGCCCAGATCAATGGAGCGGTCGGCCCCAAAATAAACGAAATGAGAATATGGGAGGCGAAAATAAGTACTATGTTTTCCTTCGGTATGAAATAGAATGAGATGGTGAGCAGGCTGACCACCAGCCATAATACCATGTACAGGGTCCGTTTCCCCAGCAGCTTTGATAGATGCTTTGTGATCATCACGCCGGCGATCGCGGCAAGAGTACCGCTGACCATAAAAGCGGAAGTCAGGATTTCATTGCCGATATAGTACTTGAAATAATAGATGATCGATCCGGAGCGGATGGAATTGTAGGAGAGTGCAAATATTCCAATGAAGAAGAGGACCATCCACGGTTTGTTGTGGAGAAGGTCCCGCAAGTCGCTCTTGACCGAAGTCTTCTGGTCTTTTGGCGGATGCACTCTTTCCTGTGTGTTAAAAAAAGTAATAAGAAACAGAATGACAGCCGTTGCTGAAAATACGACCATGGTCCACTGGAATCCGATAGCTTGATTGCCATGGCCAAAGAACTGGACGAGCGGAAGCGTGGTGCCCTGAACGACGAAAATCGCAACAAATGCCAGAACAAATCGATACGACGAAACACTCGTCCGTTCGAGCGAGTTGGGTGTCAATACTCCCATCAATGCCGAATAGGGTGTATTGATTGCCGTATAAGCCGCCATCATAAGTGTGCTGGTGATATAGGCATAAATAATTTTTCCGTTTACACTCAGGTCGGGTGTCGTAAATGTCAGCACGCCGATAATGCCGATCGGTAATGCCATCCACATGAGATAGGGACGAAATTTTCCCCACTTGGTATTGGTTCTGTCGGCGATCACCCCCATGATCGGATCGATCCCGGTATCCCAGATTCTTGTTACCAGCAGCATCGTTCCCGCAACGGCAGCAGAAATGCCGAACACATCCGTATAGAAGAACAGGATAAAGCTCATGAACATCTGCCAATAGAAATTCGAGGCGGTGTCCCCGAGACCATAGCCAATCTTTTCTTTTACCGTCAGCTGCTGTGACTCATTACTCATTGTGTTCTCCACTCATGGAACGATGCGTTATTCGTATACCTGTTCTATTCAATAACTACTGTTTGAAGAGCATTGCCATCGATCATCGTTGTCACCATCCTGTTCCCGATGGCAATGTGATAGTGGACTGCTTCATTGTTCTGATTGAGAATGGCGAGCGCTATTGTACCGTCAGGATTCTTGCAGGACGTAATCATGAGATTGTCCAAGTCTGTCGTAACTCCAATTCGGTATGCGCCCGGCCGGAAATATTTGCTGAAGTGTTCCATCACATAAAACAACGGTGTAAAATAGATCTCGTTCGTTTCCGGTTTCACAATGACCGGTGCAATGCACCAGTTGTCTGCGTGGTTCGGTCCTCCCTGCGTATCCAGTACGATATTCCAATCGATCCAGCCGACCAGCCAGCTGTTCAAACAACCGATGATATCACGGGCATACCGGTGGACCGGGACATAGGGAGGGTGAAGCGGCTTATCCGCTTCCGATGCCCAGACATATCCCCAGTCCTTTGCTTCTTTCTTCCAGTACCACCCGTCATCCTGCCAGCGCGGGATTTCCGAATCAATACATCCTTCCGTATGCAGGAGTTGTTTGTCCGGATATTGTTCATGGAGAGAGTTCAGAACATCCGGATACCAGTCTATCGTACTGCTGTACCAGTGCACCGCGGTTCCCCAGACATGGGTTGCAAGCACAGGGTCGCTGAGAAGTGTATCGGCCCACGGCTTCACATTGTCGCGATTGTGATCGTACACCAGGATCTTCGTCTCCAGTTTATCTTTTTGAAACCGTGGAATAAGATGATTCCTGATAAAGTTTCTCATGCTCGCCGGTGTGAAGATCATCGTTTCCCACTTCCCGCTGTTATTCTCCGGCTCATTTTCTACGGTAATCCCCCAGATGCGTATTCCCTGCCGGGCATATTCATGCAAATATTTGCTGAAGTACAATGCCCATGTCCCATAATACTCCGGAAGTAAGGACCCGTTATTCCAGGCATGATTATCTTTCATCCACGGAGGAGCAGTCCATGGCGATGCAAGTATCTTGAACGCCGCTCCATTACATTTCATTGCATCGGTGATCAATGGAATAATGTCCTCTGTATCTCTCGCAATACTGAATTTCTTCAATTCGGTGTCGCCGTCTGTCGTGTCGTACGCATAATTCGATACGGAGAAGTCACAACTGTTGATATGAGTTCTCATAAGCGAGTATGCCGCTTTATCCGATCGGAAATACGCATCGATCACTTCTTTTCTTTTTCCGGGGCTGAGTTTCTTTAACACGAATGCCGACGATTGTGTGAATGCCCCTCCAAAACCGACAAGTTCCTGGTACGTCGTATCGGGAAAAAGACGGATCAATGACCCATGCGGGTTTGTTGAAAGAGAAAACGACAGGGATGTTTTCAGGGCTAATTTATCTCCACCCTGAGAGGTTTGAAACACTTTCGCGGTGTTATTTTTTTTCACCTCTGCATGCTGGCTATACACAGAGATCGAAACTGCGTGGCAAAGAAAGAGAACCCATACTGTCTTCATCGAGTACTTTCACTTGAGAAAATGAAATCCTTTCATCGGCGAACCAATCCATCCGTTCCTGCTCAAGGAATTCATCATCGTTGAGAGAACCAGGGTCGTCCCCGCAAGGAAGATGCCCTAAAAATTTATTCCAAATGAAAACTTTTGCGCATTCTTTAATCGATTAAATTCCTGCCAAGCATAATCAACGGAAAACTGCAGATTACCGATCAGAAACTGTTTGATCCCGAACCCAAACGTATAGGTCTCCTCGGAATCTTTTTGAAACAATGATTTCATCCCGCCTCTCAGATATATGAAATCATCAAATACATACTCTCCTCCGATGTTGACGCTTTCATAATTATCACTCGGATGCATGGCGTCAAGAGCAAGCACCATCTTCCCCAAACCTCCCAGAGGAATATTGTACCCAATCCCGACGCGGAAGTTGAGGGGCAGCTCCCATTCATCGGTCGAAAGATTTGCCGGGATCCGTCCGTTATTCCCGCTCCCTTCCGGATCCGGATCATAACTCACGATGGCATTATTCCCTTCCATCTGCATTTTCGTGCCGAAATTTGAAATGGACATGCCAAGCGTTACACCTTCAAAGGGTGTTCGATATTTGATCCCCATATCCAGTGCAAATGCATTTGCGCTCATTTTCCAGATTCTTTGGTATACGAATTTCGGATTAAAACCAATCGCGAACGCATCAGTTAATTTCAACCCGTAAGATAGTCCGACCGCCATATCGGTCACACCAAAAATCTCGCCAGTTCCTTCCTGTTGATCGACGGTGGTTACTTTCATTTCACCGATATTTGAAGCAGTAATATTCACGCCAAGGGCGCCGTAGTTGCCCAGCGCAACTGTCGCGCCAATAAATTCATAATTGATGTCGGCAATCCAGGTCGTATGATCCACTATAAATCCGATACCCTCGATGTCGGTGATTCCGGCAGGGTTCCAGTACATCGCACTGGGATCATTGGCAACAGCAACAAACGCTCCTCCCATACCGAGTGCACGAGCACCCTGGGCGATAGAGAGAAATGGTGCTGCGGTTGTTCCGCGCTTCGAGACTTCACGATTTTGATCCTGGGCAAGTACTGTTATAACGGATAAGAGCATTGCGACACAAAGTATTTCTATCTTCTTTCTCATTCTTGCCCTCACTTTACCACTGCAAATTTGCCGATAGATTCACCAATGCCTGGCGCATCGACGTGATAGATATAAAGCCCGTAGGCGATATCCATACCATCCTCCGAAACTAAATTCCATGGGAGAGAACCATCCATCGGAGATGAATCTTTGTAGAGTGTTTTGACCAATGCACCCGTGATGGTATAAATGCGAACGGTACACTTGGCAGGAAGTTTTTTGAATTCAATTTTCCTGTCGCCGCGGCCCGTGGGATACAGCGACCGCCGTTCCCATTTTGCTGCGGAGATGTAGGGATTGGGTACGACGGTGATATTCGCCAGCTGCTCTTTTGCCCTGGTGTTGTCAGTACTGGAAGGACGCATGGAAAATGTGAAGTAATCGCCCGTTAAGAACGGCCGCTTTGTTTTGATGACAAATCGATCGCCCGCCTGCGGCTCCACGACAGTTCCCCATGGCTGACCATATGAAATCTTGTATGCATATTTAAAACTTGTCGGACTGAGGTATGATTCAAGGATACGGATGGTGTCGCCAAACGTGAGCGTCCCGGATCCATCACGATCCTGAACAATAAACTTGGAGCGCGATCCGTCCGTGGTTCGTGTAATGGTGATGTTGACAGGCATCTTCGGATATCCCGCGGTCGGTGCATTAATTGCAGTCGTATCCATCGGTGAGCTGTAAAATTGAATTTCATAATCACCCGGCCAGCTGATAAACCGGGACGGAAAGGTATTATCAAACGCAGCCCGCATGTTCACCGTACTTTTCCCTACCAGCCATCCGGTGGCCGCTTCATTGATCGTGATCAGGGTATCATTCAAAACCGCGAGAATCATCCCGTCTATCGGCGGAGTAAATTTATCCTTGCCGAAATTGACCGACGTAAAGCCGGATAACACGGTATCCGTGACCCCATGGAAGGTTCGATAGACATCGCATGAGATGGTTCTGTAAGACGGCACCGTTGTATCAGATTTGAATTTAACATTGTATTCTGCTCCGTCTTTTACTTCCGCCGGATTAAGCATGATCATTTCAAGAGCGCCTGTCCCTAGCCCCTGTACGATATGGCCCAGATCGCCAACCATTTCCGGAGGTTTATATCCCGCAGCTGCTGCATTGGGCGTGACGACTGCACAGTTAATATCAACGAACTTGAGTGTACCGGCAAAGTCTTCCGTGATAATCTTGGCGCATTCCGTCGGTTGTAATCCGTTGGTGCCCCGTTTGGGATCACCCATGTCGTAAGAGACAACGGCATAATAATAGCGTACACCATTGAGCGCGGTCGAGTCAATGAAAGAATGCTGCAGCCCGGTATTATTGCCGCGCCAAAAATGGGCACCGTTAATACCCACCGGATCAGGCCCGGAGATGCTGTCGATAAGATCGAATTGTGCCAAAGGTTTGTAGTACTTGGTCGATCCCTTCGAATCGGTAATGATCTTAATATCGTTAAACTCGGCTTCTGTGCTCCGATACACAAGATATCCCTCAAAATCTTTTTTATACCCTTTACTTGCATCTGCGGTATCCTGGAGGCCCATAAACCGATCGATGGAACGTTCTGCAATATCATCCCAGTACAGAAATACGCGCCCGTTTCCCGGCACCGCGGTCATATGAGGAGTATACGGCGGCTTGGAGAAGTTGTAGTTTGCATTATAGATTTCCTGGACCGTCTCTTTATTAAAAATGAGATCATCCAGATCTTCACCCATCGCGAGCGCCATGGAGAACCGTTCACGCTTCCCTTGTTTGAGGGTAAACGGTCCCGATGAAAATGTCATACTGATATTGGTATTGGCAATTGCGGTATCAGCAAATCCGCTGTTCATTTTCCTCCACATCACATCATCGTTTTTCGGCCACCCCCCCGATGTCGTTTTATCGGCCAATCCCCAAATGGCCGCCGAAGACAAACCGATCTGGTCGGATTCATCTTTATCCGTTTCATCAAAATTCGGTTCGCCATGCGTCGGCAGTCCATCGCCTTCGCCTGCATCCGGACCAGTATACTGCAGGTCTGTCGGGCCCACGCCATCACGACCAAGATCGTCGTTTAATGGTTCACCGGGGTCCCATTTCCCGTTGTGGTTCAAATCACCAAACGGCACCCAATCATGGTCATTATCAATATTATCGTCACGACGTTCATCAACCATGCCGTCTTCATCATTGTCAATACCGTCATAAGGATTCCCGGGGCTTTCAAGATAGGCGTAACCGACATAACCGGTCTTCCAGTTGTCGGGGATTCCTTTTCCCGTTGTGTTCCAAGCATAAGCAAGGTCAAGCGTTGAATTAAATCGCGCACTGTTTCCAGGAACATCTATACCACCCACCCCAGGGTCTGTATAGAAACCGAAACATGTGGAATCATATGTCCAATCTGAAATATTGACAATATCATAATGCCAGAAGATGATGTCCTCCGCCAGTACGTGCGACCACTGAAATCCACGCACCTCCACCCGCAGTCCAAGGCCGCCGCGCAGTGAATCTGCAGCGACCGGGAAATAACTATACGGTGCTCGCGTAAATTCTTTGTCCTTGGAATCATCCATAACAAAAAAGGTCTCAAAGTCGGCATTGGTGACGCCGCGTCCGAAATAACCGTACCAGTAGCCGTTCCAATCGGGACTCAACCCAAGTGCCAATGGCCATGAACTTGGAAATGTTGAAGTATCACGATTAATTGCCGGGCGCGTCGAGGATGGATTGAAATATCCGGGCAGGGGCTGCATCACCCATTCCTCACCTGTCAACGGATCGGCATCGACTTCTTCACGGTACGCTGATTCGATAGGGGTAATGGGTTTTCCATTTCCCGGAGCCGTTGTTTTTGCACCGATGAGAACAGCAACGCCATCGAGATACGAGTGATTTGTTCCCTTGGGCCAAACGACCGACGGTTGAAATTTGTATCGCGCAACTTCGCCTTCGTTGTAGAAGAGCGTAGAGATTTGATTCCCATCCATGATCCCTTCTCTTCGATATTGCGCATCACCCCTCACATCATTTCGATACGGAATGATGTTCGGATCGATGATCACTTCGCCGTAGGCTGTTGCAGTCATGGGAGTGGTAAATCCCGGATCGTTGCAGGTGATCACGAAAGAGGCGGTATCGTCAAACGCTTTTCTCGGCCGGAAATTCAGTGTATCCGCAAGCGAATCACCGGGAGAAATGAGAATATTGCTTGCTCGCTGGATGGTGAACGCAAAATTGCTCGAGCTCATAGAGTTGATGATCAGGACACTGGTCCCGGTGTTCTTAATCAAAAATGGAATACTTTTCGTCGTGCTTAACGGTACCCTGCCAACATCTACTGAATTGGTGCCAAGGACCAGCCGCGGTTGTGCCATCATACTGCCGGTGACCAGCACAAGAAACCATAATTGTATTCTTATTCTATTCCACATTCTTACCCACTCCTGAGATCGTATGTTCTCGCCGACTAAAAATCCAATGTTATTCCAAGCCGAAGTTGACGTGGAGGAGAAAAGCTCGAAGGATTATTTACGTACTGTTCAATGGTATTCAGTCCCACGAGCCGCCCTGCTTCCGAGGTAAACAGATCGATATTCGCTCTTCCGCTTGCTGAATTCACGCTCCACTCATTTTTTGCATCAAGTAAATTGTAGACCAGGGCAAAGACCGTAAAATTCAACTGGTTAAATGAAAAAGTTTTTTCAGCGCGCATATCCACATTAAATGTGGATGGCTTGATGCCGCCATTTTCAAACCGGACTCCATTGGAAACACGAACATCTTCCGAATACGGCCACCCGGACCCGTACTGCATGATCAGCCCCACATTCCAGCTTCCCGGATTCCCCACCGTCACAGAGAGGTTCAGCGTGGAACGCTGATCCCAATCCAGCGGCACGGTTTTTTTGTTCGTTTCGACGGGAGGATCAGATTGATTATTATAGTATGCGGAAAGAGGATCGGAAGCATTTCCTCGCGCAAGCTGGAACGTGTAATCGAGTCGGATCCCGTAATAATCAGCAAACCGTTTATCCAGAGAGAGAATAAATCCTTTCACATTGGCATAGTCGCGGTTGATAAACCGTGCATATTTGATTCCCTGATAGGTGTTTATAATTTCCACACCCAGGAGGTTGCGGATGTCACGGTAATACACTGTAAATTCCGTACCGATATTCGTGAAGAGTACCTGCTGTAATCCGAGTTCGTACATCACCGTTCTTTGCGGCTCGAGATCAGGATTTCCGACTCTTTGAGAAAGTGAACTGCTTTGTGTAATGAGATAGTCCGCATTGTAATAGAGGTTCTCAAAACTTGGAATCTGGAAGAAATGTCCGTACGAGAAGTGAATAATACCCTGATCGGTAATGGGGAACGAAATACCAAGCCGCGGACTAATTTGAATCTTATCCACCGCTTTTTTCATGACTCCATGATTGACAAAATTTGTATCCCTCGATGGATTACGCAAATCCAACGGGTAAGAGGCATTGGGTGCAAAATGATCCACCCGCACTCCGGCGTTAATTATCATAATATCATATTCAATCTTATCCTGAATATAAGCGGATGATTCAAACGGGCGTTTCAGGTATGACTGATTATTCGGCGCACCGGGATTCGGGTAACCGAGAACGAAGAGCAGCGCACCGGTGAACGGGTCGCTGTCAACGGTATTCTGGTTCAGGATGCCCATACTATGATTATAGATTTCGTGCTGCTTCGCATCCACACCGACGCTGATCTTATGTCTCCGTGATATCTGCGATGAGAGCGACCATTGGGCAATCATGCTGTTGGAATACCGGTCATAACGATCTCCCTGATTACCGCCGGAGCGGAACGTATAGTTTGAGATCGGCGCACCCTGATCCGGATCGACGTAATTCGTGTCGTATGGATTTTCGTAGAGATACCCTTTATAATCGAATTTATTATAAGAAAATTTGAATGTCTGATAGGTATTTGCAGACGGTGCATGTGTTATCTGAAATGACTGCACCAGGTTCGTGCGGTAATGATTCATAATGCCGTCGGGAGTCCATGCATATGAATGGTCATAATACTTATTCCAATTGTCATCCCAGAAGAGACTGTAACTAAATTTAAGATCGCCGACCGAATACGTCAGTTTTCCGTTTGCCGAATATCTTTTTGAAGGATTCATCGGTACATAGGCGCTGTCCCCGCTGGCGAACATGATATAAAAGGAATTTCCTGCCGGATCCTTGACCTCCACGGGCTTACGATCAGTCACTCGATAGACCCGTGTTCCATACAAATACCCGTTATCGTAGAAATACCGTCCGGTGGCGTAAAATGTCAATCCGTTGATAAACGGGACGGGCCCGCTCAGATTCCCTTGTACGTTCTTTGTGCGGAGACTGGATAAGCGGTCGACATTCGGGAATACATTAGAATGACTGGTCAGATAATCGCCGGTGTACATCGAGATCGACCCATGATATTGCGGTGAACCTTCTTGTGTGACTACATTCACCACACCGGACATCGCCTGACCGTACTCCGCATTGAACGTCCCGCTGATCACTTCCATTTCACGGATGGAAGAATTATCGATCTCAACACTCAATTGTCCATTGAACGGATCAACGACGGAAACGCCGTCAATTAAATAAGAGACTTCATTGGTTCGTCCACCGCGAAAATGTCCGGAGACCACACCCGCCTGGAGGTTCACCACTTGTCCGATGTTTTCTGTCGGAATGCGTTTTAAATCGTCGGAAGAAATGGTGACCGAAGATGAAGTCAGGTCTTTCTGCACAATGGGGCGTTCCGCACGGATAACGACCTCTTCACCCAAAATTGCTTCCGATTGCAGCTTTGTATCGACATTGGTGGTAAGGTCAATTTTCACAACAACACCAGTCACCGTCACTTTTCGGTATCCCAGGAAGCTTATGACAACGGAATACCGGCCCGGCATGATATTGTTAATCGAATAATACCCATCAATATCCGTCACCGAACCCAGCGTCGTATTTTGCACAACCACATTCGCGCCAATCAATGGTTCGTTCGTCGCCGCATCGAGTATTCGACCGGCGATTTTGCCTGTGGTACCGGCAAGCGCAATCCAGGGCATTAAGAGGATGGCGAACAGAACGGGTTTCAACCAACCTCTCTGCACACTCTTTATTTTGACCATAAGGGCATTTCTCTCGGTACTGATATCACGTTCATTGTATTGGTGAAGAGAAACCAAGTGCACATCGCAAGATGTGCACTTGGCAGACACCATTATTTCAGGAGGACCATTTTGTGCATTGCAACAAAGGGACCAGTCTGCAGGCGGTAAAAATAGATGCCGCTGGCAAGATTGAAATCCGAAGTATTAAATGTCACCGTATAGGTGCCGGTTTGTTGATATGCATTGACCAATGAAGTTACCTCACGGCCAAGCATATCGTACACGTTCAAGGAAACCATGCCGGACTTCTGTAAGCTGTAATTGATTTGAGTCGAAGGATTGAACGGATTCGGATAGTTCTGCGACAACTCATAGGAGCGTGCGATTTCACCGGTTTGTTTTATACCCGTCCATTTATTGCCGATCCAGGTATACGTCCAGTAGAACATATCGCTATACGAGTTATCATTGGTGAGGATCGAATAACACATGATCCCGTTGCGAGTACCTTTGACATCCTGATCGTTGACGGCAAAATCTATGGGAATCCGCTTTCCTTCAACCGGTACGAAGAGTTGATCATTTCTGCTTGCTAATGCCGTTGCAAGCTGCGTCAATGGAATTCTTGCTTCTACGATATACCCGGATTCAAGAACTTTTTCCGTCCAGGAGTAATTTGGATTTCCTGCCGTTGCATAGGCGAGTATGGCACCGCCGTTATCGAGTCTGAGACGGTTTTTCGAGAAGCGGAAGTGATACTCAGGTTTTGCGCCGCCCGTCAATCCGCTGTGGTACTTCCCGCGCCAATCATACAGCCCGATGAAAAGATCCGGACAATCCTGTTCATAATCATTCACTGCGGCTGCGGTATCCACCAGCACCACATCATCCGTCACATCAAAGGCAACATACAGATACTGCGCATTGATAGCGACGTAGGCTTTTGCCGAGAGATCCATGGAGTCGGTGATCGGGAAATTCGGAACCGCATGAGCCGTTCCTCTTTGTGTATTGAGAACAAACGGCTTGACTGATCCCCATTCAGAAAGATCGCCGTCGGCAGCGAAATTTGTCGGAGGGGTGAGGGATATTGTCGGTACCCCCTTCGCTTTCGTAGTGACGACCGGAGCCAGACCTGGAAGGCTCTCGTTGCCGGCAGCATCTTTTGCAACGATACCGTAGTAGAGGGAAACATTCTGGTCCGTATTAGGTGCGCGAAGATAATGAGTCGCGAGCTGGGCTCCCGTACCAAGATTGTACGGGGGCACATCCTCCACGCTCAGGTCTGCGGGATCCGTCCATGCTTTATCACTGACATACACGTTGTACCGTGCGCCTGTTTCGTTCGGGACATCATTCCATGTGATCAGATTTAAAAATCCGCCGCCAGCCGCTTGCACACCCGTCGGGGCATCGGGAGCAATGACATCGAACACGGGATTTCCCGTCCAGATATCCGAGAAGTAGACTACTTTTCCCGCAGTTGCAGAGGCTTCCGCCATGATACCGAAGACATACGCATTCGATGAATCGAAGTGGCTCGTTCCGTCTTCAGGGACGAAATCGCGCAACGCGAGCGAAACGCTGTGCCATTGATTATCAGCAATGGGAGTAATCACTTTTCCAACCTTGGAATTTGCAGTTGCCGGCGGTACGATCGGTGATTCAAACTGGAATCGAATTGCACCAACACCGGCCTCCGCTTTATATTTCGCCTTTAAACTATCAGTCGGCCAACCGCCTGCAATATTAAATCCAGGTTTGACATCGTATCCAAACCCGGTCCATCCATTATTCCATTCATTGCCCTGAACCCATTTAATAGCATTTTTCTTCGGACCCGGACCGGCTCCTATTTCAACAGAAGCGGCAGATTGACCCCACACAAATTGGGTCATTGATGGTGCAACGTCTTTTCCGTTGAAAATCATAACCGGTACTGCACGCGTACCGAATCTGGTAAAATTATCGAATAAGACATGGAGCGAATCGGCGGGAAGATTCACACCGGCGGTATAGCCGGAAGTCACAAGAGAAATGGTCCATTGAAAGATTTTGTCGCGGTCAAGCTTGCGATTGTTATAGGTAAATCCTCCCCAGGAAGTCGGAGCCAGAATAAATCCCTGATCGTTGGGGATCTCTGTCCCCGGCTGCACCCGCTCAAGAATCGGAACTCTCAAATTAACCCAATTGGTAGTTGTATCAACAATCACCCCGTTCTCATAGATATATGATTCTCTCGCATCGCCTGCGGTGGGACGATCATCAATCGAAATGCGCATGACCATGTATTCAGGATGGAGCGGTTTCCGCAGCACCTTAATCCAAATGCTGAGTGAATCGCTGAGACTCCAATCCAGTGTCTCTCCGGCAACATTCTTATATCCGACATTTGAATAAGATCCCCACGGATGATACGCACCGATCACGACATTCACATCCATTGAACTCGTCCCTTCGTGTTTGTCCGTCGTATTCTGTGTTATTGTTATCCTGCTTAAATCCCCTTCTACCGAAGACGTTAATGCTGTGTCAGGTCTTGGTGATTCAAAATTATCGATCACCTTTTGCCCCCATGCCATCGTCGAAACGGCAAAAAGAACAAGAACGAAAGAAAGTAACATTCGCATAATGGGATCTCCTTAATGAATTGTTTGAGAAAAGATGAACGTCTGTGATTCGCTCATTTATGCAGCTATTATTTTATATAATTCCTTTGCCGGTCCAGAACCATTACCGTCATCATCCGGGTCACATTGTTGTTTCCAACCACTTTTCCTGTGTCCAAATAATTGGCTTTTTTCGTGGGATCAGTACAAACGAATACGTCAGATAACTATCACTATCAAATTATGTACCGTGGTCATTCTTACCGTTAGTTCAAAATAAGACCTCTTCGTTTTAAGAGTCTTATCATTTATAAGAGGAAACGTTATCCTGCAGGACAATACGGGGAACCATACTGGAGTGTTGTAATTTTAAACAACCGGTGGCGCAGACAATCAAGACCGGAACCGCTATTTCAGACCCAATTCCTTACACAACCTGTGATAATTGGGCGGCGCGAGACCAAGTTTTCTTGCTGTTTCCGCGTCCGAGGAGGAGTTTTTTCGCATATATTCGAAATATTTCTTGCGGAAATATTTTTCCATATCCCACAAGTTCTTCTCACCGTCGGGATGTGGAAACAAGACTCCATCGATCGAACTGAACGACTGCAGTTGTGATTGCAGATGAAAGATTTCCTTCACCACATCAACAGAAATGATGGTATCGTTGTTCAAGAGAACCCGATGTGCGACATTTTTTAATTCGCGGACATTTCCCGGCCATGAATACTTTTTAAGAATATCAAAAGCGCCTTCTTCGGTAACGGGCGGCGTTTTTCCCATATCGATGCTTATCTGCCGGATATAATGATCCCAAAGGACAAGAATATCTTCCGGACGGTCTTTGAGGAGTGAGACGTAGATCGGGACGACGTTCAGTCTATAAAACAAATCCTCACGGAATCTTCCCGCCTGTACCTCCTGCTGAAGAATTTTATTCGTTGCGGCAATAATTCGAACGTCCACTTTTATTTTGTCCGTTCTCCCAATTTTTGCAATCTCTCCTCCTTCAATCACCCGGAGTAACTTGGATTGCGCTTCTAACGGAAGGTCGCCGATTTCATCAAGAAACAATGTGCCGTGATGCGCTACTTCGAACAACCCCGGCTTGCTCGTCGTGGCATTGGTAAATGCACCTTTCTCATATCCGAACAGTTCGCTTTCGATCAGTTCGTGCGGAATACTGCTGCAGTTGATGGGAACAAAGCTTTCAAATTTTCGCTTGCTCTCATAGTGGATATTGGTTGCGACCAGCTCCTTCCCTGTCCCGGTGGGTCCGGTAATCAGGACGGTTGCATCGGAGGTTGAAAGCTGTTTTATTTGGCTTCGTATTCTCTGGGTGTGTTCGGAAATACCGAGAATCCGGACACTTGCGAGTTTATCTTCAACATTGTGCAGAAGTTTTTTCTGGGCACGCAATTGTTCGCGCTCAAGGATCTTCCGTTGATAGGCATTAACGATGCTGATAATAAAATCTGTCGGTTGATAGATAAAATCTTTAATATCGGTCGGGTATTTCGTGCAGTACCAAAAGGCACCGGCGTTCAGTAATTTATTGGCGAACTCAAAATCGGTAATGTTGACCGTCATTTTGGTGATCACAATGATCTGCAACGATGATGATATTTTTTTTATCGCATGGATCAGTGAATCGCCCATGATCCGCCCGGCAATTTGCATATCCATAATCACCACGTCGAACTGATCTTTTCCTCTTCCGAGCAATTTCAACGCAGCATCCCCGTTCGAAACGACTTCCAGGATTTGGATCTGGTCGCTGAACGGGCGTATCGTATTACGCACACGACGCACGTCAAAGTCTTCATCTTCGATTAACAGGACTCTTATTATTCCATGAAATAACATCATCGCTCTGCCATCCTTAATGATTCATGGTAAATGTAAATTTGCATCCGCCGGCCGGTTTGTTTTCTACATCGATGCTCCAGCCGAAACGCTGTGTTGCAATTTCATAGGCGATGTAGCACCCATAACCGGAATGCTGTTTCCCCATGGGTTCGCCGGACGTGACGTGATCAAGAAATATCTTTTTCACGCCGCTCGCATCAAGTTCCAACAGGGCGGAATCAACCCCTTTTCCATTATCCTCAATGCAAATAACGGATCGGCGCACCGCCGCGTTATAGGTGGTCGTAATGATCACCCGTGTATTATCATTCCCTGAATGGTCCAATGCATTTTGAATAATGGGCTCAAACACCTCCCAGATCACATATTCATTAATAGCAACATCGGGCATTGCCGGATCGAGATGCAATTCAAATGTCGCATATTCCTTTGAAACACGCTTAAAGATATTCTCAACGATGAATTGGAGAGCGACATTGACGTTCGTTTTGAACATGGGCCCCCGTATCGTGTGTATGGGCGGATTATACCACTTCATATCGTAGATGACACGGGCTATAAAGCTTGAATATTTATCAATTCGGTACTTAATCTGATCAATGTTTTCTGCCGTCAGGATCCGGAGATCTTCGCTGATAAACCCGCCGATTTTTTCCGCTTTATGGTGCGTATGATAGATCCGTTTGGTAAAGAGCATTTCATTCTGGTGGTTGATTTGTTCCGTCAGGAATTTTTTTTGTTCTTCGAAATACATTCTCTGAATTTTATTGCGTTCATGGAGCGTGCGCGTCGAGATATAGAACATGGCAAAGAGACCGATGATAATTAATCCCGAGTACAGAAACGCCGTTTTATCATAATTGGACGACATTGCCTGGGTGAGGAATGAAAGATTGGGAGTAATTTTCATGTAGACGACGCCAATAAATTCCCCCCGCGGGACAAACGGCATAAACACATGAAAGATCTGCTGCCCTTCCAGTACCGTGATCGTTTGTTCGCATTGGATCAGTGAATCTTTCAACTGGCTGAACAGGCGAATCGCTTCCGCATGGGAATCTTCGCTCGCAATTGCCGCCGCACCGCCGCCGAATAAATAATCGAACAGCTGCTGGCCATCATCAATGGCAATGATGCTCTTGGGCTGCGGTATCAGGATACAAATGCTTTTCACGTTTTTATTCAACAGCTGCTGGCTGAATATAATATTATAGTCCTGAACGATCTGGCGGCCTTCACTTTCCGTAAACTTCTCCTTCGGACTTTTGGATGCCAGCAATAACTCCAACGACGTGGCGGTCAGGTTCGCAATCCGTTCCGCTTCGTCCTGTTGATACCACTGCTGCGATTGAACAAACACCTGCTGCAGCGAGTTCTGGTTCAAATAGAGAACGACAAATTGAAACGTAATGAGAACGAGCGCCAGAACAATCAAGTGACGAATTTCGAATTGATACTTGCGGTATCCTTCGATAATCTGGAACAGCCGTTTATTCAAGTGCAATTTCATTTGATCAAGACCGCATTCGATTGAATCATCGTATTTGCCCTCTGAAGGGCGTCGTTGACCGTGAACTCCTGCTTAATGGCTCCATGGAGAAAATGAGAAATAATATTGGAGGTTTTCGTGTATTCCACAAGCGCCGGGCGATGGAATCCATTCTGCATTATTTTTCTATAGAACGTGAGCTCAGGGTGGGAAACGAGAAATGTGGAATCCTGGTACACGGAATTAATCACCGGAATATATCCTGCTCGTTCAAGCAGGACGCGCTGAATATGATCGCTTTGCAGAAAACGGATGAACTCGACCGCTGCTTCCTTTTTGGTCGAGGATTTCGAAACCATGAGATTCCATCCTCCTAATACCGAAGTAGGCTTTTGTCCGCTGAAGTGCGGAAGCGGCGCCCGCCCGATATTGGAAAGTTTTACCGTATCGGGATAGAATCGTCTGAAGTTTTCAATGAAGTTTGGCCATCCCCTCACAAAGACTGCATCATGATCAAGCATATAGCGATAGCTCAAGTTTTCCTCAAAGTCGAGTACCGTCATGGGCGATACCTTTGTTTTGACGAACCCGACCATAAATGAGAGCGCTTCTTCAGCAGCCGAAGAGGTTAATGGAATCGAATTATTCTTAAAAAAATCCGACCTGCGGCTTACCGCCACTTCAAAATAATTACAGACGAGGCCCTCATAATCCTTTGCCTGGAAAATATAGAACGGTTTATTTTCATAGTTGAGCTGTCCACGTAGTTGCAGCATTTCATCCCAGGTGATTGAAGACTGCAGCCGCTGCTCGATCTCTTCCGCATGAGGCAGTCGGCGAATAATATCTTTCCGATAATACATCAGTCCAATATCAAGATACATCGGCATCGCGACAAGGACCTGGTCATAAGTACATGATTCCACGGCTTGAGAAAGCAATCGTTTTCTTTCTTCCTGCGAAAAATACTTATCCAGCGGTTCACACCAGCGGGTAAACCGCGGCACCCAGATGACGTCCACCGCGAAGAGATCAATATCACTTTTCGTTCGCAGAGATCGTATCAGGAGTTCTTTGCGCTCGTTTGTACTGAACTTCTCAAACGGCAAGTTGACAGGAATGACTTCAATTTTTCCTTGATACAACCGATTGAATTCGTCGATTACGAACTTGTGATTCAGGGAGATATTATCCGCAAAATAGACCTGCACCGGTTCCGAGGATCCGGTGCGCTTGAACACACCGGTGAACAATGAAAACCAGCCAACGAGGATGATGGACAAGGTGAGTGCTAAAATAACGATAACGAGTTGTTTTTTATTCATACGGTACCAAATCAACTTTGCACACCAATCTATACCACATTTATTTGAGTTACAAGCGACTTGAGTAAAGTATCATTCAACGGTGTGATATTGGAGGACGAGAAATCTTTAAGTGCATTGTTTTTCCGATTCCAATGGCAGGATTCATTTCATGATGAAATTACCGAGTAAAACGGACAATAAGAGGAATTGTAACTGCTCACCGTGATCTTTTGGATTAATACTTCCTCAATAAAGTTCGAACTGATTGATCCCCCCCTTTAGTCCCCCTTTCATTTGATGGGGGATATGGGGGGTCAATACTTGGTTTACAAGAAAGATAAGTCGCTTCATCTTATTTTTCATTGCTGAGCAGTTACGGGGTATTATTGAATTCAAAAATAGACTGTGATGAATGACGATATCATTGCGATTGCTTTACGGTATCAAATGGAAGGCTGATATACATCTGCCCCAGCTCGGATAACTGCCCGGCGGTGCTGGTATACAACCAGCTATAGTGACTATCGGTGCCGCTTCCTCTTCCTATAAACCATGCATACCGGAAAACATCTTCACGGCGCTCACAGGTATCCACCATCGACTGCATCTGCGCTTCCTGCTTTGCATAGGAATTAATCTGGGCATTCCAGTTTGCCATTTCGGTGATCCAAATTTTCTTATCCGCGTCGCCATTTCTGGACATAATCTTATAGGCAAGCTTAGGGTATGCAGCCACTGCTTTAATCCTCTCCGGATTAAGCGGATTATCAAAATAAT
>RPQN01000072.1 GCA_003819715.1 Ignavibacteriota bacterium | reverse complement strand
TCCTTAAAACCGGTTTCGATAATTGCCCGCGCGCCCGAGATTTGCTCCCACGTGACAGGAATTCCCAGCCAGGGGTCAAGCGATCCCCACCGTCCAATGCCGATGAGCAGATACGGCCTGTTCTCCCGCAGCAGCTGTGCATTGAACGCGGCAATTTCAGCCGCGACTTGCTGACTTGCTCCGCGATCGAACAGGTGATAATCGACTGCGACGACATCAAAAATGCCGTCGATGATCCCATGTCCGAGCACCTGGCTGCTCTGGCACAGGATTTTTGAATGGTCCGTTTCATCAACCACTAATTCTTCAGATTCGCGGTTGACCACCAGGGGGCGCATTTGCAGCAGGGCAAATTCCGTCCCCGATTTGTAGGGAACATCAAAATTCACTGCGAATTCCATCTCCACCGGAGTACCCATTCCCCACACGCCCATATCCAGCAGCAGATCGATGATTTCTGCAATCGGTACAAATTTATTATGCAGGAGTGGCGAGAACGTAACGACGCGGGTCCCTTTGCGCCCCAAGCCGTTATAGATCGCATCATTTTCGGGGAGATAGGTGGAGCCGACATATTTCAGGACGTCGTCGCGCTCTGCGACCTCCAGCCCCTGCTGCTGCACAAGGACATCATAGGTTTCCGCGCCGAAATCCGGGTTCGCATCGAGCGTTAATGAGAAGAAGGACCACTGGGAACTATTGAGCGTCTCTTTGACGGAATAAAACTGAACAATGTCGTTCGGATATTTCGGACAGAACCGCACGGTATTGCCGCCATCCACCACCCATTTTCCCAGACCCAGCGCAACCGATGCCGTCCCATCGGATGATTTTTGCGGTTTCATGGGATAAAAATTATAAGATTTGGCAACACCGGAAATGTCGGGATAATATCTGTTTTCATGCACTTTCCCGACGAGGTGTTGAACGATGACCGCCATTTTTTCCTCTTCATAGCGGTAGGACGTGACGCGAATATAATCCTTGGCGCTCTGATAGAATGTAGAGGCATACACGCGTTTAATGCTCTTTAAGAGATCGTTCAACCGGACCTTCAGGTCCGGATGCGCATTGGGGATCATATACGTTTCATACACGCCTGCAAACGGATGATACTGCGAATCCTCGAGCATACTGGAGGACCGTACGGCCAGCGGGGTATGAGCCAACTCAAGAAACGATAAGAGATCCGTAATCACTTCCGGAGGAAATTTATCGGCAAGAAGAAACCGTTTGGTGATCTCCCGGTCGTCCTTGCATTCGATGGCAAACTTCAGCAGGTCATTGTCTTTCAGGAACTGATCGAACACATCGGTTCCAAGAACAATGGCGGAAGGGACATATATTTTCACATTCTCGAACCGGGTCCGGACATTATAATCATTCAAGAGCATATCCACGAACCCGAGCCCGCGCGCCTTGCCTCCGAGCGAACCGCCGCCGATCCGTGCAAATGTCGTTTCCGATCCGAACGTATCTTTTGAAAAGTTTGCGACAATGCCGCGCTGGCATAAATTCCGGTAATGGTGAAGAGAGATAATGAGATCTTTTCGCAGTGCTTCGACGTTCGGAAAATCCGAGACCTTCCGGGGAAGAAGCTTTCCGGCCAGCCAGAACTCCGTCCGTGCCCTGAGCCAGCTTGAGAAGTGGTTCCGGTCCGCATGGTACCGGATGCTCTCGCCCGGGACGATCCGGAGCATATCCTCCAGGCTTTTCATATCGTTTGCTCGCCCGACCTCTGTTCCATCGGGCATGCGGAAGACAAAATCGCCGAAACTGAAATTATAAATCATAAACTGCTGGAGGTCATGCATCAGCGAGGGTGAATCCTTTAACGAGAACGACGCCCCCATTTTTTCAGCAAGGTGTTTGTTCTCCTCGACGTTTGAAAAAAGAAGGATGGGAACATCCGGCTTTTCGTTTCGCACGGCATTCACAAAATCTATCCCGGCGCGGGGATCCTGTTTCCCATAGTGCGGAAAATCGACATCCGAAATAATGCCCAGCAAAAATTTTTTATACCGGGAAAAATACGTCCACGCTTCTTCATAGGTGCTGCAGAGGAGAATTTTCGGGCTTGCCCGCATGCGCAGGAATTTATGGCCCAGATCAATTCCCTCGGAAATGAGCCTTTGGGACTGCTTCAGGATTTCGGTGTAAATAATGGGCAGGAATGATGAATAATAATTGACGTTGTCTTCGATGACAATAATCGATTGAACGCCGACCGCCTGCGTATCGTGTTCGACATTGAGGCGGTCTTCAAGAAATTTGATGATCGCAATAATAATCCGGAAATCCCCCTGCCAGATAAAGATTTTATCGAACACGGAGGTATCATGGGTCAGTAAAAAATGCTTTAGCTCGCGGGTATCATGCATCAGTAAAACGACGGGAATATTGAGGTCGGACTGTTTGACCAGCCGTGCAAAATCAATCGCCTGCATATCATCGATGTGCAGGGTGGTAATGATCAGATCGAAGTGGCGTTCTTCTTTTGCAAGGACCATGGCTTCCTTGCCGCTCGAGACGCAGGTCAGCTCCGGCGACTGGCTCAAGTTGAGCCCTTCGTATTCTCCCCGGCTTAATTCGTACAGGCGGCCGTCTTCTTCGAACAGATACAGGTCATAAAGGCTGGAGACAAGCAGGACATTGCTTATCCGAATGCGCATGGGATTCTGGACACCGTAGAAGAGGTTTCCGAATCCATGTTCCACCGTATTGGAATCTAACGGACCGACGGCTTGTTCTTCTTGTTCTTCCATAAGTCCACACCCGCACGATAACATAACCGCTGCCCCGGACAAAACCCTTGGCAGGAATTGAATCGGTCATTCTGTTCTTCCTGTCAAGGCCAGAGCCTGGCAGCGGCACCATTCTTGTTTTCCACGTATTCGTGAGCGGGTTACACGATCCCCTGGTCCATCATGGCATCAGCAACTTTTAAGAATCCGCCGATGTTCGCGCCATTGACATAATTCCCCGGCGTACCGAACCGATCCGCCATATCGACGCACGTCTTATGGATGCTCTTCATAATCTGACGCAGCCGGCTGTCCACTTCTTCCCGCGGCCATGGCAGGCGCATGCTGTTCTGGCTCATTTCCAGACCGGATGTTGCCACCCCGCCGGCATTCGCCGCTTTTCCAGGACCGTAGAGAATTTTCGCATCAAGGAAGTGTTTCACTCCCTCGAGCGTCGTCGGCATATTCGCGCCTTCGGCAACCGCATAAACTCCGTTCTTCAGCAAGTTCTGTGCATCCTTGCCGTTGACTTCATTCTGTGTTGCGCTGGGAAACGCACAATCCGCCTTATGATTCCAGAGTGGATTGTAATCGAGCTTTGAATCGACGGGCGTGTAAACCGCTTTTGCAAATTTATCCGAGTATTCCGAGATTCGTCCGCGCCGGACATTTTTCAGTTCCATGATGAACGCGAGTTTCTTCTCGTCAATACCTTCTTCATCGTAAATATAACCATTTGAATCGGAAAGTGTTACTACTTTTCCGCCCAGTTGATTAATTTTTTCAACGGTGTACTGCGCCACATTTCCGCTTCCGGACACAAGACATTTTTTCCCTTCCAGTGTTTTTCCGCGCGTTGCAAGCATCTCTGCGGCAAAATAGACCGCCCCATAGCCGGTCGCCTCTGGACGAATAAGCGAACCGCCCCAGTTTAAGCCCTTTCCTGTGAGTACTCCGGTGAACTCATTGCGCAATTTTTTATACTGACCAAACAGATATCCGATTTCACGTCCGCCGACGCCGATATCCCCTGCCGGGACATCCGTATCGGATCC
Organism: Ignavibacteriota bacterium; assembly: GCA_003819715.1. GTDB lineage: Bacteria > Bacteroidota > Ignavibacteria > UBA10030 > UBA10030 > Fen-1298. The sequence goes on along the minus strand of RPQN01000072.1, from coordinate 15,104 downwards.
GATATGACGGTAGAGTTCAGTCATAAACGCCTGGCAAAAACGCATAATTTTCAGGTCGCTCTTTCCTTTTGGATCGAAGTCCGAACCGCCTTTCCCTCCGCCCATCGGCAGTGTGGTCAGACTGTTTTTGAAGACCTGTTCGAACGCAAGGAATTTTAGAATTCCCATGGTGACCGATGGATGGAAACGCAGACCGCCTTTGTACGGGCCAATGGCACTGTTCATCTGAATGCGATAACCGCGGTTGATATGGATCTCGCCTTGATCATCAACCCATGGGACACGAAACTGTATCGTGCGCTCCGGTTCAATAATTCGTTCAAGGATTTTTGATGATCGATATTCGGGGTGACGCTCTAAAACGAGAGACAGGGATTCCGCTACTTCCTGCACCGCTTGATGAAACTCCGGCTCCGAAGGATTTTTTGCTTTAACCTCTGCAACGAGGTCTTTCACATAATTGGACATGGAAACCTCCTTGATAAAATGATGAATGATAACCGATGAACAATGACTCAGAATTGACTGGATTCATCTTATGATGTATTGAGGTCAATGGATAGAGGGGAAACGATGAAATTCTTGTAGGGAATACCCTACAAGAGTACTGCTTCATAACGGCCCAAAATTGAACGCGCCTCCGACATCAGCAGGAATTCATGCTCTTTCTGCTGAAAGATCGCTTCAAGAAAATAATTTTCGGGATAGAATTTGCTGAAGATTTATTCCAATCCCGGGATGTAAAATACTCGCATGGCATTCTCTTTCTTTTTATCTTGATCCATCGTTGACGGCATGAAATTCACAGAACCTCTAATCTTCAGAACACTATGGATGTCTATTTTTACGAAGCATTTGAAGAAGAAGCTGAAGCACTTCGATCTCTCCTCGGCAATCAACTCTCTTATGCGTTGACCGATAAAACAATTCAGGAAGCCGGGGATGTTACCCCGCCGGCTCGCCTCATCAGCATCCGCACCCAGTCCGTCATTCCGGTTGACTGGGCAAAGAACATCGATGGAGTGTTAAGCCGAAGCACGGGATATGATCATCTCAAAAAATATTTAGGGCAGATTCAAAGAGCGCTGCCGTGCGGCCATCTGGAAGAATATGCAACACGGGCCGTCGCCGAACATGCAATTTTATTGACGATGTCGCTGCTGCGCCGGCTGCCTCTCCAGATAATGCAGTTTCAGCACTTCCACCGGGACGGTTTAACAGGCGGGGAATGTGCAGGAAAAAAACTTCTCGTTGTCGGTGTCGGACGGATAGGGCGCGAAATCGTGAACATCGGCACTGCACTCGGAATGGTCGTCCGCGGTGTGGACATCGTCCGCCGTCACCGTGCCGTGAATTATTGCAGCCTGGATGAGGGGATCACGTGGGCGGAGATTGTCATCTGTGCGATGAATTTGACGAAGGAAAACCGCCATTACTTTTCCAGCGGCCTGTTGAGGAGGGCGAAGCGCGGCCTGCTCTTTATTAACATTGCACGGGGAGAACATGCCCCGCTATCGGATCTGCTGCAATTACTTCAGGAGCACCATCTCAGCGGATTGGGACTTGATGTCTTCGAAGATGAGCCGAATGTTGCCGTCGCGCTCCGGAGCAGTCACCGGGAGAGTTCTCCCGAAGCTGAAACGATCGCCGCACTCCTTCAGCATCCCAACGTCCTCTTCACTCCGCACAACGCTTTTAATACCATCGAAGCGGTGCGGCGCAAATCTCAATTCAGTGTCGACGAAGTATTGTATTTCCTGAAGAATAAAAAATTCCGGTGCAGCGTGGAATAGGAGCGGCGGGTGCGCCGCGTCGTTCTACGTCAGCGTTACTTCCTGTACGATCGGCTTTTGAAGCACCTCCAACACCGTCTCGATCGTTGCCGGCAGTTCGACGGCAGCGTAGGGTTTCAATTCTTCATCCGCCTTAATTTCTTCCATCTGATCTTTTGAAGCAAGCACAATCATTTTCGCCGGATGTTCTAATTTCAAAACGTCCTTCATCAACTCCGGGGTCTCCCGGGGGAAAAATCCGTCAAAAATAATCGCCAGGATCGTGCTGCGATATTGCAGAAGCGATTCCTGCATCTGGTTCCGCCCTACCACAAGCACCGGTTCATACCCGCTGTCTTCCAGATCGTCAAAGAGTTTATAATTATATTCCTCTTCGGAATGCGCGATATAAATGACCGTTTGACTGTCGCCGGATTGAAGATCAGGTTGTTCCGGATTGGTACTGACGGTGGACACGGCCGGCAGGAAAATCTTGAATGTTGATCCCTTGCCTTTTTCACTTTCGACTGTGATGAATCCTTTATGGCCTTTAATGATACCGATGGTGATCGAAAGGCCCAATCCCGTGCCTTTGCCGACTTCTTTTGTCGTATAGAACGGTTCAAATATTTTGTGCACTTCGGACGAGGGTATTCCTGAACCGGTATCGCGTACACTGAAAACGACGAATTCCCCTTCCGTCGCGCCTGCATACTCTTCCACCATTTCCTTACTCACCTGTGTATTTTCCGCACTGACCCATAGTTCTCCCCCCTGCGGCATCGCATCGCGTGCGTTCGTACAGAGATTGACCAGGACCTGGCGAAGCTGAGTGATATCACCCATAATGGACGAAATAGTATCAGCGACATGGATTTGTACGCGGATATTTTCCGGAAGGACCTGCTCCAATTGTCTGTAGACATCTTTAATAATTTTCTGCGGGTTGAGTTTCGTATGCACGCCCTGAGCGCCCTTCACAAACGAGAGCACTTGCCGGGCCATCTCCGATCCATACCGAGCACTCGATTCGATATTCTGAATTAACCGCCGGCTTCGCTGATCGTGAAGTTTCCGCTTCAACACGCGCACTCCGATCAGCATCGGAGAAAAGACATTGTTCAAATCATGGACAATACCGCTTGCAAAAATACCGATACTTTCCACGCGCTGGGCCCGGAGGAAACGGGATTCCATCCGTTTGCGTTCTGTGACATCCGTACAGACCTGAAGAATACCGGACGGTTCGCCATTGGCACTGCGAACGAGGGTCCAGCGGCAATCTGAATTCAGGACGGCTCCCCCCCGTTTGATCTGACGCAGTTCACCCGACCATTCTGCATTTTGCATCGTGTATTCATACGCCTGCCGAAAATCCTTGGCGGTATTTTCGTCGTAAATAAATTCCATGACGTTCTTATCAATCACTTCGTGCGACAGATACCCGTATAACCGCTCTGCGCCTTTGTTCCAATATCGAACTCGTTTCTGAAGGTCGAGCACCATAATGGCATCCTGCGTCAGATCCAGTAATTTTGCCTGTTCCCGGATCGTTTCTTCCGCCTGCCTGCGTGCGGTAATGTCAACAAAAACTGCTTCCGTATGATTTTCGCGTGAGGACAACGATGCAGAAAAAGATACCCAGAGATCTGATCCATCCTGGCGATGGAGAAGCGTCTCATGATCTTCGACAGTCCCTTTTGCCGACAGTTGGGCCATGAGGCGTTTCCGCTCTGCAGGAGACATTGTATAAATTATTTCCTTGACCTCATCAAATGTGCTCGCCCGAAACATATGAAGGAGGGCCTGGTTGGCATCGACCACATTCCAGTGGGGGGTTGTAATCCGGAGCATTCCGGCAGGTGAGTGTTCGAAAAGATTCCTGAACTTCCGTTCGCTTGCAGCAAGTTCTTCAAATTGACGTTTCTTTGTGATGAGCTCTTTCTGCTTGCTCGCCATGACAGCGACAACAAATCCTACGGCAATGACCAGCAAGGCAATGGTGCCAAACGCTAATGCCCACCATATATCAAATGTTATTTCTTGCAAAGAAAGCCACGTATCATGAGCGAAGAGACAAAAATTCCGAGGACCCAGGTCAACGAATACACCTGTATTAATCGTTCAGGTGAAATTTGAAGCATTTTATTAAAAAGCGCTGATAAAAACAGATTTCCTGCTGCATTGATGATAATACTTGCTGCGATCCAGAAGCGCGGGTCATTCGTCCAAATAATCTCACTATCCTTTATAACAATAACAAAAAGATATGCGGAAAAAAATATTTGTAAAATCTTTGAAATTGTCGCGGTCCCGCCATCCGAGAGCGACAATGGTTCAAAGGTGAACTTACTGATGATCCAGAGAATAAAAAATCCGGCGAGGCACAAACGAAGAATTAATTGATATGGCTTTTGTCTGATCCAATATGAATAGATGACCACAATAAACGAGAGCTCAATTATTGTGGAATAATGCAACACCCAGAGATTACGAATATTGTGGAAAGCGAGTATCCACTGGAAACCCGTTACAAAAATATCTAAAATAATCCGTCCTTCAAGAAATCTCAATGGGCGTGGGAGGTTTCGATATCGGAAACCTCCCACTAATGCCGCGGCAATCTCGACTGTCAGAGCAATATAAAAAAAAACCGGTAGCTTCATTTATAGACGACTACTCGGCACCAGCACCACAAAATGGAGGACAAGGAACCGGGGCTGCCGTCGCCATAATCGTTCCTGAGACTAAATCTTTTCCGGCGGAATCTACACCGAATATAACTATGATGGGTTTGGCACTATCGTCTTGTCCAAAATAATAATGAACAGCGACGGCTGCCGGCTGGCTCATAACTTTTTCCAAGCTTAAGCGGGTAAGATAACCTCCCGCGACTGTTTTAGTTTTTACTCTCGCACTCGTATTGAGATTAAATGCGATGCCGTTTTTCAGATTGGAAATAAAACGAAGTGCCGTCGAATAATCGATTTGCTGATCTACAGCATCTAAGGCGTTCGTCACAGCCTTTGTTCGATCCTGCACGTTAATTCCCTGGACGGTTTGCGCCCCGAGTATTCCCAAGCTGAGCACAACCAGAATGCTCACAACGAGTACCCTTGCGGCCATTTTCATAACTACCTCCTGTTAATGGTAAGAAGCATTGAAAAAATTTTCCCGCGCACCGGTTTTTCCATGAGCGCAAGAACGTACGAAGTTAAAACTAATCCATATCTAGATGATAGAAGATACTGCATTTCATGAACAAAGCAAATACGCCTTCTCACTATCTGCGTACATTTTAAAATGGTTTCCGGCTCAAGCACTTTTTAATTATATTGGTTTGAAGAATAAACGTCCGGTTTGATTTTTTTACGCTGGAAACCATTCATTATACTTCATCGTAATGTGATCATTTGCAGTCATTAATGATATCGGAAAATGAATGATCCTCTATAGGAAATTTCCTATAGAGAGCAGAATATACTTTATGCAGGATGAATTCGGTTCTGCAGCGCTTGCAAATAGCTCCGGTTCGGACACATGATGGCATATCCCGAAATCAATGAGAGTATCATTTTAAGACACGACAATAAATCTCTTGTTTGATGATCGTAACAGGGCGATGGTTTTTCACGATTTTCAAAATTTCAATTAACGAATAGATTTTCAGATATATTCAATTTATAGTACAACACACGCGAAATCATTATGTTATCACTTGAACATATTACCATACAATTTGGCGAACGGTCACTGTTCCAGGACGTTTCCGCAACGGTAGGCCCGAGGGACAGGATAGGGCTGGTTGGTTCCAATGGAAGCGGCAAATCTACACTTTTAAAAGCATTAATCGGTCTCCAGCAGATCGATACCGGAACCATTAATAAAGCACACTATGTCACGGTCGGCTACCTTCCGCAGGACGGCGTCAGCGCAGCCGGCCGCACCTTGTATGGGGAAGCAGAAACGGCATTTGAAGATGTCCTGCTCGTCCAGCACGAACTTGACGATGCGCATCAACAGCTGCAATCGCTCGATCCTTCCAGCAGTGATTTTGCCGATACCCTTGAAGTCATCGGCGAGCTTCAGCATAAATTAGAAGACCTCGATGCCTACCGTATGAAATCCAAAGTCGAACGCATTCTTATGGGACTCGGATTTTCCACGGGTGATTTTAACCGTATGACGGAGGAATTCAGCGGCGGGTGGCAGATGCGCATCGCATTGGCAAAATTATTGTTACAGGAGCCCAATGTCCTCCTCCTGGATGAACCGACGAACCATCTCGACATTGAAACCCTTCAATGGCTGGAAGAATATCTCCGCCAGTACAATGGCGCTATTATCCTCGTCTCGCACGATCGCACTTTTCTGGACAATCTGACATCGAAAACTTTTGCACTCAGCCGCGGCAAATTCGAAATATATTCCGGCAACTATTCCTTCTATGAAAAAGAACGAATCGTGCGGAAGCAGCTTTTAGTAAACCAGCTTAAAAATCAGCAGCAGCAGATCAAACAAACGCAGGAATTCATAGAACGATTCCGGTATAAGGCAACCAAAGCACGTCAGGTCCAGAGCCGGATCAAACAGCTGGAGAAGATCGAGATCGTCGAAGTGGAAAGTGAAGAACAGGAAATTCATTTTCATTTCCCGCCGCCCCAGCAAAGCGGCCGCGTGGTCATGGAATTAAAACTCCTTGGGAAACGGTACGGCGGCCTGGAGGTGTTCGACAATCTCGATTACCAGATTGAGCGCGGCGACCGCATCGCTATCGTCGGCGTCAACGGAGCCGGCAAGTCGACCCTCTCCCGGATTCTTGCGGGAGTGGAATCCTTCGATCACGGAGAGCGCGTCATCGGCTATAATGTCGTTCCTTCGTATTTTGCACAAGATCAGGCGGATGAACTCGATCTCACCAAGGATGTCCTGCAAACGGTCGAAGAATCCGCGGGGAAAGAAACCCGGACGCAGCTTCGCACTCTTCTCGGATCCTTTCTTTTTCATGGCGACGACGTGTTTAAGAGCGTGTCCGTTCTCTCCGGCGGAGAGAAGAGCCGGCTTGCACTGGCGAAAATGCTCCTGCAGCCGTCGAATTTTCTAATCATGGATGAACCCACCAATCATCTTGATATGAAATCGAAGCAGGTGTTACAGGAAGCACTTTCGAAATACGAAGGGACATTCGCCATCGTCTCGCACGACCGTGCGTTTCTCGACCCCATCGTCAACAAAGTATTGGAAGTGAAACCCGGTGCGTTAAGAACGTTCCTCGGCAACCTCTCGGATTACATCGTCAAGAAAAGAGAGGAACGCGACCTGCCGGATTCAAAGACCGGACCATCGGATGAACCGCTCCCTGCCGGAGTGCAGGAAACATGGCAGGAACAGCAAAAACGGCGCAAAAGCATTTCCCGTGATATCCGCCACGCCAAAAAAAAGGTGGAGGATGCGGAGACAAAGATCCATGCGCTGGAATCGCAAAAAGAAGAAATCGAATCAATGCTTGCAGATCCGGAATTCTATAAAAAAGGTGAAGAAGCGAAATCCGTAACGGCAACGTACAAAGACGTGCAAATTCATTTAGAACAGGCATACGCAGAATGGTCCGAGCTGATTCGTCAGCTTGATGAAGTGCAAAAAAACACGTAAGTCCGTTTATTCGGGTTCTTGATCGATTGAAACGTGAAACCTTGGACATAGGTGTTGTAATTGAATAAGGGGATTGCTAAACTGTACTCGCCCGGTTCATTCATCGTGAGAAAGCAAGTATGCAGACTACGATTTCCTTTGTTCTCGACGATAAAATAGTCACGCTCGACTTCAATTCCGGTTCATCCGTGACACCCACCACGACCGTTCTGACGTACTTACGGAGTCTGCCAATACATCGGGGTGTAAAAGAAGGATGTGCCGAAGGCGATTGCGGAGCATGCACGGTGGTCCTTGGCGAACGGGCTGCGGACGGGAAGCTTCACTATCGAAATGTTGATTCATGCCTGCTCTTCCTTCCCATGATTCACGGCAAACAACTGATCACTATCGAGAATCTCCAGAACGTGCAAGGACAGATGCACCCCGTTCAATCTGCCATAGTCGAGACCGGAGGGAGCCAGTGCGGATTTTGCACACCCGGTATTGTCATGTCGATGTTCTCGCTCTACAAAAACCAGCATGCACCAACCCGGGAGCACATTGAAGAAGCCATCACCGGCAATCTCTGCCGATGCACAGGCTACCGGCCGATCATCGAAGCGGTCGAAGAAGCCTGCGTTCATCATGGAATCGACCATTTTACCGAAGAGGAACCGGAAATCCTGGAACTCCTTACATCAATTTCACATGACTCAATCCACATTCAGACAAACGAGCAGGAATATTTCCGCCCGGCGAGCCTGAAAGAGGCCTGTGCGCTGAAGAGCCAATATCCGGATGTCGTCATTCTCTCAGGATCGACGGATGTCGCACTGCGAGTCACCAAAGGTCATGAAATCCTCAAGCTGGTAATGGACCTTTCGGGGGTAGAAGAGATACAGTCTTCCCGGGAATTAAACGGCGCGCTCATACTCGGTGCAGGAATGCACCTGCACGATGTTGCTCATGCAGTTGAGGTCAATTATCCTGCACTGCACGAAATGTTGTCTGTGTTCGGCTCGCAGCAGATCAGGAACATCGCAACCATCGGCGGCAATCTCGGGACCGCGTCACCGATCAGCGATTTGCTGCCGGTCTTGATGGCGTATCAAGCGACCGTCATCCTTCAGCGGTCCGGCGCAGCACGTGAACTCCTCATGGAGGAGTTCATAACAGGCTACCGTACGACCGCGCGCGAACCTGACGAATTGATCACGGCGGTCCGCCTTTCCCCATCACCTGCGAACGCGGTCATCAAATCATATAAAATTTCCAAACGCAAGGATCTTGACATTTCGACCGTCAGCGCGGGATTCCGATTGGTGCTCAACGACGATACAACAGTGAAAGAGATCAACCTCATCTATGGCGGCATGGCACAGTGCGTCCGCCACGCCGTTCACACGGAACAATTCCTTACCGGCAAACCATGGATTCGCGAAACCGTGGAAGCAGCGCAGCTGATGCTCCATCAGGATTTCGAACCAATTGCCGATGTCCGGGGATCCGCGGAATTCAGGATGACCGCCGCAAAAAACCTGCTCCTGAAATTCTGGGTTGAATCTCTCGACGAAAAAATGTCGAAAAACATTCTCCACATCTCCACACGATCGTAAGAATTTCAGGAATGAATACGTGATCACTCATCATTCATCGCCGTCCTCCGGGAACGTTTCCCATGAATCTGCCTCAACGCATGTCACCGGGGAAGCAGTCTATATAGATGACATGCCTGTCAGCGAACAATTGCTGACGGGGCGCGTGGTTACCAGCGTTCATGCGCATGCAAGGATCACATCATTCGATCTTCGCGAAGCAAAGAACGTCCCGGGCGTTCACGCCGTTCTGTGCTTCAAAGATATTCCCGGGCAGAATCAGATGGGACCGGTAGTCCATGATGAATTATGTCTTGCGATCGATACGGTCACGTTCATTGGCCAGGCCATTTTCCTTATTGCCGCCGAAACCGAGCAGCAGGCGCTGAGCGCTGAAAAATTAATAAAAATAGAATATGAATTGCTTGAACCGATCCTCACCATCGAGCAAGCCATGGAAAAGAACAACCTCCTTGGCCCGCCGCGGGCCATGGAACGGGGAACTCCGGACAGCGCGCTCCGTTCGGCACCACATGTCATAACAGGGGAACTCAGGACCGGTGCGCAGGAGCACTGGTATCTTGAATCTCAAATCTGTTTGAGCATTCCCGGCGAACACCGCGAGATGAATATTTACAGCGGGACGCAAAATCCGACCGAAACACAAATTCTGATTGCAGAAGTCCTGGGTATTTCCATGAATGAGGTCACGGTGGAAGTTCGCCGGATGGGCGGTGCCTTTGGAGGAAAAGAAACACAAGCGAACCATGTCGCATGCTGGTCTGCATTGCTTGCGCAGGCAACAAATCGACCGGTGAAGATCCGCCTGTTCCGCGATGACGATATGGTGATGACCGGCAAACGCCACCGTTTCCTGACCCGGTACGAAGCCGGATTTGATGAGCACGGAATGCTCCTAGCTCTCAAGCTGGAATTAAACAGCGATGGAGGCGCCACGACTGATTTATCATTTGCCATAATGGAACGCGCCATGCTTCATACGGACAACGCCTACTTTGTCCCCCATATGGCTGTCCTTGCCCGGGTGTGGAAAACGAACCTGCCGTCCAACACGGCCTTCCGGGGATTTGGCGGTCCGCAGGGAATGGCCGTCATCGAGACCATTATTGATCGAATCGCACGTTTTCCGAAAAAAGATGCGCTCGAGGTTCGGAATAAAAATTTTTACGGAATCGACGCAAACAATATCACGCACTACGGGCAGAAGATAGAGAACAACCGGATTCATGCCATTTATGCACGGATCAGAGAGTCATCGGATTATTATAATCGTCGGAAGGAAACCGATCAATTCAATGCAACACATGAGTTCGTCAAAAAAGGGCTCGCCTGTACTCCCGTAAAATTCGGAATTTCATTTACCACCACCTACCTGAATCAAGCCGGTGCTCACGTCAACGTCTATACCGACGGTACCATCCTCATTAATCATGGCGGCACAGAAATGGGCCAGGGATTGCACACCAAGATCCGGCAGATTGCGGCGGCAGAATTTGGCGTCAGCCTGGAACGGGTGAAAGTAAATGCGACCAATACATCGAAAGTCCCAAACACCTCCGCCACCGCTGCGTCTTCCGGTACGGATTTAAATGGCGCTGCCGTGAAAAATGCGATCGATATCCTGAAGTCCCGTATTGCCGGTGACATGGCGGTGCTGTTTTCAGAAATGCATCCAGACACCCCTTCCCGCCGGGAAGATATTCTCTTTCAGGACGATACCGTCTTTGACTCCGCGCACGCCCAGCGAACTATGCATTTTGATGATGTGACGAAACAAATGAGGCTCCGTCAAATAAGCCTGAGCGCATCGGGCTATTACCGTACACCTGACATTGGATGGGACAAACAGAAAGGCTGGGGCAAACCATTCCACTATTTTTCTTTTGGCATGTGCGTTTCTGAAATTTTATTAGACATACTCACCGGGAGGCATACGCTGTTGCGCGCCGACATCGTGCATGATGCAGGGAAATCGCTCAACCCTCTTATCGACCGCGGTCAAATTGAGGGTGGATTCATCCAGGGCATTGGATGGTGCACCACGGAAGAAATTAAATGGGACAACCGGGGCCGGTTATTATCACATTCGCCGGATACGTACAAAATTCCGACCGTCCAGGATATCCCGAAGGATTTTCGTGTCGAATTTTTGCAGGATGCACCGAATCCCGGCACCATTAGACAGAGCAAGACGGTGGCCGAACCGCCGCTCATGTACGGTCTTTCAACCTGGCTTGCCATTAAAGATGCAGTATCGGCAACCCGGGACCATCAAATCGAACCCGATTTTTCACTTCCTGCAACAGTTGAGATGATCCTGTTGTCCATTGAGAAATTAAAACACGCACCGGTACGCAATGCCCGTTGAACGCGGGAGCAGGTGGATGTTCACGAAGACAACAAATTGAGTGTCGTGTGTTCCATTTCTCATAAAAAGGACGTACTATCTTTACATCTATAACAATTAAACCAATTGTTCTTGAAGACAGAATTTATGGAAGATGCGAAATCAAAAGTCCTTATTATCGACGACGACCCTTCTCTCCAGCGCCTGGTCCAGGTTGTTTTCGAACGCGACGGATTTGATGTCACCCTCGCAAGCGAAGGCAGTGAAGGGATTCATCTCGCATTGATGAATCCTCCCCAGATCGTCATCCTCGATATTATGATGGAAGGACTTCACGGATTTGAAGTGTGCAAAATGCTGCGTGCAAATTCCAGTATGCGGCGTACTGCGATCATTATTATTTCTGGAAAATCGTTCAAGCCGGATATTGACAAAGCGATGGAACTGGGTGCCGATGCATATGTCGTGAAGCCGTTTTCTCCGAAAGACCTTCTGAACGTTGCCATTGAGCATATGAAGAAACGGGCAGGCCAGGGATGATGACCATTCGATTTTGGGGGACGCGGGGATCAATCGCATCTCCCGGGAAATCAACGGTCAAGTACGGCGGGAACACGGCCTGCGTCGAAGTGCGTGCCGGAAATCAAATTCTTATCTTCGATGCCGGGACCGGTATCCGGGATCTTGGCAATCTCCTTCTGAAAGAATTTAAAACGAAACCGGCGACGCTCCACCTCTTCATCAGTCATACGCATTGGGACCATATTCAAGGGTTCCCGTTTTTCATGCCTGCGTACTTCAAAAATTTTCAAATCAATGTTTACGGACCGCCCGCGCGGGATAAAAGCCTTAAAGATTTATTCAAATTTCAGATGGACTCGGAATATTTTCCCGTACCGTTGGGCGGTTTAAATGCACAGATCACCATGCAGGAAATCCGCGAGCCGTTTCGGATCGGCGATGTGCAGATTACGTCATTCTTTATGAACCATCCTGCGATGACGCTCGCCTATAAAATTTTTGACGGCGAAAAGACATTTATCTATGCGACGGATAACGAACCCTACCGGTATACGCTGAATGCCGTCAGAAAACATCCGATGGCAACACAGTACGGAGTAGAACTGGATCAAAAGTTCATCGATTTTATCAGCGGAGCGGATTTCGTTGTTTGTGAAGCACAGTATACACTGGAAGAATACCGGTCCAAGGTCGGCTGGGGCCATTCCCCCGTCGAATCGATTGTGGAATTTGCCATAAAGGCAAATGTGAAACGGCTGGCTTTATTCCATCACGACCCGTCGCACAACGATGCTGCGATTGACGCTATCGTTACGCATGCTCAGAAATTATTGTCCACACAAAAATCTGCCGTGCAATGCATCGGCGCCGCCGAAGGCATGACCATACACCTGGGATAAGACGCCCCCTTATTTCATCGATTCCTTCAACCGTCGTTCGATGTACTCCCTGATCTGCCGTTTAAAAATCGAACGGTCAAATTTTTCTGCATGCCGGCGGATCGCCGCGGGATCAAGCTTCAGCGGAGCAAGCGCTTTTATCGCATTCGTCAGTGCGTCAACCGTCGGCTGGTAGAAAAAGACACCGGTCGGCGAATCACCATCGGCGACAACGGTTTCGAGCGCGCCTCCCTCTCCATACGCGACCACCGGTTTACCGCTTGCCATTGCCTCCAGCGGGACAATGCCAAAATCCTCAACGCCGGGAAAAATCAATGCACGGCAGCCGGCATACCGCTTCGCGAGTTCCTCTCCGCTCTGCCAGCCGAGGAATTCGATGTTGCGGTTTGCACTGTTCTCTAATTTCTTTCGTTCCGGTCCGGAACCGACAATGATCAGTTTTTCTCCGCTTTTATTGAACACCTCGATTGCAAGGTCGACCCGTTTATACGGCACGAGTGCACTCACCACGAGGTAGTATCCGTCATCTTTCTCAGAAACCGCAAATTGATCGGTACTGACCGGAGGATAAATGACGTCCGAAGAACGATGATAAATGCGCGAGATGCGTTCGGCGACATTGTGTGAATTCGCAATGAAATACTGAACGCGGCTGCACGTCCGGACATCCCATCGGCGGAGAAACGGAGCGACAACCGCCATGAGCGATCGAGTGACCAATCCCGCCCGTCCCTTTCCAAAATATTCCTCATACTGATCCCAAACATACCGCATGGGAGAATTACAATAACAGATATGGACAGCACCATCCCTGGGCCGGGCTCCTTTTGCCACCGCGGCGCTCGTCGAAATAATGAGGTCATATCCGCGGAAGTCAAGCGATCCAACGGCAAGGGGCATGAGCGGAAGATAATTTCTGTATTTCGTTGCCTTCATGGGCAGAGATTGGATGAACGAATTTTTAATTCTCATCCGTTCAATCGTCGGCGACATTGCTCCTTTGTTATGGAGCAGGGTGAAGAGGGTTGCATCGGGATATAATTCACAGAACACTTCAAGAATTTTTTCGCCGCCGCGCATGCCGGTCAGCCAGTCCTGAACCAGGGCAATTTTCATCGGTCATTGATCCTTTTATGAGGTCCGCTTCCTGGTGAGCAAAATAACAAAAAAAAAGCCGTCATCAAACTCCGGGGGACCGATGAATTTCTTCGGACCATGCCTTCGGCTGATGACCGTTCTTTGTGGGGGCAAGGGAGAAACGGATCATTTTATTTTTTGAGAGCTGATGATTTTATCCGATCGGATTTATGACAGAAAAACAAAAAAAATGGCCCCCGGATAAGATGGAGGCCATGGAAAGAATAACTGAACGAGAGAAAAGATTATGGAGCAGATCTCTTTATAATTTCAATATCGCTGTTCGATGTTTCAAGAGTGATCGTCGGACCGCCGCCATTCAGCGTGTAGAGCGCATAAATGCGGTCGCCGTTTTTTTCGTTCTCAAATTTATCAGATTTGAAGTCGGAGGTGATAGCACACTTCTTATGATGCCCTCCCCAGCCTTCGCGAAGATTGATGGTCGCTTCAACAATGACTTTCGCGTTTTCCGGAAGTGTCAGCTGAATTTCTCCACCGCCGGTATTCAACGTACTGTTCCCCTTATCACCTGGAGTCAGTTCACACTTTATGCTTCCGCCGCCCGTTGACGCATTCACGACACCGGTAATATCCTCCATTTCGATACTGCCGCCGCCGGTCTTCACTTTTGCACCGAACTTTGCACCATTCACCGAGACACTCCCCCCGCCGGTCGAAATATCGATCCATTCCTTCGCGTTTTCCACCTTCACGCTTCCACCGCCGGTCGATGCATTTACTTTTCCGCCGGCATCACGCACTGTAATACTGCCGCCTCCGGTCTTTGCACTCAACTTCCCCGTCACACTCCTCGCGTCTATACTTCCTCCGCCGGTTTGCATGGTGGCATCGCCTTCCACCTTTTCCACTTTGATACTGCCGCCGCCTGTTTCAGCATCCACACTGCCGACGATGTGATTAATCTTGATGCTGCCGCCTTTCGTCTCTGCTTTAAAGCTGCCGTTGAGGATATCATCTAGTCTCACACTTCCGCCGGATGTTTGAATGTCCACATTGAACCGTGACGGAACTTTTATGGTGAAGACCAGATGATCAACGTTGTGCCGTGAGTCTCTGTATTGCACGTGTATCGTGTTCCCCGATTGAGTCATCGACAGGCGATCGGGATGCCGCTCATCGACCCCTTCCGCCTCAACCATCACTTCATCCTTTGCCC
>RPQN01000071.1 GCA_003819715.1 Ignavibacteriota bacterium | reverse complement strand
TCGTCTTTTTATATAAACGCTACGAAGTGGGGGATGACTGTGGGCTCTTATTGGTAATCCGTATCCAGCATCACCACAATATCTGCTTTTCTACGAAGAGCCAATTGATAGCAGGTTTTTTGGTTTCCGCCATATCCTAAATTTTTTGTATGCTGCTCGACAACAAGATTAAACTTCCTGGCGATCTCCACGGTGTGATCGCTGCTCTTATCGTCCACTAAAATAATTTCATCAACCACGGAGAGCGGGATGTCGCGAACCGTGCGTTCCAATGTCTTCTCGGCCTGGTATGCCGGTAACACGACAATAACTTTAGATTTTGGTTTCATAAGTGGTCAGTAAGTTGTTGATAGACAAAAAAAGGCATACTCTCCATTATTGTGATATCGCTCAGGTCTGCCATGGACTTCAGATCTCTCGAACCAGAGATCCCCTGAAACAGATGAACAACGAATCGATCGTCGTAGATGAATATAACAAAATAAATCCCAACCGTCTTCAGTGAGAAGATGATTGGGATTATTTTATTCCCAGTAAGTAAAACTACCTGCTACTTGAATTCGCCGCCGAAGCTTGAAGAATTCATCGTAACTCGGCCATCGCTTCCAACAACTGCGGTCACCGTATTGTCAGTGCTCACAGCATTTCCACCAATAATGGTGATGTTGGCGGCAGTTCCGGTTCCGGCAGAGTATGTCGCATTTTCATTGGAGCTCATTTTGACGGGGATGGAGAAGCCAGCGTACGTTGCTCCACCAGCTCCGCCCATTGACGTCGGGCGAATTCTAAATTGATATGCACTCGCTGCAATGTTGTTAATATCGTTGATGATGGCATCTTTATTTGATTGGATGCTTTGTGCAGTAAAGAGGCTCAATCCAACGGCGATCGCAATACCAACGATAATAACGCCGAGAATGATAAGTAATAACTGTTGTTGTCCCATAAATAATCCTCCAAAAAAGTGTTAATAATGCTGCGTGAATTATTTGAAAAGTTCGTATTTTTTATTTCGACGACTATATACTCCCAAGTATTGTACCAGTCATTGAGATACCTTATTCATTCACCCGACCCTCTCTTTTTGGATAAAAGGCTTAAACAATTCCTTAAAGGAGCGGAATATTTTACCGTATACGGTCAAAATGACACAGGACAGAATTACCATTCATCCAATAATACAGTTGTTTCTGTCCGTTTAGGTTCGTGATTGTATAATCGTATCCGGATGTTATTCACAGGATGGATGGGAGGATGAATTTACACGCAACGCTCCCTTCTGCAGAACATTGCATTTTTAACGAATGTACGGTATCTAAATTCAAAAGTGAGTGGGCAAGGTCTGATGCAAAGAGAACACATAAAATGGACGATGAGTGATAAACAGATATATCTGGCGATTATCTGCCTGGGTATAGCCCTCTATGGGAAAAGCATTTTTTTTGATTATACCAACCTTGATGACACGATGCTTCTTGTGGCGAATCAAGCGTTCCTTGGGGATATCGGCAATTTATCAAAAATGTTTACCACAGATGTTTTTATCTCGGGATCGAATCCTCAAACCTATTATCGCCCCTTGATGAATATTCTTTTTATGTTTGAAGCCCAAATTGCACAGGATCGACCTCTCCTGTACCATGTGACCAATATACTCTTGCATATTGGCTGTTCTCTTCTCGTGTATGTCTTTTTCCGGCAGTTAAAATTTTCGAGGAATTGTTCTGCACTTTCGGCGGCGGTATTCTGTGTCCACCCTCTGCAGACATCTGCAGTGGTCTGGATACCGGGGCGGAATGATACGCTTTTGGCGCTCTTTATCTTGAGTTCGTTTTTATTTTTCCTTCGTGCACACGAAGTGAAACGGACCTGGATGTATGCCGTACATCTCGGTTTGTTTTTTTGCGCCCTCCTGGTAAAAGAATCCGCTATTGTCCTGCCGTTTCTCTGCATCGGATACATCACGGTTGTCAAAAGAGAAAAGGTTCAGCGCGGGGTATCGATCTCCGTAGGCGCCGGGTACGTGCTGGCCATCGCATCCTGGTTCATGATGCGAAATTTGGTTTCTCATGGATATGAAATTCACAACGCCGGGAACACTCTTGCAGTCAACTGGTTCAACAATCTTCCGGCCTTTTTTCTCTATATCGGAAAAATATTTATACCGATCAATTTTTCCGTTTTCCCCAACCTTGCCGATCATTCCATCATCCCCGGGATATTTTGCGTTCTTCTTATTGCCGGACTGCTTTATATTCTTCAGCCGGCTTCTCTGAAGCTTATCCTCTGGGGGCTCTTCTGGTTTTTTCTTTTTCTTGCGCCTTCGTTGTCCGGGGAAGCGGTCTTTTATAGTCACCGGATGTACTGCTCCATGGTTGGTTTTCTTATTGCAGGAGCCGCTTTTCTTGAAGAAGTCCCCATGAAACTCCCCTCGGGGGCGCGTGTTGCCGGAGCGGTCACGATTCTTCTTGGTTTATCCGCCATCACTTTTTTTCAAGAAAATGTATTTCGAGGCCGGGAAAGTTATGCGAACAACGCATACGACACGGCGCCGAGCGTCGATAAATCCTATGTCTGCATGGCGGGTATGTATTTAGATCAAAGGAATGAACCGGCGGCAGAAGAGGTACTCCTTGCCGAACTCAAACGAAAGCCGAGCGCATCGTTCGCTCATCGAATGCTTGGAGATATTTATACCAACCGCCGTACGTATGATCTCGCGGTTCGTGAATATGAACTGGCGCTCCGGTTTGATCCGCTCGACCGCTTTGCGTACATACACTACGGCATTTTGAATTTGGAGCTCGGCCGGGTGGATGCTGCCGTTCAATTATGGAAAACAACGATCCAGATTAATCCTGATTTTCTACTCGGGTACTACTACCTTGCGAACTGCTACGTCCGTACCAAGAACGACCCGGACTCTGCGATGATTTATGTGAGAGAACTGCAGAAGAGGGGGGAGCCGGTCCTGCCGGATCTTCTGAAAGCGATCGAGTCGCATCCGTTATACAAGAAGACACGGTGAGCGGTGCTTCCTGGATGTTCGTACTCATGAGCATTCTGCACGATTGACGTCAGGGGCATGCGCATGTCCCCGACGCAACGCGATCCTCGTGGTGTGCGGGCAGTTCACGGCACGTACCTCTTGTTTCGTCGGTTGAACCATCGTCTGAAGAAGGATTTCTCTGTCTTTCCGTTGGACCCCGTCCGGGTTGCCTTTTACGCCCAAGCTTTGTATCTTGAAAATATCACCAAAAACCGCCCATGGCTGCGAAAAGAAAAAAACATATTCTCGTCATTGACGATGAACCTTCCTGGCTCAAGATTACGTCACATATCCTCCAGCATAAAGGATATGATGTCCTGACCGCCGGAAGCGGGGCGGAGGCATTGAACGCCCTGGCGACTTTTCAACCGGATATTATTTTTAGTGATGTGCGCATGCCGGATATGAACGGATTCGACCTCGTCGATCATTTGAAACGCAATCCTGCAACTTCTTCGACCCCGGTGGTTTTTTTCTCGGCGATCGATGATTATGATGCACGCAAAGTGGCGCGCACGCTTGGCGCAGTCGATTATCTCATAAAACCATTCAACGAAGATGAAGTGAGTTCGGTTCTTTCCAAGCATTTGCCGAATTAATTACCCACCAGCATCGTATGCTCGTGTATCGGAAATAAATCGCCCACAGAGTAATGGTTCGTGACCGTATGGCAAACGCCCGCAACATGTTGAAATTTCGAACTTCTCTCGGACCGGTCGAACAAGCCCAGATCGTTGCCTCCACTGCCGTTGTTGTCACTCTCATCACGATTGTCGTTGTACGCCTGACCAGCGGACATACCCTGGAGCTGCTGTTATTTGGCAGCGTGCTTACCGTTGGCGTGTTTGGATTTATTATCGTCTTCTTTACGTTGCGCTATGGACGCCTTCTGGAGGAACAGAAACAGGAGCTTTTTGCATTAAATTCATTTGCGGAATCGGTCAATCGGTCCATTGATGTGCAATATCTCCTCCAGAATGCTCTGCTTGAAATGAAACGGCTGCTGGGCGTTGAATACGGATGGATCTTCATTGTAGAAAACAAACATCTTTCGCTCAAAGCGCTTCGGGGAACCGAAGAAATAAATTTTTCTGTCGCGGATTTGACCCTGGATATCGACCATGCGCGGATGAAATGGATTCATGCTCCTCGAATTGTAAAACGGCCAAAGAAATCTGATTCCTCCGAAAAATCCTCATGGACTTACGGGAGTATTGGTTCAATCGCATCGGTGCCCATAATGATGAAGGACCAGATTTCCGGGCTGATCGTCCTGGGCAGTAAAAACCGTGAAGCGTTTTCCAATAAACAAATTGCCCTCATGATGGCCTTTGCCAATCAAATTGGGATCGCGATGGAAAATGCCACCCTCTTCGAACGGGTCCGCAAATCCGAAGAACGCTACATCGATCTGTTCGAAAATTCACCGGATATGTCCCACATCTTTAACGACGCCGGCATCATCATCAGCTGCAATCAAACCGAAGCAACACGACTCGGATACAGCAAGGAAGAATTGGTCAGTAAGTCCATTCTGAAACTTTACCCGCCGGAATACCATCAAGAAGCACAGCGGAATATCCTTGATATTTTTGAGCGGAAAAACGAAATCAAAGGGCTGGAAGAAAAAATTGTTGCAAAAACCGGGGAATTGATCGATGTGAGCATCAACGCATCGATCATCTATGATGAAACCGGACAACCATTGGTTCGCGCCGTCGCCCGCGATATCACCGAGCAGAAAAATTTCGAGGCGAAGATTATTCATGCCCAGCGTATCGACAGCATCGGAAATCTTGCCGGCGGGATTGCTCATGACTTTAACAATATTCTCACGTCCATCCTTGGCTCCACGTCCATTATGAAGCGAAAGATGAAAGAGAATGACCGTTGGTATCGGTTCGCTGATATCATCGAGACCGCTGCCCGGCGCGGGGCCAGCCTGACCCGGCAGCTCCTGACCTTTGCACGAAAGAGCAATGTTCAATTCCGTCCCGTCGTGGTGAACGATATCATCGAAGAAACGCTTCGGCTGTTCGAACGAAGCACCGATAAAACGATTCTCATTGAGAAAAAATTGACGAATGAAGTGAGCATGATCCATGGCGATGATGGACAACTTCAGCAGGCATTTCTTAACCTGCTCATTAACGCAAGAGATGCGATGCCGGAGGGTGGAACGATTACCATACAGACAACCCACCAGCAACTGGACGGAGATAAATCTGCGACACCCGATATTCGCAAGGAAACATATGTTGCCGTCTCCATATCCGATACTGGAGTGGGAATGGATAAAAAAACACAAGAACATATCTTTGAACCGTTTTTCACAACCAAGGATATCGGAAAAGGGACCGGCCTGGGATTGTCGGTAGTTTATGGAGTGGTGAATTCTCACAACGGTTTTGTGAACGTTCGGAGTGAACTAGGTCAAGGCGCCGAATTTATCATGAATTTTCCGATTATACCTGCAGCCGAAAATTTCCATCCACAGGTGAAGCCGTCAAAACTGGAAGGCGGCACGGAACGAGTGCTGGTTATTGATGACGAAAAAAATGTCGCAGACATCATCTGCGGTATGCTGGAGAGCCTCGGATATCAAGCGACACACGTCGACAGCGGACAGAAGGCGATCAATCTTTACAAAAAGAAAAAACGCTTCGATGTGGTGGTGCTCGATCTCAATATGCCGAATATGAGCGGGAAAGAAACGTACATCAAATTGAAGAAAATCGATCCCTCGATCCGCGTTGTCATTTCCACCGGCTATGGCGATCGGGTCATCGACGCCACTCTGGGGAAAGCCGCAGGCGACACATTCCTTCAAAAGCCCTATCAAATTGAAGAACTGTCCAAAATTCTTCGCATCACGTTAAGCCGCGACAAAGGAAAAGCACCGCAATGACCATGGAGGAATGAGGTTCCGATGAATCCCGGGTTGATCATTCGATTCTTCATATCACACTCCATTCTGTGGAATGCTCCGGAATGAACTCGCCGGATCATATGCTGTTTGATAATATCTTTCTCCGTTCCTGGCGGCCCGCCCTGTGGCTGGTGCTCGTCGCTGCAATACCGTACCTCCATATCCTGACGTTTTCAGAATACACGTATTTCGACGACCACTTCCTCATTGTGGAAAATTTTTCTTATATCGACGAATGGTCGGATGCCGGTCATGCATTTTTAGAAGATGTGAGCCATCAGGGACAGGGCGGCAACTTGTACCGCCCATTCTTAACCCTCTCGTTTATCCTGTCGGCAAAAATAAGCGGCACCAGTCCATGGGGGTACCATGGAATCGATATCCTCCTCCACTGCATCGCCGGCTGCCTTTTGTTTTATACGCTTCAAATTCTTGGATTCAAAAAGAATCGATCGTTCTTTGGCGCACTCATTTTTTGTGTTCATCCTGCATTGACCCAGGCCGTTGCGTGGATTGCGGGAAGGAACGATTCTCTCCTCACGGTGTTTATCCTGCTCAGCTTTATCTCGTTCATCAAGTTCCTGTCCACTTCAAAGATGAGATGGTTTTTTCTGCATATGCTCGGTTTTGCATGCGCGCTGTTCACAAAAGAATCTGCAATTGTGTTTCCCGTTCTCGCCCTCCTGTATATCGCTATAATAAAGAAAGAGGAGGCATGGTCACTCACGACGTTGCTCCACCTTGCAGCATGGGGAATGATCATTGTCCAATGGTCTATCTTGCGGCATGCCGCCATGATCATTCCGGTTGAAAAGAGTGCCCAGGCCGCGACGACCGTCCTGTCCAATCTTTGGATTGCCGTCTATTACTTCGGAAAATTATTCTGGCCGTTCCAGCCTGCATTTGCTCCTGTGTTTGCCGATATCCACATCACTGCCGGGATCGTTGCGCTGATCGTTCTCGCAGCAGCTCTTGTCCTCTCAGAACGGAAAGACTGGAAATTCATTCTCTTTGGCGCTCTGTGGTTTCTTGCGTTTCTCGTTCCAACATTTTATTCTCATTCAGGAGTTCATACCCCTCCAAAATTTTACGAGCACAGAATTTATCTCTCAAGTGTGGGAGTATTTTTTATTCTTCTTTCCTGTTCCTGGACTTCCTGGTTCGAACGTATTAAGAAAATCCTTCCTCTGCTGTTTATTCTCGTTCTCATGTTATTCGGCGGGATGAGCGTTATGCGTACGTTTCATTTCAAGAACTCCCTGACACTCGGCGAGTACGATGCATCCACGTCTCCCCATGACCCGCGACGATATAATGACATCAAGAGAATGAGTGTCCCTCGACTGCTTGACGATCAGGTTCGTATTCTTCGCGGTGGAGCGCCCCAGCGCGGCGAGATGCCTGCAGTATCTCAGGATGAATTATCGAAAATTATTGATGAACTCGGAAACAAGGTAAAATTCAACGACACCGATGCGGTTGTCCATCATGCACTTGCAGTCGCGTATTTTGCGCGCGGCCTCTACCTCTCATCAGAATCAAACTTTTTAGCGGCACTCCGTGTACATCCGCGCGATGCTGCTCTTTACTACAATCTCGGGGTCATGTATTATGCAGCGCATGCAATAGCTCAAGCGGAGAATGCCTGGAAGGATGCCCTGCAAATAGATCCTGCCGGAGGGAATGCACATCTTAATCTCTCGTATCTCTATTATGAAACGGGTCAATACCAATCGGCATGGGATCATTGCCGAAGGGCCATGGAGCTGGGAATCGCTGAACCGGAAGGCCTGGTAAACGAAATTCGGAAAAAATTGTAGGTGAGAGCTGCTTTGTTGCCCGTCTCCTCTCCATTCACGTATGCCTCTCGCATGACGATAAAGTCTCTTCTTGAAAGTGGTCGGAATAATTGCTACTATTGCAATAATGTAAATCCCGCATTCTCTTACGCGGCATGAAGTTTGGACTTGCCTGAATGAATTTTGAACAAATTGGCGAAGAACTAAGAAAGACCCGTCTGGAAAAAGATTTATCCTTAATGGATATTTCCGCCGAGACGCGTATCAGCCTGAAATTTCTCGAGGCGATAGAGAAGGGGCAATTTCAGATTCTTCCTCAAACTTATGTGCGCGCCTTCCTTCGCGAATATGCCTTCATGGTCGGACTGGACCCGAATGAAATCATGCTTCGGTACGATGATGCAAAGCAGGAATCATCCCTCCGTAAAACGGAGCCTTCCGTGCTGCCCACGAATACGCCGCTGGAGAAGAAGTCCGGTTCCGTATCCGATAAACAAATACGTGCTTTTACCCCGCTTCAGCGCAATATCACCATTGGCTTCTTCATTATTGCCGCACTTGTTCTTACGGCCGTCCTGGCAAATAGGAATAGAGGTTCGAACTCCGGGAATGCGGTCGAGGAGGTCCCATTTGATCGAGTGGTCCGTGAGAATGAAGCTGCATCGATTCCATCGCCCGATCATGTCTCTGATTCTGTTCTCGTAGCCGTTCCCGTTCGTCCCGACAGCTTGCGATTGGAAATGGTGACCCGGGATTCAGTCTGGATCAACATCCTTATAGACGGCAAATTAGGCGAAACTTATCTTTTGGGGCCCAATCGAAAACGAATGTGGGTTGCCAAAGACCGGTTCGTTGTGACGATGGGAAATGCCGGAAGTGCGACATTTCAATTAAACGGCAAAGATATCGGTTCGCTCGGCAAGCGCGGAGCGGTTGTCCGCAATGCGGTGATTTCAGAAGCCAATCTCAAGAATTAATCACCGGCAGGGCACAGCTGGTATGAATTCCTCCATCGAAAAAGAGATTGAATCCCTTCGCCAGAAAATCCTTGACCACGATTACCGGTATTATATTCTCGCCCAGCCCACAATTTCGGACGGGGAATATGATCGGCTGATGCACCGACTGCAGGAACTGGAGAAGCATCATCCGGAACTCGCCGCCCCTGATTCACCCACCCAGCGCGTCGGCGGTCGAGTGACAAAAGAATTTCCCACGGTCACACACGCCGTTCCCATGCTCAGTCTTTCAAATACGTACAGTGAAGAAGAGGTGCGGGATTTCGACCGGCGTGTCCATGACACATTGGGTGCTGCGCCGTTTCACTATATCTGCGAACTGAAGTTTGACGGTATCGCTATCAGCCTGCGGTATGAGGACAGAATCTTTGTCCAGGGTGCGACACGCGGAGATGGAATCCAGGGAGATGATATCACTCAAAATTTAAAAACCATCCGTTCGATCCCGCTCCGGATTCGTCCCGTCCGCAGCGCGCCGCGCACGTTGGAAGTACGGGGCGAAGCATTTATGAAGCGGGCGGACTTCCAGCGGATGAATGAAGAGCGCCAGCTTGCGGGAGAAAAAACGTTTGTAAACCCGCGCAATTCTGCTGCTGGGACATTAAAATTGCAGGATTCGAAATTGGTCGCATCGCGGCCCCTGAACTTTGTCTCGTACTTCCTCCGTTCGGATGATATGGAATTGACCGGGCAATTTGAAAACCTGAAGCTCCTCCACAGCCTCGGATTCCCGACGAGTGAGCATTCGCAAACCTGCCGGTCGATCGAAGAAGTGATTGCCTATTGGCAGAAATGGGAACAGCAGCGTGATGAACTCCCCTACGATATCGACGGGATCGTGGTAAAAGTGAATTCTCTCCGCCAGCAGGAACTTCTCGGCGCGGTTGCGAAAAGCCCCCGATGGGCCGTGGCATTCAAGTTTGCTTCGCGGCAAGCAGAGACGCCGTTAAAGGCGATTCGGCTCCAGGTCGGACGTTTGGGGACAATCACGCCGGTGGCTGAACTGGAACCGGTGTTCCTTGGCGGCAGTACCGTTTCCCGTGCAACACTTCATAATGAGGAATATATCCGCGAATTGGATATTCGCATTCATGATATTGTCATTGTAGAAAAAGGCGGAGATGTCATCCCCAAGGTCAGCGGAGTGAATAAGGAAAAGCGGCGAGCGGGCGCAAAAATTTTCAGATTCCCCGATACCTGTCCCGAATGCCATTCCAAAATTTTCCGTTTTGAAGGTGAAGCGAATTACTACTGCGAGAACAGTGATTGTCCGGCCCAGGTGAAAGGACGGATCGGACATTTCGCAAGCCGGGGCGCCATGGATATTGAAGGTCTCGGAGAAGCGGTGATCGATCAGTTTGTTCAGGATGGGTTGATGAAGAATTGCGCCGATCTCTACGACCTGCATGACCGACGGGAGAATATTCTTTCGCTTGAAGGGTGGGGGGAAAAAAGCGTTCAGAATTTGTTTACGGCCATTGAAGAGAGTAAAACACGCCCCTTTAGCCGGGTGGTGTATGGTCTTGGCATACGTCACATCGGGACAAGTATTGCACAACTTCTAGTTGATAATTTCATTACAATTGAGCAACTTATAGCGGCAACGGAAACCGATTTGCAATCTCTTCAGGGTATCGGTCCACAGATTGCAGAAAGCGTTGTTCGATTCTTTGCAGACCAACACAACATTCGCATCGTCCACCGTTTAAAAGCGGCGGGCGTGCAATTACTTGAAAAGAAAAAGCACGTTCGACCTTCTCAGCAATTCTCGAATAAGAATTTTGTGCTGACCGGTACGCTGTCGTCGATGACGCGCGATGAAGCCAGGCAGAGAATTGAATCACAGGGGGGGAAAGTGGTTTCGAGTGTCAGCAAAAATACCGACTTTGTCGTTGTCGGTGCCGATGCCGGTTCCAAGTTCGAGAAGGCAAAAACGCTGGGGATCCCCTTGCTTGATGAACAGAAGTTTCTTAATATGTTGCAGAATGAATCCTAAATTCACCATCACCCACTTACTTGTGAGGGTATCATGTCGAAATTTCCGTTTTGTTATCTGATATCATTGCTCCTTGTCTTCATGCTCACCGTTCCAAGTTTCGGACAGACACGGGTTGGAAAATTTGGTGTTGGAGTAGACGGCTCCATGCAATACATTCTCGGAGGTGGCTCCGTAAAGACTTCACCGGCAATCGGTTATGGTGTTAATATGAGTTATTCGATCATGGAAGGGATAAGTTTACGTTCCAAAATCGCGGTCAATGAACTTTCATGGACCAATAGTTTGAACAAAACCTCGACCACCGATCTGATGGCGGCCAATTTTTATGTTTCGGGCGATCTCATGCCCAACAGTTCATTCAATCTATTCCTTCTGGGCGGCGGCGGACTTGTATTTTTTGATCCGAAGACTGCAGCGGGGGGCCGGCCCGGATTCGTCTCGAGTTTTGATATCCATTTCATCGGCGGGGCGGGGGCTGATATCTTCCTGAGTGAATTCTGGTCCATCACGCTCATGGGCGAATATGTGTTAACAAATTCAAAGGATTATAACGGTCCCGTGAATTCCGATAACGACTCCTTCCTCCGGGGAAGTGTGCAAATACGATATTATTTGTTTGATCAATCGTTCATCACCAAGCTGTTTGAAGCTCAGCGTGAACGTTCAAAACGCAGCAAATAACATCTGCTGCGAACCACAACGATGCTGGAACGTTTTCGAACCAAAGTAGGGCTGACATACTCTCAGTTGCATTTTCGACATACGCACGACCGGGTAATGAATTTCACCGATGTCCTGAGGCGGTCGCGCCGTGCACTGGTGATCTTTCCGGAATCATCGGTTGATGGTGAATCAGCATCGAATTTTCTTCGCTATTTGCTTCGAAAATTTTCTTCAGATCGAATGACGGTGGTTATCCGGGAAGATCAACTTTTTGCGATGTCTTCTGCCCCGTCCCTGAAAACCCTTACGTATTCAGTGCGGGATGTCAATACGTGGTTTGTCCCCCGGCGGGAACTGCTTCAGAGAATGGAAAACAGTTCCTTTGATGTTGCGGTGGATCTGAATGTCAATTTCTCGCTGACCAGTGCGTTTCTTTGCAAAGCATCCAACGCACCTTTGCGCATCAGCTTTGTCAAAAAGAACAGCGACCAATTTTATAATTTTCAAGTAAAAACCAGAGGAACCAATAACAAATATTCCTATCGGAGTCTCCTGAAATGTCTCGATATGTTCTAATGCCTTTGCCGGAGCTTGCTTATGCAATTTGAAACCAAGAAAATGGGGACCGCCACCATCCTCAAAGTCAAAGACCGAAAGCTTGATGCGACGACTTCTCCTGAACTCAAAGGAAAATTTTTGATACTCTGCAAGCCGCAGCTCAAGGAATTGGTCATCGACCTCTCCGAAGTTGAATTCTGCGACAGCACCGGATTAAGCGCGCTGCTCATCGCAGAGCGCAAGATGCGCGAGAACCTTGGCATGGTGAAACTGGTTGGCGTTCAAAAGAAAGTGCTTTCTCTGCTTAAAATTTCTCACCTGGACCGAACGTTTCAGATATTCGATACGCTGGCAAAAGCAGCAAAAGGGTAGTTCGCCCTCCGGTGCCGTCGTCGAATGAGCCGTCGATCATCGGGACGTCCGGCGGACTCCGGGCTGCAGGCTCCTGATCGAGAATCTTGCACCTTCATGAGAATCCGTATCATTTCACTTCTGGATCGCCCTTGTTCGGAACTCAGTGTTCTCCATGAAAAAAACTTTGCATAGAGCAACCCCCGCGGCAGAACAACGACCTCCTTCGACGGCCCTGGACCGGCAAATCCGCGGCTATCTGGATTTTCTCCGGCTCGAAAAAAATCTATCCCGGAACACCCTCACCTCTTACCAGTTCGATTTTAATAAGTACCGCAGCTTTCTGATGTCGTGTGGAATTCAGTCTGCCTCTGCCGTCTCGGAAGAGCACATCAGCAAATTTTTAGCCGTGCTCCACCGGGACACCCTTTCACCGCGAAGTGTCGCCCGAACACTTTCCACCATACGCGGTTTTCACCGGTACCTTCTTGGAGAGGAAGAAGCAAAGGACGATCCAACGCAAATTATCGATTCCCCCAAACAGGAAAAAAACCTGCCCGATGTATTAAGTGTAATTGAAGTCGATGAAATTTTAAAACAGCCGGATACTTCCAGCCGGCTTGGGCTGCGCGACCGGGCGATGCTGGAAACGCTGTATGCGACAGGCATTCGTGTTTCCGAACTGGTCAACCTCAAGCAGGCCAATCTTCTGATTGAAGAGGGGCTGGTCCTGGTGTACGGCAAAGGATCAAAAGAACGGTTCGTCCCGATTGGGCGTTCTGCGAGACAATGGATTGAAGAGTATCAAAAGAAATCGCGGGTGCATCTCGCACGGTCGGGAAAATCGCAGGATATCCTTTTCCTGAATGTGCGCGGAACAACGTTAACGCGTGATATGATTCGGAAGTTAGTGGAGAAATATTCGTTGTCCGCCGGAATCGGAAAGAAAATCCACCCGCATACGTTCCGTCATTCGTTTGCGACTCATTTATTAGAGGGAGGGGCTGATCTCCGCGCCGTTCAGGAGATGCTGGGCCATGCAGATATCTCCACGACTCAGATTTACACCCATATTGACCGGGAGTATTTGAAGGAAGTTCACCGCACATTTCACCCGCGCGGGTAATCCGGTGCCTGCTTTGTTCTCCTTGCGAAGGAACCGCTCGTGGGTGAGAAGGAACCTTCGCAAGAAGTCACGAAAGTTCTTTATTGCACAATTTTTCCTGCGCGTAATTCCTTGACAATTCTTTCCGCTTTATAAATTTGTTCCAGCCCTTCGAGCAATCCCGAAGAATGGACGGAAACCGACCGGTTGGATGAATCATCAAAGATGATATCACCAGGCAGACTTTCCATGTTCCCGTCAAAAATCAGTCCGACGATCTGCAGATTTATGTTGATGGCCGGACTTCCGGAGTTCCCGCCGGTGATGTCGTTGGTGGAGACGAAGTTCATGGGCGTGTTCATCTTAAATGTTGCGGGCGGATTGACCCATCGATCCGCCAGCTTCCAGGGATCTTTCATACCAAACGAATAATAACGGTCGTACAATCCGTAAAATGTGGTGATCGGCGGAGCAATGGTTCCGTTGTAGGGAAATCCTTTGACGACGCCGTCCGCAATGCGGAGTGTGAACGTCGCATCCGGCGGAATATGCGTTCCATAAACATCGTACATAGCATTGCCCAGTATTTGTTCGCCTGCCTGGAGTTTCTCGGTGATCCTGGTGTATTTTTTCTGAACCTCTTTTGCCTGTGCTTGTTCGGCAACGATAAATGCAATCAGCGGATCGGTGGAATGGAGGATGGCTTCCGGGGTTCCGTTAAGAAGTGCCTGCGTTTTCTCTTTCGATGCGATTATCGAAGTTGCACTCAGTTCTTCCGCCGCCTGTTCGGGTGTCCGTCCTGCCATGAGGTTGTCGAACGCCGCATCGTTTCCCGCCAGTGCACGCTCCATCATGCTCAACCGGAAAGCAAGCAGTTGTTTTTCAACTTCCGGCGTAAGGTTCGAAGGATAGAATTTTGCCTTTGCCGAATCGGAAATGGAACCATGAGATTTCATTGCCAGATTTACAAGGTCCGATGTCAACGATAAATACTTGGGGAAGGTTCTTCCGCGAAATCGTAACGCGTCGAACTTTGGATACAGCGACGTCAGCTCATCCTGCGAACGTGCAATATCTTTCCATGGATTCCCATACTTCCTGGAGAGTTCGGGTTTATTCAGTATTGCATTCTGGAACTTCCGTTCAAAATCTCTTTTCTTTGCCATGACGACCGGATCCACCAGGCCGCTTAAATATCCTGTAATCGCTTTTCGCGAATTCTCCAATCCGAAAATGGTGTTGAGGTATTTCAATTTTGCTTCGGGATGAACGGCAATATACGATGAGTAGATTGACGCGGTCTTCTCATATGTCTCGATACTCGACGGATAAATCACATCGCGCAGATATTCGAGCTGAGCAACGGACTTCAAGCGGTTGGTTCTCCCCGGATTTCCGATCACGAATACCGCTTCGCCTTCCTTTGCACCATCCTGGCTGAACGGAAAGAAGTTCGCGGTTTTTAAAGGCTTGCCATTGTCATAGACGCGGAAGAAGGCACAGTCAAAATCATACCGCGGGTAGGTGAAGTTATCGGGATCGCCCCCAAAAAACGCCATCACATCTTCCGGGGCATAGACCAGCCTGACGTCCGTGTACCGTTTGTATCCATAGAGTGAATATCGCCCTCCGTTGTAAAAGGAAACGATACTAAACACCATCGAATCCTGCGGGGCGGTGGTTTTATAGGTCGCTGCGTATCGTTTCTGAATTTCGAGCATCTTCGCCATACGATTTTCGATTTTTATATTGTCGGTCGTACCGTTATCAAATGCTTCCTGTACTTCTTTCGTGACATCGTCCATCACCAGTAATTGATCGATAAAAATATTGTTTGCCTTTCGTTCGTCATTGAGTGTTGGAGCATAGAATCCGGCTTCGGCCAACCGTTCGCCTTCTCTATTGACACTGTCCAATGCCGCTCGGGCGCAATGGTGATTTGTCATGACCAGTCCGTCCTCCGAGACGAAGGAGGCGGTGCAATTCGGCAGGCGCAGGGCGGATAACCGCGCCTTTTCAAACCATTCTTTTGACGGAGTAAAATTATACGTCTTGGCGAAATACTCCATGGGCGGGAAATCGAATGTCCACATCTTGCCGGTATCGAACTGTCCGGCTTGAACTTTTTCGAGATTGATATGCTTCGGCATATCAATCTTCGTTGCCTGCTGAGTAGAACAGCCGGTCAACAGGAGTGCGGCTACCAGCGAAACGAAACTAACCTTCAAGAGAAAATGTTGCATAAACACCTCATAACGTGATAGATATTGAATGATGAATAAAATGTATGAAGAACAATCCGTCCATGCAATAAAATCATGCAGGAAATTCGAAGGTCTTTTTTCAACTGGAATTATTCTCTACCTTCTATCATCATGACATCCAAACGATTTTTCTTTCACACCCGATCCATCCTTCTGCTCGGGCTGATAGCTCTTGCCGGCATGCCGCGTGCGGAGGCGCAAGAGCAGGAAGAGCGAAGAGGAATTTCCAATTCGTGGCTCTTGCTCCAGGCGGTGCCGAGTCTCTCATGGACGGGTCTTCCCGCCGGGACTCATTTTTCATTCGAGTGGGAACTAACGCCTGTCCTGTATTCATGGGGGATGACCAGGCTCGATCCGCCGGTGCATTTTTTCTTTGTCACCCAACCGGAACGGTTCGCCGGTTCAGTTGAATTCAATATCACCACACAGTGGTACACCAGCCGGATCGGGACAAGCCATTGGGGCTTTTCCGGTCAGCTGATGGCGCATCTGCCGTTAGTGGAATACGGGGAATATCTCGGTTTAAATCTTGGCGTTGCGCGCTATACCATCGCCGGAAGTTCCTCGAATTTTATTGCCGGAGGATTTTCGACGCTGTTCGGTTTTCTTCATTATACGGTGAAATACAGTCCGGCTGATAAGATGGTGATGCACTCCATAGATTTTCGTTTCTTTTAAACAGTATGATACACCATCACCGCCGGCTCTTGCGATTTTTTTTCTCTGCGCTCATCATTCTTTGCTCTTCCATCGTTCTTCCCGGCTGCAGTTCTTTCGTTGCCCGCTTCATTGCAAAATCATTTGAAGATCTGCCGAGTACACCCGAACCCGTTTCTCTAAAAAACGCCCATCCCATATTCCAGCATGTTGGATTATCGGTACTCTGGGTCGGTCATGCCACATGCCTTATTCAAATCGGAGACAAAATTTTCATCACCGACCCGATTTTTACGGAGACCGCAGGAATGATCTCCAAACGGAGAATCGAGCCGGGGATCCTTCCCGCCTTTCTTGATAAACTGGATTATATCCTCATCTCTCACATTCATTTTGATCATTTGAGCTACGGAAGTTTATCCATGCTGCCCAGATCAGCAGCGATGATGCTGCCTGCAGGGAGCGGGGCATATATTCCGGAGTTTGGTTTTTCAGCGTACCGGGAAATGAATCCATGGATGTCATTCGAAGCAGACGGCGTCCGCATCACCGCCGTCCCCGCGAAACACTTTAACGGAAGGTACGGATTCGATGGTCTCTGGTCGCGAACGAATACATTTACCGGTTATGTAATAGAGTCTAACGGTAAAACCGTTTACTTCGCAGGAGACACCGGGTATGATCCGGATCTCTTTCGGGAAATCGGCAGGAAGTTTGCCATTGACCTCGCACTCATTCCTATTGCACCAATTGAACCGCATGACTTCATGAAATATGTCCACACCGATCCGGAAGAAGCCCTGCGAATATTTCATGATGTTCGTGCGAAGTTCATGATTCCCATTCATCACCGTACATTCGTCCAGGGACTGGATTCCGCGTTGATCACCGCTCAAACTCAACTGACCATGCTCGTGGTGCAACAACACCTGGAACATCGAGTGCTGGTGTTGAACATCGGGGAACAACAAATACTTGCGCCATAAGCACCTGCAAAATAAAGCTGCACATTTTCCGGAACTGCTTATTAAACACTTTTTGTTTTCGTTCCGCCGATATACTCTCCATGTCTGCCAATATCGCTCATTACAACGATCTGAATGATGCAATGTTGTCGTCATCTCAAAACGGCGTGGTCATGGTCCGTCCAAAGGAAAAATTGATGCCGGCAATATACTCTGCGGGGCTCCATAGAGGAGAACAACACAGGAAGGAATCTCCATTAATGATCGGTCGTCATGGCGCGGCCCGGACACTCGATGAGGGAATGGAAAATAATGACCGGCACAGATGGTCCAAAGACTGAATTTCCGCCTTCTTTTAAGTGAATAATGGCCTGTACGAAGACGATAGGGCAAGGCTCAATGATCTTTCCCATTTTAGGTATCGGAGAATTTGTTGATTCACATCTGTTCCGCAAAAGGCATTGGAAAAGTTCTCAAACATCCAATGAAAATTTGTTTCTTTAAATTATCTCTCCGATTAAAAATTTGCTTAAAACACGCACTTTTCATTGATATTCCCTCAACTTCTCACTACATTTCCACATTACTGTGAGGTGCTACGTCTGGCAAAAATAGAATGAATATCGCGGTTTTTGCTTCGGGCCGCGGCTCTAATTTTCTGGCAATACTAGATGCCATTGATGCCGGATTTATTCCGGCTCAGATTGTTGTCCTCATCAGCAATAAGTCTGATGCAGGTGCCATGGAAAGCGCGCGGGCACATCGCATTCCGGTCCGGCATCTCACACAGAAAATGTTTGAATCGGAAGAAGCGCTCGCGGATGCGATGCTCAGCGAGTTAGCAAAACATCATACAGAGTTTATCGTACTGGCCGGGTATTTAAAAAAAATTCCTGCCAAAGTGATTCGGCAATACCAGAACCGCATCATCAATATTCATCCGGCGCTCCTGCCGTCGTTTGGAGGAGAAGGCATGTATGGTCACCGTGTTCATGAATCGGTCATCGCGAGCGGTGAAAAAATCTCCGGGGCCACAGTTCATCTGGTCGATGAAGAATTCGATCGTGGTCCCATCGTGTTGCAACAAACGGTTGCGGTCGATGCGGATGATACACCGGAGTCGCTTGCAGCAAAAGTATTGAAGGTTGAACACAAAATTTTCCCGCTCGTCCTGAAGGCATTCGCCGAAGGCCGGGTAAAGGTTGAAGGAAGAAAAGCTTGGATAATGTCATCGTTTTAGATCCGTTCTCAAAATCTGTCGTATCGGAATCCGATACACCGCTCACCATCAAACGCGCCCTCATCAGTGTGTCCGACAAAAAAGGAATCGTCGAATTTGCAAAAACTCTGAGGGAATTCGGTGTCGAGATCATTTCCACCGGCGGAACATTCACCGCGCTTCAGGCGGCCGGTATCGACGTCAAACCCGTTTCGGAGGTGACCGGGTTCCCTGAAATTCTCGATGGACGGGTCAAAACGCTCCACCCGGCCATTCATGCCGGCATCCTCGCGGTACTGGACAATCCGGCGCATCAGGAACAATTGCAGAAGCACGGGATAGAACCCATCGACCTCGTGGTCGTCAATCTTTACCCATTCGATAAAACCGTCGCCAAATTGAACGTCAGCCTGGAGGAAGCGATCGAGAACATTGACATCGGCGG
>RPQN01000070.1 GCA_003819715.1 Ignavibacteriota bacterium | reverse complement strand
GATGGAATTTTTTCAAGGACCACGCCAAATGCACCGGCTTCTTCCAGAATTTTTGCGTCTTTCAGAAGCTGCTTGGCTTCTGCGGGTGTCGCACCGCGCGGAGTAAAACCGCCGAACTGATGAATCGATTGCGGGGTCAATCCAAGATGCCCCATCACCGGAATGCCCGCACGAACCATCATATGAACGAGATTGGCAGTCCGTTCGCCGCCTTCGAGTTTCACTCCTCCCGCACCGGTTTCCTTCATCACACGGCCTGCATTGCGGAACCCTTCTTCATCATTTGCCTGATAGGACATGAATGGCATGTCGATAATCACCATCGCCCGATCGACGCCGCGAACGACCGTTTTCGCATGATAGATCATTTCTTCCAGGGTAACCGGCAGGGTAGTCTGCTGTCCCTGAAAGACCATGCCCAGCGAATCGCCGACCAGGATCAGATCGATTCCTGCCTGATCGAGGAGGCGTGCCGTCAGAAAGTCGTAGGCAGTCAGACATGCGATTCGTGCTCCTTCCTTTTTCATGGTTGCAATAATTTTTGTTGTTATTTTCTTGGGGCCTGAAGTGGTTGAAGAATTTTTCATAGGGTCACCTGTTGTCCTTCGTCCTTCATATTCACCAGTTCCGGAGAGATCGACCACGATGTCCGGAATCCATGCAGAATCGCTTCTGCGGTTTCATGAAAATGAACCTGCCGGTGCAGCACGGCAGAGAGATCCGTTGTCTTATCATCCAGTTCCCGCCGCAGCGCATCATGCTGTTCTTCAGAAGAACGGTGGAGAAAATCCACCATCTGTTGATGTTCGGGTCCCATCAGAATCGATCCATGTTGGAGCACCACTTCATCGCCGCCGCCGGCGGCATAGCGACGCTGGGCGCTGCCGACAAGTTTTTTACCGTCCGATTTAATCTCATAACGCCCGGTACTCGAGAAACATGCGACCGCGGAGGCCGCCCGATAGAGTGAAGGAAAATGAGGCTGGCTCTTTTCAATAGCCACCGGCGCACCGAGTTCTGTTAATCCGGCAATAAGGGCCCGGCTGATATCTTCATAGATCTGGAGAATGTTTTTTCCATGCGCCTTCAGAACGACGCTATAGGTCAGTTCATTGGCATGGAATATCGCGCGGCCTCCTGTGGGGCGGCGCACGACGTCAATTCCGGCAGCCGTCGTTTTGTGAAGGTCAATTTCATCCATCGATTGATTCCAGCCGATCGATATGGCGTGCGGCTTCCAGCCGTACACACGAATGGTGGGGCTCCCGCTTCCATCGATCAATGCACGAGCGAGGGCTTCATCATACTCCATATTAAAAACACCAGAACGAAGTCCGGTGTTTTCAAATCGCCAATTCATTCTTTCCTTAGTGATGGCCGGGACCGGGAAGAATACCGCGTTTACTGTTTGCAATAAATTCAAGAATGTTCTGAATTTCCGGAGTCAGGTCCAATTCCTCCTTGATCCGTGCAACGGCTTGTGAGACATTTAAATTGGATTGATAGATAAGCATATATGCCCGGTCGATCAGGTCAATCGACTCCCTGGTAAAACCGCGCCGGCGCAGGCCGACGGAATTTAAGCCTTCAAACACCATCGGTTCCCGGCCCGACCGGATGTACGGCGGGATATCTTTGGGAACCCGGTACCCTCCGCCGACCATGGTGTGGTCGCCGATGCGAACGAATTGATGCACCGGAGTCAATCCGCCGATGATCACCCAGTTATCCAGAGTGACATGACCTGCCAGTGCGACACTGTTCGCCAATATACAGTGATGTCCCACAACGCAGTCGTGGCCGATGTGAGCGTTTGCCATAATCAAGCAGTCGCTTCCGATAACGGTCTTTCCGGTTTCGATGGTACCACGGTTCAACGTCACATATTCCCGTACATCGCACCGGTCGCCGAGTTCGAGGACGGTCGGTTCGCCTTTATATTTTAAATCCTGCGGCGGTCCGCCGATCACGGAAAAAGATGCGATTCTGCATTCTTTCCCCAGGCGCGCCCCATCCTGAATCACGGCAAACGGAGAGATCGTCGAACCGTCCCCGACGACGACATCGTCTCCGAGGATCGCGGATGGACCGACCACCACATTCTCTCCGAGCTGTGCTTTTTTCCCGACCAGAGCTGATGAATGTATCTGAACTCCCATAAATTTCTTTTCTTCTCTCGTAATAATTTTATTTCGCCTTACCTTCTTCACGATCAACGAGGGCCGCTGTAAAATCACCTTCAGCGACGATCACTCCGTCGACGAATGCCTCACCGCGAATCTGAATGACTTTTGAGCGGCGGCTGATCATCCGGACATCGAGGATGAGTTGATCCCCGGGGACGACGGGCTTGCGGAACTTCACGTTATTGATTGCCATAAAAAATACCAGTTTGTTGCCGAGGTTTTCCGTCCCGTTCAGCATCAGGACACCGCCTGCCTGGGCGAGCGATTCCACAATGAGAACACCGGGCATCACCGGTTTGCCCGGGAAATGGCCCTGAAAAAACTGTTCATTCATGGTCACATTCTTAACGCCGACGACATGCTCATCCATCTGGAAGTCGATGATCTTATCCACCAGAAGAAACGGGTAACGGTGCGGAAGTATCCGCTGGATTGCATTGATGTCAAATATGACGCCTTCTTTTTTCTCGTGCTGATATTTGCGCACGAGTTTGTTCTGCTGGTATAATTTTCGAACTTTGCGTACAAATTCGATATTGGCGGCGTGACCGGGGCGCGCGGCGAGGATTTGAGCTTTGATCGGCGCACCGATCAACGCGAGATCACCGATCATATCCAGAAGCTTATGCCGCGCCGGTTCATTGCGGTAATGAAGTTTTTTATCGTTCAGGACACCGGAAGAACCGAGGATAACGGAATGTTCGAGTCCAAGTTTATGCAGCAGTTTTCGGATCTCTTCATCCGAGAGATCACGGTCGACGATGACGACCGCGTTATCCAGATTTGCACCTTTAATGAGTCCCTGATCATACAGCTCTTCCACTTCATGGAGGAAACAGAATGTCCGTGCTGAAGAGAATTCAGGAATAAATTCTTTTTCCAGATTGAACAATCCGGTGTGCTGGCTTCCCAGTGCCGGATTGTTATAATCCACCATGACCGTCACGCGGAAATCATCTGTCGGCAATGCAACGATTTCGACGCCGCGCGCCGGATCCTGATAATGGATCACTTGATCGATGATAAGATAATCTTTCGGTGCTTCCTGGTCTTCCAATCCCGCCTCGAGCAGCATATCGACGAACGGCTTCGAACTGCCGTCGCCGATGGGGGGTTCAATATTATTGAGTTCAACGACGATATTATCGACCTGTAATCCGGCGATTGCTGCGAGGACATGTTCCACCGTATGCACCCGTGTATTGCCGATCCCGAGAGTCGTTCCTCTCTTGAGGTCAACGACATGGTCAACATCTGCCGGAATTTCAGGCGAGTCCGGAAGGTCTACACGGCGAAATTGGATGCCGTAATTTTCAGGGGCCGGTTTAAATGTCATGGTGGTCGTAACACCGGTATGAAGTCCCACTCCGGACATCGTCACAGGTTTCTTAATAGTCATTTGCTGAACAAGCATGCGTTCACCATCTCCTCTTATTGTTTATCTGATAATCGTTGCTCGAGCTCCGCAACTTTGTTCTTCAGCGCGGTAAATTCGCGCAGCATCTCCGGCAGCATTTTTACTGCAATAGCGGAGCGCTGTGCCTTCCTGGCTTCATCTGCCGGAGAACCGAAATACGACTTTCCCGGTTCTTTTATGTTGAAATGAATTCCTGATTGGGCCATGAGAGCGGTGTGGTCTGCGATCTCGATATGGCCTGAAACACCCACCTGACCGCCGATCATACAGTGGGCGCCAATCTTTGTACTGCCGCTGATGCCCGCCTGTGCTGCAATGACCGTATGTTCGCCGATGCTCACGTTGTGTGCGATTTGGACAAGGTTGTCTATTTTCACGCCGCGATGGATACGGGTATCTCCCATCACCGCACGATCGATGGTGGTGTTGGCCCCGATCTCTACATCGTCCTCAATGACCGCGATACCCATCTGGGGAATTTTTTCGTACGTGCCGTCCGGTTTCGGAGCAAACCCGAATCCATCCGAACCGATTACCGCACCGGAATGGAGGATCACTCTCCTGCCAACGACACATTGATGGTATACCACCACATGAGGATAGAGGAGGCAATCGGATCCGATCTGAGCGTGTTTTCCAATAATGCAGCCTTCGCCGATTTTTGAGTTCTCCCCCACCACCGCATCATCGCCTACCACCGCATACGCACCGACTGAGACATGATTTCCCATGACCGCATGAGGTGAAACGACCGCAGTCGGGTGGATACCGGAGGTAAACGGGTCGATTGACGGCGACAGACGTTTCAGCATTTGGAGAAACGAGAGATAAGGATCGTCGACGCGAATAAAAACGCAGGACGCCTGCCCTTCATATTTTTTTAGATCGAGCTTTCGGGATACGAGAACTGCCGTGGCATTGGTTGTGTCGAGGTGTTTTTCGTATTTCGGGTTGGCCAGAAAGCTGAGACATCCGGTTGTCGCATCTTCAATTTTTGCGACACGTTCGATCTCCGGCCGAGCCTCAATCCCGCTGCCAACAACTTCCCCGCCAAGCCACTCTGCAATTTCACGAATGGTCATAAGTCATGTGCATTATTTTGCGCTGGACGGAGCAGTGGTCGGTACCTTGAGTTTCTCGTATACTTTTTGTGTCAGGTCGTATTTTTCATTTGCGTACATCAAGAGGATATCGCCGCTTTTATCAAAGACGTAGTCGTACCCTTCTTCCCGTGCGATATCCTGTACCGCTTTAAAGACACGATCCTGGACCGGTTTCATCAGTTCGTTCTGTTTATTAAACAGCTCGCCATTTTGTCCGAATTTTTGCGTCCGGAAATCGACGATCTTCTGATCCATCTCGCGCAGCTCGCGTTCCGCATCTGCCCGGCGCTGTTCGGTCATGATCAGTTTGCGTTTATCATAATCATCGAATTTATTTTTCCACTCCGTTTGCATCTTATTCAATTCCTGCTGCCATTCGGCAACGAACTGATCGAGCTGTTTTTGGGCATCCTGTGCATCCGGAAGCTGTTTCATAATCGCTTCAGAGTTAAAATAGGCGATCTTTGTCTGTGCAGTTGCCTCTCCCGCACCAAACAAAAGCAGCATGGCGGCCAGAGCCAATAGGTTCTTCATGAGTTCTTTCTCCATCAATCAAACGTTGGGAGATCCGAGTATTTATTTTGCATCTTTTGATTTCGTTGATGCCGGGGCTGCATTGCCTCTCTTCAATTGATCGATCACTTTATAGGTCAGGTCAAACTTGGTATCTGCATACAGGAGATTCGTTGCTGCTTCCAGTTTGTCAAATACATAATTGAATCCATCTTCTTTTGCGACTTTTTCGATGACTTTCATGACCCGTTCCTGAATGGGTGCGAACTTCTTTTCACGCATTTTCACCGCTTCACCCTGCTGTTGATCAAACTTCTGGAATTGATACTCCCGGGCTTTCTGCTGGAGATCCTGAAGGGCTTTTTCTTTGTCTGCCTTTATTTTCGGATCGAGAAGAGCCTGTTTTTTCTGGTAATCTTCCAAACCATCCTGGAGTTCCTTCCCCATTCGTTCGAGCTCGTCCTGCCATCCTTTGATGGTTGTTTCAAGTTCTTTTTTCACTTGCTGGGCTTCTGGAAGTTCGCGCAAAATAGTTTCAGAATTCACATATGCAATCTTGACGGGTTGTGCCAAGCCGATAGATGCAGCAAATACGACCGCGGCGGCGATACATAGGATTTTTTTCAAGTGGACCTCGTTTATTATTGTGAATGAATGTTCAACTACGATGACTATTTAAATTCTATAAAGATTTCCCGAATTGGAAGTGAAATTTCCATCCCGGTGCGGGAGCGTTTGGTGTTGCCCCGTCATATCCATACCCATAATCGAATCCAATCATACCGATGGGATTGACCAGGAGCCGGACACCAAATCCTACGGACCGGCGAAGGTCGTTTAAATCCATAATGGTATGGTCGAGCCAGACATTTCCTGCTTCGGCAAAGAACAGCGTGTAGATCGGGATGGGATTGAGTGCCAGTGCAAAGCGCAGCTCGGTGGTGAATTTCACCATGGCTTTACCGCCGATATTGCCGAAATCCGGTCCGATGCTGCGGTCGTCATAGCCGCGAAGCGGCGTCACGGCAATCTGCCCCAGGCCTGTTCCACCCATATAAAATAAATCCTGGTATGGAATGTACGAATCTTTATCAAGACCAAAAATGAGTCCGATGAGATTGGAACTCATCAACGTGATCCGGCCGGTAGGAGTTAATGGAACGTACCAATCCGCATTAAACACATGCTTATGATATCGCGCCGCTTGAATTGCTCCGCCGAATTTCGGCCCGCCGTTGATATCTGTCAGCAGCGAGAAACTGGAACCCCTGGATGGAAAAATCGGGCTGTCCGTGCTGTTCCGCGAAATGACCTGTGAAATGCCGATCTGGGTTGTCGTCCCTTCATAGTAATAATCATAGGGAGTCGCTGTCCCAAGGGAATGATATGAGTTTTCCTGAACGCGCAGCGTCCAGTCGCCTCTGAAATACATATCGGGCCACTTGAACCGGCGTCCGATGCGGATTGAGGCTCCGCGGTAATGAAGGTCCGCATAATAGGATTGATAGGTATCAAAGATGCTGAATCCAAACAAGGTGGGCGTATCGAACATCCATGGCTCGGTGAAACCGACCGAGAACGTCCGGTAATAATTGCTGACGCCAAATTGATAATCAAAGGTCATCGATTGACCGGCGCCTCCGCGAAGCGGTTCCGACAATGAAAAATTGTTGAATGACAATCCGAGCCCGCCGCTGAAACCGAAAGCGCCGCTGTACCCGACCGACATGTTGAATGTATCGCTGGATTTTTCTTCAACCGAATATTCCAGCTCAACGGTTTTATCATCGACCGGACGAACATCCGGCTTGAGTTTTTCAGGATTAAAATAATTGAGCTGCTGCAGCTGACGCAGACTTCGAATGATAAGCTGGCGGCTGAAATAATCGCCGGGCTTGGTGAGTAATTCCCGGCGGATCACTTTCTCGTAGGTCTTCGTGTTGCCGGAAATAAAGACGCGGCCGACACGGAATTGATTTCGCTCATGCACCTGCAACGTGATGTCGAGGCTGTCATTGGCGACGACTTTGATATCAGGTTCCACCTGAAAATAGAGATAGCCATTGTCCGCATAGAGCGATGTCACATCGGATTCCTCTTCGTTCCGGTGCAGATTTTGATCAAACTTTTCCTGATTAAATATTTCACCCTGTTTGATTCCGAGCCGTGCATTGAGCACCTCGGACGGATAAACCGTATTGCCTTCCCAAAAGACATTCCTCACAAAAAATTGCTGTCCTTCCGAAAGATAGATCGATATAGTCAGGTATTGGTGCGAGGGGTCATACGTCAAAGAATCGGAAAGAATTTCGATATCGCGGAATCCATTCTTTCTGTAAAACGCCAGGAGAAGATCCTTATCTTCCAGATATTTTTTCTTATCGAATTTGTTGGTTTCCCAAAATTTCCACCAGGTCCTCTCGCTTGTTTCTTTCATCTCGCCCCTCAGGTCGCCTGCCGTGAACCGTTTATTCCCATGAAAGCGGATATAATCGACTTTCACTTTCGGCCCTTCATGGACGACGATGTTTAACACCACCCGGCCGGTTGAATCGTTCACCGGAATCAAGGCCGGTTTAATCTGGGCGTTCAGATATCCGTCCGAATCGTATTGATTCTTCAACACACGAATGACCGTCGTGAGATCCTGCGGTGTAATAATCTGGCCTTTCATGAGATTGATTTTTTTCAGGATATCATCCTGATCCAATTCGTCATTGCCGGTGACATCAATACGTTCTAACCTTGGATTTTCCTTCACCTTAATCAACAGGTAGACTCCGTCCTGCACGCGATTTTCTATGAAAATTTGAACATCATCAAAAATACGGAGGTTGTGCAGTCTTTGAATAGCCAGTTTTGTCTGTTCGCTCGGAATGGTGATATCACCGCCGATTTTTAAACCTGTATTGGCAATAATCGCAGCGGGCTCTCCCGATCGCTGTCCTTCAACGCTGATACCGAGGATTTTATAAACCTCTGGTTTTGGCATTTGATTCTGCCCAAACGCAATTCCGGGGAGGAATAATGCGAAAATGAAGACGAGAAGACGTTTATGAGTTCGAGACACTTTTCTTCAACCTTTCAATAAACCAACCGGATCGTCTTTTGGGGGACTGCTGAACTTGCTCACTCACCATACCAAACCGGCGTTCACGCGACTGGTAATCCGCAATCGCTTCATAGAGATGCTTCCTTCGAAACGCAGGCCAGAATTCATCCGCTACGAACATCTCCGAATACGCTGATTGCCAGAGAAGGAAATTACTGAGCCGCAGCTCGCCGCTTGTGCGGATAAGTAAATCGGGATCCGGAATGGAATTTGTTGCGAGATAGTGACCGACCGTTTCTTCTGTAATTTTTTCTTTTTTCAACACACCAGACTGGACATCCGCCGATATTTTTTTTATGGCATGCGTGATATCCCATCTTCCGCTGTAACTTAACGCAAGCACCAGCGTGAGGCCGGGATTATCCTTCATCATATCCATGGCATCGCGCAATTCTTTGGCAACATCGCGGGGCAGAGAATGGAATTCACCGATTACTTTGAGACAGACTTCATTCTGATGCATCCGGTCGCGTTCATCCCGTAATGCCTTCACCAGCAAGCGCATCAGCATCGAGACTTCATCCTGCGGGCGTTTCCAGTTCTCTGTAGAGAACGTGTAGAGTGTAAGATATTTTATCCCGAGCTGGGCGCACGCTTCGATGATGTCCCGAACGGAATTCACGCCTTCATTATGACCGGCAATTCGCGGTAAGCCGCGCCTTTTTGCCCACCGCCCGTTTCCATCCATGATGATAGCGATGTGCATCGGCA
Source organism: Ignavibacteriota bacterium (assembly GCA_003819715.1). Lineage (GTDB taxonomy): Bacteria > Bacteroidota > Ignavibacteria > UBA10030 > UBA10030 > Fen-1298. The sequence goes on along the minus strand of RPQN01000070.1, from coordinate 10,174 downwards.
AAGGGCCGAATGCGATAAGCTGATCCTGGTGCTTCTTATCGATCCCCGTTGCCTTTGCTAACGGCACATTTTCTCCAAATTTCTAATCTTCACTTGCATGGGTTTGTAAATTTAACCTTTTTTGGAACGATAGTCAAAAGAAAGCATCTAATAAGAGTGAACAGCCGAGCGTGCGGGGGTTGATTTTCGAATTCTTGACTGCCCCTGTAAAAATGGTTATATTGACATGGAAACTTTATTTCTCGTATAACCGTTCATGACGTATGAAGTAAGACGTTGAGCGCTGAGAGATGGTTCCGTTATTGAGGAAAATCGTATGGAAGGAAATTTTTCAAATAGAGTACAGGATGTCATCCGGCTCAGCCGTGACGAAGCCCTTCGGCTGGGTCATGACTATATCGGCACGGAACATTTGCTGCTGGGAGTAATACGCGAAGGGGAAGGCATCGCCGTTAAGATTCTTCGCAATCTCGGCGTCGATTTATATAAATTGAAGAAAACAATTGAGGATACCGTACGCGCTGCCGGCGGAACGCTGACGATTGGCAATATTCCATTGACCAAACAGGCCGAAAAGGTTTTAAAAATCACTTATTTGGAAGCGAAACTCTACAAATCGGATGTCATCGGCACCGAACATTTGCTGCTTTCTCTCCTCCGCGATGACGACAATATCGCAGCCCAGATTATGCATCAATTCAACGTGCATTACGATGTCGTCCGGAATGAATTGGACAATATCATCTCTGGCAAACCGTCAACCCCTCCCGGCCAGCAGCATGCGTCGGCGGAAAAGAAACAAGACCGGTCAAAAACACCGGTACTGGATAATTTTGGGCGCGATCTGACAAAATTAGCGATAGAAGACAAGCTCGACCCGATCGTAGGGCGGGAAAAGGAAATCGAACGGGTTGCGCAGGTTCTGAGCCGAAGAAAAAAGAATAATCCTGTACTCATAGGCGAGCCCGGCGTCGGGAAATCGGCCATTGCGGAAGGATTGGCGCTGCGGATCGTTCAGAAGAAAGTGTCCCGTGTTCTTCATGATAAACGCGTCGTCACATTGGACCTCGCAGCATTGGTTGCCGGAACGAAATACCGCGGCCAATTTGAAGAGCGGATGAAAGCGGTCATGAACGAATTGGAGAAATCGAAAGATGTCATCCTGTTCATCGACGAATTGCATACCATTGTCGGTGCGGGCGGTGCCAGCGGCTCGCTCGACGCATCCAACATGTTCAAACCGGCGCTGGCCCGCGGCGATCTCCAGTGCATCGGAGCAACGACCCTGGACGAGTACAGGCAGTATATTGAAAAAGACGGAGCGCTCGACCGGCGTTTCCAGAAAATTATGGTGAATCCGACCACGGTGGATGAAACCATCCAGATTCTCCAGAATATCAAACACAAGTACGAAGAACATCATGGGGTCCTGTATTCCGAGCCGTCGATCCAGGCGGCGGTGCGCCTCAGCGACCGCTACATTACCGATCGATACCTGCCGGACAAAGCGATTGATGTGATGGATGAAGCGGGTGCACGCGTTCACCTCGCCAATATAAAAGTTCCGAAGGAAATCCTCCAGCTGGAAGAAGAAATTGAAAAAATTCGGCTCTCAAAAAACCAGGTGGTGAAGAATCAGAATTTTGAGGAAGCGGCGCGGCTGCGCGACCTGGAAAAGAAACTGTTGAGCGATCTTGAAATCGCAAAACGGGAATGGGATCTGAAAGCACGGGATACCATTTATAATGTCGATGAGGAGGACTGTGCTGCCGTGGTCTCGATGATGACGAGTATTCCGGTTCAAAAAGTTGCCCAGAGTGAATTCGAGAAACTCCTCAAAATGGAATCGGCGCTCGGAGAGATGGTCGTCGGTCAGGAAGAAGCTATTTCCAAACTCACGAAAGCAATTCGACGCACGCGCGCTGGATTGAAAGATCCAAAACGTCCGATTGGATCCTTTATCTTCCTCGGTCCAACGGGCGTCGGAAAGACCGAAATGGCGAAAGTCCTCGCCCGGTATCTCTTCGATTCTGATGAAGCTCTTATCCGGATCGACATGAGCGAATATATGGAGAAGTTTGCCGTCTCGCGCCTGGTCGGCGCTCCTCCGGGCTACGTGGGATATGAAGAAGGCGGCCAGTTAACGGAAAAGGTACGTCGGAAGCCGTATTCGGTCGTGTTACTGGATGAAATTGAGAAAGCGCATCCGGACGTCTTCAATATATTGCTGCAGGTCCTGGACGATGGAGTTCTGACCGATAGTATCGGCCGTCGAATTGATTTTAAAAATACCATTTTGATCATGACTTCAAACCTCGGTTCACGCGATATCAAAGTGACCGGAGGATTGGGATTCGGGACCGGTTCGCTCCAGGATAAATACAAAACCATGAAGTCGAGCATCGAAGATGCATTGAAGAGAGTGTTCAATCCGGAGTTCCTCAATCGCGTCGACGACACCATTATCTTCCATCAGCTGGAACGGTCTCATATCTATAAGATTATCGATATCGCCACGAAGGAACTGTTCAGCCGCATGACCTCCCTGGGAATTACCATTGAACTGAGCCAGGAAGCGAAAGATTTTCTTGTCGATAAAGGATATGATCCGGCGTTTGGTGCACGGCCGCTCCGGAGAGCGATCATGAAATATATCGAAGATCCATTTGCCGAAGAAATCCTTAAGAAAACGTACGCACATGGAAGTACGATACGTGCTAATTTTGATAAGGAAAAAGAAGAACTCGTGTTTGTGTCTGCTGATAAAGAACCTGAAAGCCATCAGCAGGAGAAACACGATGAAGAAATCATCGGCACCAAGTAATTTGCGTCAATTCTATTACAAAAATCCCTCGGTCACGGCCGGGGGATTTTTGTATCTATCATGCAATCCATAACGGCATTGTTACCCGGCGAGAGAGAGCTGTGACCGTACAAACACCGTCCTATATCCTGTTCTATAAGCCCTACGGCGTTCTCTCGCAATTCACACGTGAAGCGGGCCATCTGTCACTCGCAGACTTCGGACCATTTCCCAAAAATATCTATGCTGCCGGCAGGCTGGATGCCGACAGCGAAGGCCTCCTTTTCTTGACGGACGATGCGGATATGAACCACCGCCTGACGGATCCAAAATTTGAACATGAGCGGACCTATCTCGTCCAGGTTGAGGGAGTGATGGATGAACAAGAACTTGAACAACTTCAGAAAGGCGTCTTGATCGAAGGGAAACTCACGAAACCGGCAACCGTAAAGGTTTTGACCGGCGAACCCGATCTGCCCATGCGTGCCGTTCCTATCCGATACAGGAAAACCATCCCTGCGTCCTGGATAGAGCTCGTGCTGCACGAAGGACGCAATCGCCAGGTAAGGAAAATGACGGCATCCGTCGGTCACCCGACCTTACGGCTGGTTCGTACGTCCATGACCTTTCTCTCACTCGACGGACTCTCTCCGGGGGAACATCGCCCGCTGACCGTCGACGAACAACGTGAATTATTCAAATTACTCCACGCCTTCTAAGTTCGATTACAATTTCTCCAGAAGGTAATTCGTTATCAGTTCAAATAAATGAAGCCGGGTCGTGCCCCCCCGGATGGCGTGATTCCGGTTAGGGTAGAACATCGTGCGGAATTGTTTCCCCGATTTCTCCAGCGCATGCACAAGCTGGATGGTGTTCTGCCAGTGGACGTTGTCGTCTGCGGTTCCATGAATGATCAACAAGTTCCCTTTTAGACGATCGGTGTATTCCAACGTTGAACTTTCCTTATATCCGTCAGGATTCTCCGTCGGCAGCCCCATATAGCGTTCGGTGTAGATATCATCGTATAACCGCCAATCAGTGACCGGCGCCACGGCCACCGCAGTTTTAAAATAATCAGATCCCCTCAGGAGAGCGGAGACCGCCATATATCCGCCGTAACTCCATCCCCAGATTCCTATGCGCGAAGAATCCACAAACGTGAACGTATTCAGATATTTTACCGCTTCTACCAGATCGTTCACCTCCCACAACCCAAGGTGATGATACACTGTTTCCTTAAATGCCTTTCCCCGCCCGCCGGTGCCGCGTCCATCGACGCTGACAATAATATAACCCTTCTGAGAAAGCAGTTGCTGCCACAGGCCGGTCGACTCTCCCCATGAATTCGTGACGGACTGAGAACCGGGCCCGCCATAGACATCAAAAAGGACCGGGTATTTTGTCCGCACGTCGAAAGGAGTTGGTTTTATCAGAGAGCCGTTGAGTTCAATCCCGTCGCTTGTTTTAAAAGTGAAATATTCCGTTTTATTCAGCTGATATTCGTTGAGCGAAGGAATGCTGTTTTCTTCTATCATCCATTTTGATTTTCCTGTGATATCGAAGAGTTCCGTCTTGACTGGTGTGGAGGTACTGGAGTACTTATCTATATAAAAGCGAGCATCCGGTGACATATCGATGGAATGTGAAAATCCATCCCTGGTCAGTTGCTGCATGTTGTTCCCGTCCCAGCCGACGACAAAGAGCTGCTGTTCTCTTGGAGTTTTTGCTGCTGCGGTGAAATAGATCAATTTGCGATCTTCATCGACCTGTTCAAGATCTCGGACATCCCACTTCCCTGCGGTCACCTGGTTCAGTTGTTTGCCGTTCAGATCGTATCGGTAAATATGATTATACCCGTCCTGTTCGGAACATTTTAAAAATTGGTTGTCCTTTTTGAGGAACCGGAGTTCATGTCCTTCTTCGATCCATGTCTTTGAATTCTCCCCGAGGAGCATCCTCGTCGCGCCCGTATTCCTATTCCCTGCCAATATCTCGAGTGTGTTCTGAAGCCGGTTCAACCGCTGAATGGCAAGCGTCTGTCCATCCGGAAGCCATTGAATCCTCGGCACATAGATATCATCATCCGGGCCAAGGTCCATCCATTGAATGATCTTTGACTCCAGGGAAACCACTCCAATTTTCACAATGGAATTCGGATCGCCGGGCTGGGGATATTTCATGACAATCTCTTCTCCGCTGTTCGCCATATAGTTCATCATTTTAAAATCCGGCACTCGACTCTCATCAAGCCGCCAGAAGGCGATATGGATTCCATCGGGCGACCATTGCCATCCGTCCGAAATTCCAAACTCTTCCTCGTATACCCAGTCGAATTTTCCATTAATCACATGCGCTGCCCCGTCGGTCGTCAGCATGGTCTCCCTGCCGGAAGCGATATCCAGGAGCATCACATTATTGCCTCGGACAAAACCCAGCAATAACCCATCCGGAGAAAATTTATGATTGAACTGCGGCTCACGAACATTGGTCAAGCGCTGCAGTGTCTTTTTCCGCAGGTCATACAAAAAATAATTTCCTTCCGGCGTCAAGCGGGAGAGATATTGTTTGTCCGGCGGTGCGGAGACAAATAGGATTTTATCCTCCTGTGGCGACCATTGATAAGAAGAAAATCGAAACGGCGGGTCATCCGGATGCATCTTGAGTAATGATGCATCGATCCGCAAGCTCCGGGTCCCTTGAGAACACTGGACAACGAAGATTTTATCCGAATTCGTAGCGGAATCAAATCGTTGATAGGAAAATTGCTTCCCGTTCTTCATCCATTGAATACCTGAAACAGCTTTTCCAGAAAATTTTTGCGAATTAAAAATATCGTTGAGGGTGAAGATTTTTTGTAATTGCTGGCCATAAACAAGAGCAGGCAGAATGAATATCAGAAAATTAATACGTTTCATGATAACCCCGTAAACACAGTGTTTGTTGATCTGTTGAACTTACAGAAAAGGATTGTCGATTGACAATAAAAAACCCCTGGCGCACTACCAAACGCCAGGGGCTAGGGAGGCTATCGAACCACCCGCCATGGGGAATGGCAAGTAAGTTCGTTATTGAGAACAGCACTATATACAAAAAGGTTCCTTCGATATATATTGTATATATTATCATCAATTTGCTGGCGTATGAGTAGAATTATTCGTTAATTTCAGCGTTATATATGATATCTATATGATATAAGATAACAAAAAAGGAGAGGATTTCAATGGCAAACACACTCACTATTACGGATAATCGTACGGGAAAATCATATGAGCTCCCTATAGAGCATGATACCGTTCGTGCGATGGATCTTCGCAAAATAAAAGTGACGGATGATGAATTTGGAATGATGACGTATGATCCTGCTTTTATGAATACTGCATCGTGCATCAGCAAGATAACATATATTGATGGTGATAAAGGAATTCTCCGTTATCGTGGTTATCCCATTGATCAACTTGCCGAAAAAAGCAGCCACCTGGAAGTCGCCTATCTCTTAATGCATGGAGAACTGCCGACCGCACCGCAGCTGAAAGAATGGTCTGACGCAATTATGAGTCATTCTGATGTGTTCGATCAACTTCAGAAAGGATTGTCAGGATTTCGTCAGGATGCACATCCGATGGGAATGCTTGCGAGTCTTGTTGCAGCACTCTCAACGTATTATCCGGAATCCCGCAAAATCTCCGATCCCGCAAACAGACAACTGCAGATTCACCGCCTCATTGCAAAAATGCCGACCCTGGGGGCATGGTGTTTCCGACAGAGAAAGGGGCTCGCACCTGTTGCTCCTGAAAAGGGATTAAGCTATACCGGAAATTTTTTACAGATGCTCTACAAAGCAGAAGGACAAAAATATTCACCCAACCCGGTGCTTGAACGCGCATTGGATATTCTCTTTATTCTCCATGCCGATCATGAACAAAATTGCAGCACCAGTGCCATGCGTGCCATCGGCAGTTCTCAGGCCGATCCTTATGTCTCGATGTCCGGCGCATTGAGCGCTCTCTATGGCCCGCTTCATGGCGGTGCAAATGAACAGGTTCTGGTCATGTTAAAAGAAATCGGTTCCAAGGATCACATCCCGGCATTTATCAAAGAAGTGAAAGAAGGAAAAGGTGAAAAACGGTTAATGGGTTTCGGGCATCGTGTTTATAAGAATTATGACCCGCGCGCAAAAATTATCAAACAAACGGCCGATCAGGTTTTTGAAGTGACCGGACGCAATCCGCTCCTGGATATTGCGCTTGAATTGGAACGGATCGCGTTGCAGGATGAATACTTTGTGAAACGGAAATTATATCCGAATGTCGATTTTTACTCAGGCATCATCTATCAGGCCATGGGCTTCCCACCGGAATTCTTTACCGTGTTGTTCGCCATTCCACGTGCAGCGGGTTGGCTGGTCCAATGGCTGGAGATGGTCACCGATCCGGAACAAAAAATAGCACGCCCCCGGCAAATCTATCTTGGCAGCCCGGACCGAAACTATGTTCCTCTGAATCAAAGAGCATAATTCCGCCTTGCTCCTCCGATAGAAACTCCTCCTTTTTCAGTTGCATAAGAGGAGGAGTTTTTGTTTCTTCTTCCATAAGCTTTTCGCGCCCCGCATCAGCTTCCAGACGATGGATATTGAAAAAGCGATTTTATGAAGAATTTTAAACGTCTTCCACTCATTCAGAAGCCAGACCGAAAGCTCTTTTTCCTTATTCTTTCATGTTCCGGAGGCGCCGGGCATCTTCGTGCCGGAGAAGCATTGCACCGTACGGCTCCATTGACCGGTCTTCCGATCCGCACCGAACATTACGACGTTCTTGACCTCACATCACCGTTGTTTAAAAAGCTCTATGCGGGATCGTATCTCCAGATCGTAAACCGGACACCGGAATTATGGGGGTATCTTTACCAGCAGTCCGAACTGAAACCGTATAACAAGAAGGGAATCATCAAACTCTTCGATCAATTGAACTACCGGCGGTATCTTCACACCCTACGCATCCTTCATCCCGATGCGATTCTTTGTACGCATTTTCTTCCGTATATCTCAATTTCAAACAGGGTACGAACCGACGGGATAACCGCGCCCATCTTTGCTATTACGACGGATTTCGACGTCCATCAACTTTGGATTGATCCGCTCGTGAGACAATATTTCGTCTTTCATGAGGAATCGGCGTGGCAACTCCATTCAAAACAGGTGCCGGAGGACCGGATTACCGTCTCAGGAATCCCTCTCATGCCCGAGTTCCGAACAAAAGCCAGGCCCGCCCCGGCGCGTCGGGCGCTCGGTCTGGATGTGCATCGATTCACGATTCTGATTCTTTCGGGCGGGTTCGGCATGGGGCGGTTGAAAGATATCGTTGAACAAACCATAACGACATTGTCCGGTAGTTCAAAAACAAAATTCAACCTTCTGGTGGTGTGCGGGAAAAACGAAAAAGCGCGTTCAGAAGTACGGGCGCTGCGTTTTCCGGGAAACGTCGATGTAAAAATATTCGGATTTATTTCACATATGGACCGGTGTATGGACGCCTCCGATATTGTCATTTCGAAAGCCGGCGGGCTGACGTCATCCGAAGCGATGGCAAAATCACTGCCGATGCTCATTGTTGATCCTATTCCGGGCCAGGAGAGCCGCAATAGCGATATGATCATTGAACATGGCGCCGGGTGGAAGGCGATGAACATCGCCAATCTCTCCTACAAGCTCAAGCATATTCTTGAATCACCTTCGATTCTCACGCACGCACGCTCGGCGACTCACCGCTTAGCCAAACCGGATGCGGCGGAAACAATTCTCAACGATATAGTTGATCATCTCCAATCTCAAAAGAATGCATCACGATGAAAACTCTCCTCAATGATAGTACAATCAACTACCATGAACACGGCATGCCGCAGGGGCTCCCGGTCGTCTTCATTCATGGCTTTCCATTCAGCAGCGAAATGTGGGTACCCCAAATCAATGTCATGCCGAACAATATCCATGCCATTGCGTATGACGTACGAGGTCACGGCGCGAGCGATACCGGTGATGGTCAATATACTCTGGAGATCTTCGTCGATGATCTCATTGCATTGCTCGACCATCTCTCCATTGAAAAGGCGTTTCTCTGCGGTCTGTCGATGGGAGGATACATCGCATTACGGACGTACGAGCGACATCCGGAAAGAGTCCGCGGTTTAATTTTATGCGATACAAAATGCGAACCGGACACGGACTCGGTTAAAATAAAACGCAGTGCGACGATAAAGTCTATTAAATCAACCGGCGTTCCGGCATTTGCTGAAGAATTTGTGAAATCGGTCTTCTGGGAAAAAACCATCGAACGGAATCCCAACGTCATCACATTCATTAAACAGATCATTGGTGCGAACTCCCCGCGCGGGATTTGCGGCACGCTGCTCGCTCTTGCCTCCCGCACGGATACGACCCCTGCCCTTTCATCCATTCACGTTCCGACCTGCATTATGGTCGGCGAACATGATACGGTCACTCCGCCTTCCGATGCCGAGCGAATGCATGCAGCAATTCCCGGTTCGGAGCTCCACATCCTGCCCCACGCCGCTCACATGAGTAATTTAGAAAATGCCGAGGAATTCAACGAGTTTCTTACCGTCTTCCTGAGAAAGTCATGAGGATATCCGCATTGAACTTCACTCTTCCTTCCCCTATATTACAGTGTGTCAATAATATCATTACTGATTTCATGGTGTCCCAATGACTGAACCAAATATCGCTGTCGGTTATGCCCGCAGCACACCGCAGGAACCATTCCGCCGATTCCGGCGGACACGAATGACCGATGCACTCCGGTCTATGGTGAGAGAGACGGAACTTTCGTTAAACGATTTCATCTATCCTCTCTTTGTTGTCCCCGGATCAAAGTTCCGAAAAGAAATAGGGTCGATGCCGGGAATATTTCAGCTCTCCGTCGACGAACTGGTACGTGAGTGCGTCATCGTAAAATCGCTCGGGATTCCTGCAGTGATATTATTCGGCATCCCGGAGCATAAGGACGTGGTGGGAAGCGGTGCCTATGCTGAAAATGGCATCGTTCAAACGGCAATCCGTGCGATTAAACAAGAGGTCCCCGAACTGGTTGTTGTGACGGATGTCTGTTTGTGCGAATACACGTCACATGGCCATTGCGGCATCGTTATCGGGAACGAGATTGTGAATGATGCTTCCATTGAATTACTCGCGAAAGAAGCGCTCACCCACGCTCAGGCCGGTGCGGATATCGTTGCCCCATCGGACATGTTTGACGGCCGGGTGAAAGCGATCCGTCAACTCCTCGACGCCAATGATTTCCAGAATATTCCGATTATGTCGTACGCGGCAAAGTATGCGTCAGGTTTTTATGGACCGTT
>RPQN01000069.1 GCA_003819715.1 Ignavibacteriota bacterium | reverse complement strand
TCGATTTGCGTCGCAACCGCCGCAACACGATCGCTTCCGCTGGAGATGGTTTCTGAGGTCAGCATCACTTCTCCGCCGAATCGACGGACGGCTTCTTCTATACGGATATCGTCAGTCGCGACGACCACGCGATCGATCAACAGGGATTTTTTTGCCTGTTCATAGACCCGCTGAACCATCGGTTTTCCGCATAAATCGATCAGCGGTTTTGCCGGAAGCCGCTGCGACGCGAAACGCGATGGAATCACTCCTATGACCACTGGTTTTGCAGACATCAGGGTTTTTCGCCAATAACTTTCGGCACCTTGAAAAACTGTTCATTCCTGGCCGGTGCATTTTTCAATGCATCCTCTGTCGAAACGCCAGGTTTTATTTCGTCCGGGCGAAAGACATTGCTGAGCTCAATCACATGGGAAAGCGGTTCGATCATACTGGTATCCAGGGTATTTAACTGATCCATGTATTCCAATATTTGGTTCATCTGATGTGTGAATTTTTCTTTTTCAACATCGGTAAATTCCAGCTTTGCCAGCATCGCGATGTGTTCGACATCTTTTACCGTTACGGCCATAGGTCATTCTCAGGATTGATTGGTATAATGTTTTTCGATCGCTTGATGAACTCGTTCCATCAAATCCAGCTCATCGGCTTTATTTTCGATTTTCTCTGTCGGGATAGGTTTTCCCAGGATCACAGTAATATCCGCCCGTTTGACGACCATCGATCCTTTGGGCATAATTCCATAGGTATTGTTAATAGTCATCGGCACAACCGGAACTCCTGATTTTGCCGCTAAGGTGAACGCGCCGCGTTTGAATGGCTGCAGTCTCCCGTCACTTGTCCGGGTTCCTTCCGGGAACAAAATGACTGAATGTCCGCTCTTTATAGTTTTTACCGCCCGGTCAATACTCGCCATCGCGTCCCGAGGGTTCGATCGATCGATCATAATAAAAGGTCCATAGCGTAACGCCCAGCCCCAAATGGGCACCCAAGTCAGCTCCTTCTTAAACACGATATTCACTTTGCCGTTTAACGCAACCATGACTGTTGGGATATCAGCCATACTTGCATGGTTGGAAACAAATATGTACGGCTTCGTGAAATCAATATTTTCTTTCCCCTCGACGTGGACTTTTATGCCGAATGTCCAGAGAATACACTTGGACCACGCCCAGGGGCACCAGCGGAAAAAATCTCCTTTCCTGTCAAAAGGGATCGAACCAAACGCCATTGCGGAAAGCAACAATGTCAGAGGAGACAGAAATACTATTTTCACAAGGGTTAAAAACACCACCGGCTCCTTTCATCCCATCGTGCGTTCAAGGCATAGATCCTGGGCTGAAGGCGGTGAACAGATAAAGTTGGAGATGGTACGGGGGACACGTATTCCGCGGAAAACGGGGGAAGAAAATAAACCTGGGCTTTCAGGTCTGATGGACCTGTTTCAGTTCGCTCCATGGACTCATAGTTTTCTGGGGATTCATTTTCGAATTACTACTAAAATAGGAAAGCCTTGCTCGAAATGCAACGGCTGAGCGACGTATTTTTTCCCCGTCAAGGTCTTCATCAGGACTTTCTGTCTCTCCCGGGGGAAAACAGGATCCTGATTATTTGTATAAAAGATATTTCTCGCGCTTGACCATAAACTGTTCGTTGGAGCGGTCGATTCGCTGAAGAATATCCTTGACGGAAGTATTATTTTGAAGTGCACGCCGGATATCATCCGTTCCTACAGCCTTATCAAACGAATTAATCCTGTCCGGTTTCGCCCGGTCAAAAATATTATACTCAGGGAAAAGATGAAGGAGCGCTTCAAGAATTGAAATCTGAATGCGAGTAATCGGTAATACATTTCGATCCGTGATATGGATCTGCACGCCCTTGTACCGAATGCCTGTGGTATCCTTATAGAACGGGATATAAGAGATCGGTCTAAACTGAACACCCGGAAGATTGAGATTATTCAAATAGCGGGCAAGAGCGTATCCATCAATCCAGGGAGCACCGACTAATTCGAACGGCAGCGTGTACCCGATTCCCTGGTTTGCGGTTCCGAGTTCTCCCAACAGTCCGGTCAGCACGGCAAATATTGTTGTAAAGGAATGAGGGATATGCGGTGAAGTCGGGATCCAGAGTAAGCCGGTTTCATCCCACCACATGGATCGCTTCCACCCGCTCATCGTAACGATCGTCAGATCGCATTTCCCTGGTGCACCCGGAGTGCCGCCGTTATTCAGCCATTGTTCTCCGTTAATCATTGTCGCCAATTCGCCCGTGGTCATCCCGTAGACATACGGAATCGGATATCCACCGATAAACGATTTGAATTTAAGTTCCAACATCGGTCCCTCGACTCGGTCTCCCGTTAATGGATTCGGCCGGTCAAGAACGACGAACGGAATTTCAAATTCTGCCGCGGCTTCCATCGCCAACCCCATCGTTGAAATGTAGGTATACGATCGAACGCCAATATCCTGGATATCGTACACCAGGACATCAATACCCCGCAGCATATCTTTTGTCGGCCTGCGCGTTTTTCCATAGAGCGAATACACCGGCAATCCTGTCCGCGAATCGATAAATCCGTTGATTTCTTTTCCCGCATCCGCATCACCGCGTACGCCATGTTCCGGGCTGAAGAGGGCGACCAATTTTACCGCCGGAGAGTTGAACAGGACATCGACCGTACTTTGCAGATCGGAGGTTACCCCTGTCGCATTCGTGATGAGACCGACTCGTTTTCCCTTGAGGATGTCAAATCCGCTCTCGCGCAAAACATCGATTCCTGGTTTCACATTCGGTTCATGGGAATAGAGCGGGGTGGCAATCAAAAAGAGAACGAGCCACATGAACCAATAAAACTGTTTTCTCATCATACGATTCAAAGTCAATCCGGATTTTTTCTTAACATTGTTGTTTGTACAATAATATATGCAATCAATCCCGCAATCCCTACCGCAAGCATCCATCCGAGAATGGTCACCGGAGGGTCGATGAAAAGAAAAAGAATGATGAGGATAACGGAGAGCACCGCACTCCTTTGGATCCGTAAAAGCGATTGAGGTGATCGGATGGTTTGATGTTTCTCTCCCGTTTGCAGATTCCGTACCTCTTGCGTAACGGTTATTTTTGGTTGTCGGGATTCAAATGGAAGCGGTTTCCCGTCGATTTGCCAATTCTTCACCCAACTCAAATCAGAACAGAGGCGCACGAGACGATCGACGTTTTCGATATCCGGGGTAAGAAAAATGGAGGCATATTTCTGAGAGAGCGCTTCGTCTGCTCTTCCGGCAAATGAATTCAGTAAATTCATCATTCGTTTAATATTCGATTGAAATTCGGCAGAGAGCTTATTGAATCCCTCTGTCTCGTGGCCAATCCTCTTTAAGACCTCCTGTGCACGCACAAGAAACTTCGAGATGAAGATTACCTCCTCAAACTCATCTATGATCCCGGTCTGAACAACAATTTGAAGCAACTCACTCACTTCCAGAGGATAGTTCAACCGGTGCTTGCTGTACAATTCAAGATCTCGTACAAAAGCGGTGATATCGGGTCGAATAGTCATCGGTGATTTAAATGCCTCCTTCACTGCAGACGAACGAATCGGGATATCGATGACACCGGAGTTGCGTGAGAGTGGCGAGCATGCGGCAGTGATTTTCCAGGGAGAAATTCATCGAGTGATGGTTGTCGCTATTGTTTCATTGCCCACACTTTGAGCAGGCGAGCTAATTCAGTTCCTGAAAATTTTGATTGGTCATAGAGCCCGGCGCTAATTCTCTGGCGGACGGCTTCAAAGAGGATGACGGCGGTTGCAACGGAAACATTCAAGCTTTGAATCATACCGAACATGGGAATCAGAAGAATGCCGTCAGCGGACTTCGCCGCTTCCGAGGATACCCCCGCGTGTTCATTCCCTACGACCACAGCAACTTTCTTTGTCATATCTATTTCATACAGCGTCTTTGCTTTTTCCTCCAGATGCGTGGCGTAAATGGCAAAACCTTCCTCGTGCAGTTTTTTATAACATTCGTTTACATTTTTAAATTGTCGATGTTCCACCCATTTTTTTGCACTCGCCGAACTTTTCTTTCCGATACCCGGGAACGCTCCATCCGGATAGATCAATTGTACTTCCATGACTCCAGCGGCATCGCATGAACGCATGACCGCGCTGACGTTGTGCGGGTCATGGATATTTTCCATGACAACGGTGAGATCCGGTTGACGATGCCGCAGGACGTCTCCCAGCCGGTTCAAACGGCGTTCTGTTCTCATGGCGCATCCACCTGCGTTTCGTCCCTCCTGTTGTCTCCCGACAGGCTCTGTGTCACATTTTCCCTGAGAACCGGGTGCAATTGCAAGAGCCCCACCGCGGCAACAACCAGCGCCGCGCCCAAAAGCTGTACCACTCCGAGTGACTCCCCCAGCATGAAAAACGCCGCGACAATTGCGACCACCGGTTCCAGGATGCCGATGATTCCTGCCGTTGAGGCATCCAACAATTTTAATCCCGAGGCAAACGCAGTTTGCGGGATCAATATGGAAATGATGGAAAACATCCAGAAGATACCCCAATCCTGAACGGTATAATTCTTTGCGATGATGTTCCACGGCGGATTAACGCACAGCCAGAATAACGCAGAAAAGCCGAACATATAGACGAGCATCGTCCAGACGGAATATCGTTTCAGGAGTTGTTTTGTTGCAACAATCTGATATGCAAATGTGAATGCCGATATCGGTCCGGTGACAATGGCCCAGCCTCGCAGATTGACACTTTGCATCGAACCGGCCGTCACCGCAAAGAAACAGCCGACTAATCCGAACAGGAGCGAAATGCACGTAATACGGTCAAACTGCTCTTCCTTGATGATATACACCGAATAGAGAACCACCCAGACCGGTGCGGTATACTGAACGAGGATCGCGGTTGCAACCGACGACTCTTTCGCCGTGAAGTAATAGGTATAATTTGTTAAAGAGATTCCGACCACGCCTAATACCGCAAACTTCCATATGTCTTCTGTATGAATTTTAAAGACATCCCGATTCTTGAACAGGAAAAACAACAAGAGCAGGACGAAGGTCAGAGAGGTGCGGGTCTGGGCCAAAATAAGAGTATCATAACTGTTGACAATGAGATACTTCCCTATCGGCGCTGAACTTCCCCAGAACAGGACCGCAGTCATGAGAAGGAAAAACCCGCGCAACGGCTGCGGATGCAGAATGGGATTATTAATTTTGGTTGCGTCCGAGATCATCGGCAAGGGTTCTGTAAAAATCTGCCTGCTTCTGATCTCCATGCATTTGGTAGAGATACGATAATCGGTGCAGAAGCGTTTTTTTATCTTTCACCAGGTTAATACCGAGCTTTAAAAACTCGACGAGCCAGTACAGAGGGGGAATATTCAGTTCGGGATCATGACAATCGGCGGCATCCAGGTACGGCTGAACTTCCTCCGGTTTTGCGAGCGCGGCTTTCCGATAATACTGCATCGCCAGCTCGAAGTTATCGGATAACGAATAGGTCGCTTCGAAGACACTCGCCAGCCACATATAGGTTTCATACGCCAGGCCGGAAAATTCCTTCGCAAGCTTTTCACCAAAAAGACACAACTCATCGGGACCGAGCGCGGAGTTCCAAAAAAGGAGACGGTAGAGTTCAACGTCTTGTATCCCTTGTTTCAGCGCGTCCTCAAAGGCATCGAAGATCTCATTGAAATCTTTACCCGCAGCAAATTTAAAGCGTATTTCGTCTACTGTAAATCGAGGCATCAGGTATGATAAATTAATGTAATAAATGAACTTAATGAATGCTCACCTGAAAGGCAAGAAGGCCTTCCAAACGGATTCTCTCTTAACAATGACAACCGTATTCCCGTCAGGTAATCCACGGCGTATTGAAATAAACCTGCTCATAAGTTTATGGAACTTCCCTGAGTCCGTTGTAAGATAATCAGCAAAAGAAATAATGGTTACAAGGAGGGAATTAAATAAAGGCGGTTTCTCCGGGCAGAATCGACTTCTTCACAAATCGCTCCTTTCCGGATTCCGGAGAGCGGGCATTCATCCAACCAATGGTCAGGGTGGTTTGCCAGGAGAACAGCGCTCATTGTTACGATTCTTTACCCAGAAGAGATTCTGAGTAAAATCACGTTCCGGTGAGGGCATCTTCTCCTGCTTGGCACATCCAGAGACCTAGAATGCAAAAGTTGCTTTCAGCGTAAATACTAATTCGTCACTTACCGGGACCATCAACAAGGAAGGTCTCTCGATCTGGAATGCGGTAAGGCTTATTGCAAATTCTCCATCGATATCAATAATTTTGGGGAACCATTTTGTCACACCTTTCATGACCACATCTTTCTTCACGCCATGAAAAGTCAATTGGCCGGTCACCGTGATACTGTCGCCTTGCTGGGAGATCGATTTACTGATAAACGATGCGTAGGGATAGGTCATTGCATCGACGACCTCCATGGCATGCGAATCCCGATTTGAATTGCCGCTGTCAAACGTTGTCACATCCACCTGTGCCGTCACGGATTGTATTTCCTTATTTGCCGGATCGATTTCCAGACGGCATGTGAATTCTTTACTGACCGCTTCAACCGTATGCAGGAGATGAGAAAGACGATAGGTAATTGAAGATGCGCCTTTAATGACCTCCACCCTTTTGGACTGTGCATACACTCCAGCGTACGTTGAAATCAGCAAGAGAACGATCATGCGGAATTTTGACATAAGAGTACCCTTCAGAAGGTTACAACAAGTAATGAAGCTGCAAGCGCCGCAGTCGTGATGTAACCGGACGCCTGATGAAAATGAGCGATCTGGGATGTTGTTGCATGTCTCCCAATAGACATCCCAAGAATCGGCGTTAACACCATTCCGGCAAAATGTACCCAGGCCAGTGTTTTATGAATGGTCGTGGTGCTGATCTCGTTGCGGCGAATCACCGGAGGCGGCGAGAGAACTGCCAGTAATCCTGTTGCGGAATAAGAAATAATGGTTGTGGTGACAAACAAGCTATGATTTCTGCGATATCCGTACTTCCCATCAATGACTTGCTGTCCAAAATAAACCGCCATGATCATGGAACTTAATGTCACAAATCCGCCGATTTGATGTGCGGTGAGCATCGTACGGCGGAGCGTCAGTTCACGTTTACGCGATTCGGGCGTCAGTGGAGCGGCCAGTCCCATCGTACGAAATACTCCATCCTCGCCCCATAAATCTTTTTCCATAAAGCTCATGTTTTCGGGCAGGAGCCTGCGCTTCGGTATCGGTGGGAGTGAATCGTCCTGTAGTTGTAACGGACCATAAATGAGTTGATTTTTTAAATCTGGAATGTAGGTATACTCTTGAGCAAATACATTTTGAGCGACGAAGATGATCAAGATGAACGCTACAACGCTATAGTTCATATGTTCCCTATTCGATACATGAAATGAGACCATAATTCAAATTCTTCTGCAAGTTCCATCCTGGATGGTTATGAATAAACTCGAAGCGATGTGGCATTGATCGTTGTTTTATAACTCAGTAACGGATTGCTCGCAGGTCCGTTGATGACCGCCCCGTTGGTTGCAAAGATGGAGCCATGGGTGGGACAGACGAATCTATTGGTTTTTTCATTATAGGAAACGGTGCTTCCCTGATGAGTACATATTGAACTCAGAGCGACATATGACCCATCGGAAATACGTGCAACAATAATATTATCGACATAGATAGATCCTCCGTTTGAGTTCAAGGCACTATAGGCAGGGTCAGAGAGATTGAGCGTCAGATCGACATTCGTTGGAGAATTGACCATCGGATCAAGTGGTTTACAAGCGGCAAGGCAGGAACTGCAGAAGGCGGCAACCGCCCCAACTCCTATCGTGGTCAAAAATTCTTTCCTATCCATTCATATCTCCTCTCAAATAGAGCAGGAAAATCTATTCTTTTACTTAAAAGCCATGAAAACCTAAGAGATTGACCACCATTACAAATTTCAATAATAATAGAAAACAAACGGGAATCTTTTATTGTTCCCGATGATGATGAATAATTGTAAGATTCGTTCGGAAGGATTCATATGTTTAATATTCTTTCCTTCTTATTCATTTTCTGCAACTTTGTGCTATATTTATGTGTTTACACATTGTGATTTCAGAACTCACTAACAATATTCTTCAATCCGAAATGGAAACCTTAAAATTGACAAATATCGCAGAGAACCATCTTCTTGGACTTTCTCCTGAAATTCTTCTCAAGTGGTTCGATGAAATGCTTCTGATTAGACGATTTGAAGAAAAATGTGCCCAACTGTATGGTATGGGCAAGATCGGGGGGTTTTGCCACCTCTATAACGGCCAGGAAGCAATTGCAACAGGCTCCACAGGTGCAATTACGCCTGACGATTATGTTATTACAGCATACCGCGATCACGGATTAGCAATTTCAAAGGGACTTGACCCGCGCCGTATCCTCGCCGAACTTCTCGGCAAGAGTACCGGTACAACAAAGGGAAAAGGCGGATCGATGCATCTCTTCAGCCGTGAACATAATTTTCTCGGTGGTCATGCGATCGTGGGAGGCCACATCCCTTTAGCCGCAGGCGCAGCATTTGCAATTAAGTACAGGGGTGAAAAACGCGTGTGCCTCTGCTTCATGGGCGACGGTGCAACCAACATAGGCGAGTTTCATGAAGCGCTTAACCTCGCGGCGTTATGGAAACTTCCCGTCATCTATGTTATCGAAAATAATAAATATGGCATGGCAACGGCGGTCGAGCGGGCTTCTGCCGTTGATGCGCTTCACCTGAAAGCTGCAGCGTATAACATGCGCAATCAAGTGGTTGAAGATGGCCATAACGTCCTGAAAGTCTATCAGGCGGTCAAAGCTGCGGTGGACCATGCACGTAAAACCTATGAACCAAGTTTGCTGGAAGTACAAACATTTCGTTACCGGGGTCATTCCATGTCCGATCCCATCCATGGCCCCTATCGAACGAAGGAAGAAGTTGAAGCTCAGAAGAAATTGGATCCGATTACCGTATTGATGAATATATTGTCCGAGGCGAATCTTGCATCAGAAGAATATTTCGAATCTGCGGAAGAACGAATCAAAGCGATCATCGATGAGTGTGTGACATATACGGAAAATAGTCCTGAGCCGCCGCTGGAAGAGCTCTATACCGATGTTTATGCCGAATAAGAACAGGGAGACAAGCACATGCCGGTTGTCAGTTTTCGTGAAGCATTAAACCAGGCCATGGATGAAGAAATGGCACGTGACGAACGTGTTTTTCTTATGGGGGAAGAAGTCGCGCAATACAACGGCGCGTATAAAGTGAGCCAGGGACTCCTTGCAAAATATGGACCGAAACGAATTATTGATACGCCAATTGCCGAGGCAGGGTTTACCGGTATCGGTATAGGGTCAGCAATGGTCGGTCTGCGGCCTATTGTCGAATTTATGTCATGGAATTTTTCTCTTATCGCATTCGATCAAATCGTCAATAACGCTGCGAAAATGCTTTCCATGTCCGGCGGAAATTTTAATGTGCCGATAGTGTTTCGCGGCCCCGGCGGCGCGGCACATAACCTCGCTGCGACGCACTCCCAGTCTTTGGAATCCCTTTACGCCCATTTTCCGGGTTTAAAAGTCGTTATGCCGTCGAATCCACGGGATGCAAAAGGATTGTTAAAAACTGCCATTCGCGATAATAATCCCGTCATCTTTATAGAAAGCGAAGTCATGTACGGCGAGAAAGGCGAAATTCCGGAAGGGGAATATACCATCCCGCTGGGCGCCGGCGAACGAATGAAAGAAGGAAACGATGTCACCATTGTTTCATGGTCTAAAATCCTTCAGCATATCACTCTCAAGGCGGTGGGCCGGCTGGAAGAAGAAGGCATCAGTGTTGAGCTCATTGATCCCCGGACGATAAGACCCATGGACTGGGAATTGGTTTTCAATTCAGTCAAGAAAACGAATCGGTTGGTGATTGTGGAGGAAGGATGGCCGTTTGCCGGGGTGGGCGCACAAATATCACACGAGGTGAGCAATCACTGCTTTGATTATCTTGATGCACCCGTCGAACGTGTGACGCAGGAAGACGTTCCTCTCCCCTATGCACATAATCTCGAGGTTGCGTCACTGCCGAATATCCAGAAAGTAATCCGGGCAGTGCGCAAAGTCATGTACCGTGATTGAAGAATCTTCTGTGAACGTGGATGAGGGCTCAAACAATTTTGAATAATTCTATACTGCGTACCATTGCCGTATCGGTCGTATCGCGGTGATTCTTTTCTTTTTAATTTATGATAATGTTATTTCGTTCATGACACCACGTACCACGAACAGCGTGAAAGAAATAGTATGGCGACAAACATATTGATGCCAAAATTAAGCGACACGATGTCCGAAGGCCTTATTTTGAAATGGCTCAAGAACGAGGGCGATAAAGTAAAGCAAGGCGAAACTCTTGTTGAAATTGAGTCTGATAAAGCGGACATGGAACTGGAAGCATATGACTCGGGCATACTGCGGAAAATTTTGGTTCCCGCAGGCGGCAAGGCAGGAATCGGAGCTCCCATTGGAATTATTGCCGGCGCGAACGAAGATATCAGCAATATGCTGGAAGCGGCGCCTTCCACTCCACTGCGATCTGTCACCCTTGAACGATCACCGGATGATTCGAAAACACCGGCTGCAGTATCGCCTGCCGGATTACAGAGGACTTCCGCCGATTCGAATGAACTGTTAAAAGCATCACCGCTTGCAAAACGGCTTGCCGGCGAGAACAAAATTGAATTACGTTCGATCACCGGATCCGGACCACAAGGCCGCATTATAAAACGAGATATCGAACCTCTCCTCGGCAGGAAAAAATCAGGACCTGCCGCCATATTGACGAACATCACCCCGGGCGGGTCTCGCACCGTCGAGCTTTCGCTTATCAGAAAAACGATCGCGAAACGAATGCAGGAGAGCAAACAAACCGTTCCTCATTTCTACGTTACGGTAGAGATTGATATGGAACCGGCAATGGCGTTTCGTGAGCAGCTGAATACCGTCGCCGAAAGCAAAATCAGTTTTTCCGATCTTCTTGTTAAAGCGGCTGCAGGCA
The DNA here is from genome assembly GCA_003819715.1 of Ignavibacteriota bacterium. Taxonomy (GTDB): domain Bacteria; phylum Bacteroidota; class Ignavibacteria; order UBA10030; family UBA10030; genus Fen-1298. The sequence goes on along the minus strand of RPQN01000069.1, from coordinate 8,517 downwards.
CGCTCATGCATCATCCCAATGTCAACGCCTCATATCTAGGTAATACCGTCCGCCAGTTCGGCGAGGCACATATCGCGGTGGCGGTCGCTCTTGACGAAGGGCTGGTCACCCCGGTCATACGGAACTGCGAACAAAAGACCATCCTTCAGATCAATGCGGAACTGCTCGATCTCGCAGAGCGGGCGCGGAACCGCAAACTGAAGCCGGAAGAATATCAGGGCGCAACGTTTACGATAAGCAATCTCGGGATGTTCGGTGTCGATGATTTCGTTGCGATCGTCAATCCTCCGGAAGGCGCCATTCTTGCCGTTGGTTCAATTGTGGAAAAGCCGGTCGTCAAGCAAGGTCAGATTGTTATCGGGCATACCATGAAAGTGACACTTTCGTCAGACCATCGAATTATTGACGGCGCGGTTGCGGCGCGGTTCTTGAAAGACTTGAAGAGCCTGCTGGAAAAACCGGCGGCATTGATGCTGGTGTGAATGACTGAACGGTAAACGACAGAACGTACATAAGAAAGGCGTCATTCCTCCGACGCCTTTATGACATCCTTGATGATGCTTTTTAATTCATATCAATGGAGAGCTTGAACCGGCAGATCCGGTTATTCCCTTTGTCCGCAACGAAGATCGTATTATCATAAAATGCAATGCCGTAGGGCTGATTAAAGTTCCTTCCATACGAATCGTTATGGCCGCCGAATGAATAACGTTCAGTTCCTCTAGAATTAAAACGATACAAACTATCTGTACCGGCATCGACCACAAATAAATTTCCGGATGGATCGAGCGCGAGCCCCCGCGGCTGAACAAACCGGTTAATTCTTAAGATATCGATATCACCATCCACGCTGGGATAGAATTTTGAGACCCAGTTTGTCGTTTGTCCCATTGCAAGAAACTGCATCCATTGAACTTTCCACAACGGAATCACTGATGAAACTTCAACTTGTGAAAAAACATATTCGAGCGCAGTTCCTGTCGGCCGAATAGCCAATCCCGTCACATGGTGAATGGAAAGCAATCCAGTCCCTTCTTGCGCAAAGGTGCTTGTCACGGGGGATAAAAAAACATCGTTGTTTGAATAAAGAAGAATTGCATTATCCGGATCAAATGTACCGGTATTTTTTTGTCCCGTACGGCCAATGATATAATAATTATTATAGTAGGTCGCAACGGCAGTATAACGGCGCGAAGCATAATTTCCAAGCGTCGTGTCCCATATAACTCTCCGGGGTGTCGCCTTGGTAATATCATGGTTCACCGCCGGAAGATTCAACCGATAGACTGCCCCAAATGTTGCCGTTTGTCCTTGAAGGACTGTATCAAACTCGGCACACACCAGCAGCTGCAATCGTTTATCCTGGGCGAGGGCCACCGGCCGTCGGATGGGCTGCGAATAGCCGATAACGCGGCCTGCAATATCCAACATCACGATCCGATCATTGTACGTATCTGCAACATAGACCAGAGGTTCATTCCCCACAATGATTGCCTGTGGATTATTAAATCCCGTCCAATCCGGATTTTGCTTGACGTACACCGTATCGCTAAAATTCGCATTGGTCGAACTGCTGGACTGCGGAAGACTATTGATATTATACTTGTCTTCACGACACCCGGCAAGAAGGAAGAGGAACAATAACAACGCAGATGATAATTGTATTTTCATAGCTTCACAACCATTGAGATGCGGTGAACTCCACCGAGATTGGTATATGCGGCATATCCATAGTCTACATGGAACGATATGCCGCTGATCGTCGTCATAAGACCGCCGCCAACAGTGAACGATTGATCTTCTACGTTGAGTTTATAACCACCGCGCAGGAACAGCGTATTCATCCATCCATATTCGGCCCCCATGCTGATATTTTCTGAATTATCATTCGGATGGTTGAGCTGAATAGCTGTTGTTAATATATTGGTCTCGTCTTTAATCGGATCAATGGCAAATCCAAATTTAAAATTCGTCGGAGGCGGATATTCCTGGAACTTGTTCACCGTTTGTCCGCCGTAGAGCGTAATCGATCCGCTCGGAGACATTTGGTTGCCAAAATTGGTAACGACGGCTGAGAACCTCGACGTCCCCAACCCTGTCCAGTAGTATGTCCCCAGATCGATCACCACTCCGCGCATTTTGAGGACATCCATCGTTTCTTCTACATAGCGAATGGTGCTTCCAAAACTGAATTGCGGAGTCAATTTCCGGCTGTAGGTCACGCCGAAGGCCAAATCACCGACGGTAAAATAATTCCCGGTGCCGTTGGGAGCAAATTCTGTTGTCACCTTCATGTCATCCATATGGAGCGATGTGACCGACAATCCCACAGCATCATCAGGCGTGAGGTGATAGACCGCGCCGATAAATTGGTGCTGAATATCGACAAACCAGTTCGTATGTGACACCAACACTTCATTCGTTTGAAATTGAGTGATACCGGCAGGATTCCAGTAGAGCGCCGACGCATCGTTTGCGATCGCCACAAATGCATCGCCCATGGCAGTCGCCCTTGCACCCACGCCTATTTTAAGAAACTGTGCAGTCGCAGTCCCGGCGCGCTGTGACCCCAGGACGGGTAGCAATTGCGCATCCATCATCGATGATCCGCAGATGAAAAAAGCCAACACTATGGAATAAATAATATTCTTCATTCTTAGAACTTCATACTGAGTCCGACAATCATATTGCGTCCGGCAAGATACCGGGAAGGATCAAACGGATACGCTTTGATCGGAGGCTGGAATTGAGGATACAAGGGATTCCCCCAGCTCAACGGCGTCGGATCGCCGTACTCATACGCACGTCCGGTGACGGGATTGATAATTGCAGCGTTTTTATTATCCAATAAATTCTTGATCTGAACGGAGAAGACCATACTCAATCCCATCACATCGAAGTTCTTTTCGAAGTTCACATCAATCCAGAACCAGTCTTCCCCAATACCGCCGAGGAGATTTGATCGGTCAATTTCATAATCGGGCCGGTTATTGGCCGGAATCGTGCCGACGAATACGTACGGGTCATAGCGTTTTCCTGATTCATAAAAAGTCCGAATATACAGGGAATAATCATCGAGAATTCCTTTCCCGAATCCGAACAGCGGTTGATCCTTGAGTACATAAAATGTGGTGGCGAGGTTGAACTGCAGCGGACGATCCCACTGCATATAATTTTCTTTGACCTTTTCAAAGTCAATCCCCTGCGCTACCAGTACCGCCTGATCCGGTGTTGAACTTTTTCCTGTGGTGATCGAGTAGGACCCGGACAAGGAACCACTGAACCACTTCCCGATCCGTTTTCGATATTCCGCCTCAATACCCCGCGATGTCGCATAATCCTGGTTGACATAGGTAATAAAACTCGTATTGGAAAGACGGGCGGAAGTAAGTTTTGCAGACTTGGTGGATGCATAATCAAAGATATCTTTGTAATACGCCGTCACCGATAAAACATCGTTGTTTGAAAATTGTGTCTGAATTCCTAATTCATAAGCAACCGTTGTTTCCGGATTAAGATCAGGATTGCCAAATTTCTGAAATGATGATTGCGCTGCGGATGGGCTCAGCTTGGCATAGACAAATTGCGGTTTGGGCCGTTTTGAGAATTGTCCATACGAAAAAAACAGCATCTGATTGTCTGAGATAGGATGTGAAATGCCGATCCGCGGGCTGATTCTTCCCTTCCAGCGGTGCCCCATAAAGGAATATGTTTTATCCAGGTAGTCCTGCCGGATCTGGTCCGGGATGGTGATGACTGCCGGATTGTTCACCGCATCGTCCACATATTGTCCGGGAGCCCAATAATCGAATCGTAAACCCACATTGAGAATCATACCGCCGTAGGTAATATTGTCCTGAGCATACAGTGCGCCGAACGCCGGAAAGACTCTGTAAATATCATTATTCAGACCAAGGGTGCCTACCCATGGCTGGGAGATATCAATATTCTGCATTTCCTGGAACGTGATATCAAAGCCGGCTTTGAATTTATTCTTTTCAGAGAAGTTATTGGTAAGATCAAATTTCAGCGTATTTTCTATAACATAATGGTCGTGCCATGTGAATCCGTTCCCGATGTCCCAGAGCCCATCGCCCGGAATAACTCCAACGGTATCGCGTCTCGGCCAGTTTTCTGGAAAGTACACCAGGGGGAAGGTGACAATATCCTTCGGTTCCTGGTACTGAGTGTAATTTCGTCCATTCGCATCGGCGCGTAGGTGAGTAAAATAGTGCGAATACTTTAATTCATAGAACATGGTATTCGACAGCGTATGCGTGAGGCTCACCATGTGCATTTGATTATCATGCGTGTAGACATTAGCGCCGTCTAAAATATTTTCAAATTCAAACGGGAATCCCGGGCTTGATTCCACATAATCAAGATTCGTCTGCAGCGATTGTGAATTCTGGTTGATCGTCACAGAATGAGTGTAGGAATACGAGATACGCATCATTTGCGTGATCTTCCATGTCAGCTTGGCCAGCCAGAATAAATTATTTTCCTCCCGCAGTGCAAATCGGGTTCCATAAAAAATTGAGGAGTTTAATTGGTTGGCATGCTTCCCAAAAGGTCCGTCGGAAAAATTGGCACTCAAATCTGTAAAGAAGGTAATCGTGCCAATATCCGGAATTCCAAGGGATGGAAATAAGAACGAGGTAATCGGCTCCGGCCCGCTTAACGTTATTTCGCTCAGATCCTGATTGAACACATGCAGCGAACCGTTGCTTCTTCCCAGGTGATCGCGCTTATAGGAAATACTTCCGTGATAGGATTGTGAACCTTCTTTCAGTGATACGTTCACCACGCCGGATGTCGCCTGTCCATATTCTGCATTGTAACCGCCGGTAATCACCTGAATATCCTGTATGGCCTCAGTGCTGAGCTGGAGACCAAAGCCGGTTCCCGCAAGCGGATCCTGGATGGAGACGCCATCCAGCAGGTAGGAATTTTCACTCGCCCTGCCGCCCCGGATATGTATCTCGTTATCGGTCTGGACAACGCCCACCTGCTGCGACACGACGTCCTTGACATCCACGACCGCAGTCGCCTTTAAATCGTCAGTCGTAATAGAACGCTTGCTCGATGTTTCTTCAAGATTGACAAGCGGTCTTTCGCCGACGATCATAACTTCCTGCCCAAGCGAGAGGACCGTTTCCTGCATATTCTGGTCGATGGTGGTCACCTTATCAGGTTCAACCCGTACATCCGTGTGTTGAACCATGGTGTACCCAACAATGCTAAACTCTAATGTATAACTTCCCTGGTTCATATTAGGAATTGAATAATTCCCGTCGAAATCCGTCACCGCACCATAATAGGTTCCCTTCACCTTCACATTGACGACAGGTAACCCCTCACCGGTTTTCGCATCCTTCACCCTGCCCTTAATAGTGCCTTTCCCCTCTGCAGACACACTCTGGGCGGCGGCGACAAGGCAGATCAGAAGCAGGAATATTATTTTTATCCGCTTCATCTTACCGGACTCCAAACTCGTCATAAAATACTTTACGGAGAAACACAGGTACATTATTGGGAATACCGCCATTCGGGTTCCCGCCAAAGCGGTGAAGAAGAATCGAAAGCATCACGATACTGGGCTGGTCGGCATCCTTCACACCCATAATAATTGGAATGGTATCACGCGTTGCCCATTGAGGCGACTTTCCCATATGGTAAATAATTCGTGCGTTTCCTTTCGGCAATAATCCGCGAGGGAATGTATAACCGGTAGAATTTGCATCCCGGTAGAGCGTCGGGTAGGTCTGATCGGTCACCGCGACGAGACTATCTTTTGCAAAGAGAAAATTTTTAAAAGAGCTAGGTTCAACGTTATCGATTGGAGCAAAATCACCAAAACCTCGAGCATCCGGCGGAAATTGAGGGAATCCGGTTACAAAAATAATTTTTCCCCCGGCAGCTTTAAACGCAGGGAGAGACGATTGCGCAACATCCATTTGCGGGTTACCGTCACAGTACCATAAAATATATTTAAATAATTTAATGCTTTCAGTAAACGTGGGGGTGACCAGTGCAGGCATGTACCTGCCTCTGTTCGTTTCCGTCCATCCGTCCTTAATATCCCAAACGTCTTTTACTTTGAACCTGCCGTTCATGAGCGTATCAAATATCTGATTATAAAACGAAGCTGCCGCATCGACGGTTTTATAATCGTCCACGATCAGGAAATCACTTTTGGGCTCTTTCACGTACCACATCTTTGCCGTATCGAGCGGCATCCGGATCGTTTGACTATATGCACCGGCAACATCACGCGTTCTGAGATAAAAAACGTGTGCGCCTTCTACGAGACCATCGGATTTAAAGAGCGTCACGCGATTAATATCGTTCGATAAATATTTCCAGTTCGCAAAATTGGTCGTATCATCGAGAACATAGTAGAACCCGACAATGGTTTCATTTCCATCGATATCGGAAGCATTCCATTGGAACGTTGCAACGGGGAATGTCGTGTCGGGAACATCCGATTGAAAGACGAAAGAAATGACAGGCGGCGAGTTGTGAATAGGATACCTGAGCGATGCCGGCTTCGGATCGATTAATCCCTGATCATCAATCGCTGCAACAAATAATTTGTACGTTGTATCATTGGAATTGAGCTTTAAACCGATCACACTATCATTGCTTGTGGTGAACGTCCAGTGCAGACTGTCGAAGGAAATGTTATACCCTTTGATAAAACCGTCCGGATCAACGCCCCACCAATGAAGATGCTGCTGACTGGTCGTGCTTCGCAACGTACTATCCGGCACCAGCGTCAAAAACGTTTCCGGCGCTTGATTCGGCAATGGCTGGTTTGTGAAATGCTTTGAGCATCCACCCACCACCAGGAACAACAAGAGCACAGCGACAGTATAAAATCTCACTCGATTCCTCAAAAGAAAACGGAGAGGAGCAGAATGCTCCTCTCCGCACAGTGAATTACTTCAACAACAGCATCTTTTTAACATCCCGATAATCACCTGCGCGCAATTCATAGAAATATACACCCGTTGACAGGCGTGAGGCATTATACTGAACGTTGTAGGTTCCAACACCCTGTTCCATATTTATCAATGACTCCACCTGCTGACCAATGATATTATAGATCTTTAATGAGACCATGCTCTTTGCAGGTACGGTATATCGAATAGTGGTTGAAGGATTAAACGGATTCGGGAAGTTCTGTTCCAGCGTAAACCGGTTCGGGACGCTGTTGGGCTCCATGGAGACCGAAGTAATAATACCGAAGTCGTCATCTTTTCGCGGCTCGAGCTTGTAATTGCTGTTTGTAAAATCCAACATGCCGCGTATGTAGGAGAGTTTCGCCAACAACGGGATTTGATATGTTTTATTCCCCTTCATGCCGGCGGTATTGGGATGCGTTGTATTGTAGCTATACGTCGCCCCCGATATATAGATTGAATTCGTGTCTGCAAAATAATGGTTTACACCATTATCATTAACGCGGACACCATATGCTGCCGCCGAAATGGTTGTAAGATTTGAGATGAAGAATTCTCCGTAGACCGCCGTACTGGTAGGAATATCCGCAATGTTATCGGCATTCCGATATATCACGTACACATTCTGGAGTTCCTGCAGCATCGACATCCATGGTTGGAACGCTGTGTTTCCAATGATTGCCGGATTAGAGAGCGAATAATCAAAATACGGTGAACTACTCATCGAACGAACAAAAGGCGCAGGTATGACAACGCCACCGCGTTTGAAGAACTGTATGGAGGTGACTGCCAGTTGAGTTCTATTTGAAGTTCCGTATACGGAACCTTGTACGGAAACGCTATCTCCGCGTTTTAATGTATCGACCAGGCCTACCGTGGGAGACCAAATTTGAATGCCTCTCCAATTGTTTGTGGTAGATCCTGTTCCAGCCTGGAGCCATAACAACGGAGTATTGGCCCGACCGCCGCGTGTCGCGATATCTTTAATGTCGCTGGTATCAGCCACAATAACGCCGCTCACGGTCACGGTATCATACGCAAATCCTGATTGGCCATCTGTGAATGGCGTAAAGCAGACATCATAGAGAGTTGGACCGGCGTCTCTGACAACATAGAATTCGGGAGTTGATGAATCCGGAAATGCACTATATACTCCGCCCAACCATGATTCAACAAAATAACTCACAAAATTCCCTTCCGCCTTTGCAGGTATCTGAACAGTGTAAAGCGTATCAGCACCAACATTTGTCGGCGTGTTCACCTTTACCCGCTGCCATGGGAGGATACTCCGAATATTCGTCTGTGTTCCCACCCGATATCGTAGAACCGAACTATCGGCATTTTGTGTAAGAACTGCCGGATTATACGATTTGTATGTAATGGTGACGACATCTGTTGTTTTAGGCGGAGTCGGTGACCGTTTAATACTTGCAATTTGCGGACCATATTTATCAATAGAGATATCACCAGGATAGGTTGAATTTTTAAGTTCTTTCGGTCCTGGGTACAATGGCATAATCGTATAATCACCGCAGGTACCGGTTCTCGGTTG
>RPQN01000068.1 GCA_003819715.1 Ignavibacteriota bacterium | reverse complement strand
TGTTTCTCACCTCGTATGAGTATATCAGCTTCATTTCACTCATCGGTTCGTTGTTTGTGGTGTCCGGCGGGGTCCATTTGCGGATTCGAGGGAAGTCGACCCCATTGGGAAATGTCGCATTACTGAGCACCGGTGCTGTGATTGCCAATATTCTTGGCACGACCGGCGCGTCGATGCTGTTGATTCGTCCATTTTTAAGAATGAACAACTACCGCATCAAGGGATATCATGTGGTCTTTTTTATTTTCCTTGTAAGCAATATCGGGGGCGCATTGACGCCGATCGGCGATCCGCCATTGTTCCTCGGTTTTCTCAAAGGAGTACCATTTTTCTGGATCATTTCCCGTGTTTCCACCATCTGGATTTTAACGATAGGGATGATCCTGTTGATATTTTATATCATCGATGTCTACTACTTTCGGAAGGAATCGGCCCGGGTAAAAAAGACAGCAATCGAGATAGACGAACCGGAAGTATCGGGATTGCACAACATTGTATTTCTTTTCATCATCATTGCTGCAGTGTTTATTGAATCTCCTGCGCCGTTGATGCTGCGCGAGGTGTTGATGTGGAGCGCTGCACTCGCATCGTACCTCACGACCAGGAAGGAGATTCATGAAAAAAATGATTTTAATTTCACGCCCCTGAAAGAAGTCGCCATTCTGTTCGCGGGAATATTTGCCACGATGATACCGGCTCTCGACTGGCTGGAACTCCATGCAGCTCAGATCGGCATCGTCACACCGGGACAATACTTTTGGGGATCGGGGATTTTATCGAGCGTCCTCGACAATGCACCGACCTATCTTAATTTTCTGACTGCTGCCTTCGGGTTGCATGGGGCGAATGTGGATAATGTTCAGCATATGAACTGCATCCTCGGCCTCACGACCCCGGCGATCGCCGGTTTGCCGAATCCGCTGCAATCCGGTGCAATGGAAATTACTTCGCAATCGTGGCGTTATGTGCAGGCGATTTCCGTCGGCGCCGTTTTCTTTGGAGCCGTTACCTATATTGGAAACGGGCCGAATTTCATGGTGAAATCCATCGCCGAACAATCGGGAGTTCCGTGTCCAAGTTTCTTCGGGTATATCGTTAAATATTCTTTGCCGATTCTTATACCCATATTCGCGTATATCTGGTATCTCTTTTTCCGGATGTAACGGTAAGATAATTCTGTGAATTTATGAATTCCTCTATAAACGATATTCTTTCCAACGCACCGGTGATGATGGTGACGGTCACCGCACTTGCAGCGATGATGGTGGAAGCGGTACGTAAGACCAGGCCTGTTGCGGTTTCAGTCGTCAGTCTGGCCGGATTAACGGCTGCAGCAATTCTCGCCATCTCGAATCTTTCCGGCGAAGGTCTGAGTTTTGGCGGCATGATCCGGCATGGCGGATACGCAAATTATTTCGGCGCTTTGTTCTGCGTCGCCGCCCTCATGACGGTAATCGTTTCGCGCAATTATTTTGAGGTGCAGAATTATCATCGCGGCGAATTTTACATTATGCTGCTGTTCACTACCGTCGGCATGCTGCTCATCGCATCAGCGAACGACCTCATCATCCTTTTTCTTGGTATCGAATTGATGTCTGTGTGTTTATATATTCTGGCAGGATTCATTCGGACCAAGGATCGCGCAAATGAAGCCGCGTTGAAATATTTCCTGCTCGGCGCATTCTCCACCGGATTCCTCCTGTATGGCATTGCTCTGATCTACGGTGCAACGGGCACGACAAATTTATCGTTGATTCAAAACGTTTTCGCGGTTGTTTCGTCGAGACCGATATTCGTTATCGGCGCCGGACTGATTATTGTAGGATTGGCATTCAAAGCGGCCGTCGTGCCGTTCCATATGTGGGCGCCGGATGTCTATGAAGGAGCGCCGACCACCGTGACTGCGTTTATGTCCACCGGAGTGAAAGCGGCGGCTTTCGCTGCATTCATAACGATATTTATCCGCACGTTTGATTTTCTCGGCGGACGAATCAACGAACTCATGGCTATTCTTGCTGCGGCGACCATGATCCTCGGCAACATTACCGCGATAGCTCAAACGAATATAAAGAGAATGCTCGCATACTCCAGTATCGCCCATGCGGGATATATGCTGACCGGCATCGCGACAGGGACTCTTAACGGCCAGGTGGGTGTGATGTTTTATTTAGCTGCGTATACGTTGATGAATTTCGGCGCATTTGCCATTATCAGTTTCGTAGAGCAGGAAAACGATAATAATCTTTTACTCGATAGTTATAGCGGATTAAGTCGTCAACAGCCGTTGCTCGCTCTGCTGATGGCGGTCTTTATGTTTGCGTTAGCCGGTGTACCGCCCATGGCTGGTTTCTTCGGCAAGTATTATGTCTTTCTAGCGGCAATTCAATCGCACATGACGTGGCTGGCGATCATCGGCGTTTTGATGAGCCTGGTCTCGGCGTATTACTATTTGCGTGTGGTGGTGTTGATGTATTTCCGGGATGGGCATGGTGATGTCTCAGTCATTCCGTCGAAGTCAGCGCTGGCCGTCGTCGTCTTTTGCGCTGCAGCCGTTATCGTGCTCGGACTGTTTCCTTCGTTTATCGTTCAAATCGGTTTGCGCTTTTTCTAGTGCCGTTTCCATTAATTAATTTTGTGTCGTTGATGATTCAAGCGAAAATGGAACCGAGCACGAGCGCCTTTTTTATAGGCTGAGAGTAAAAAACAAAATTTCATTAAAGAAGCGGCGCTCGTTCTCGAATCGGGAAATGCTATGCAACGAATAGTCTCTGCTGAAGAAATGCGCTGGTGCGACGAAACCGCAATAAAATCCTGCGGGATCCCCGGGCTGCTCTTGATGGAGAATGCCGGGCGCAGCATTGCGGATGTTCTGAAGCAAAAATTTCCCCAACGAGAATCCAGGAAGGTCCTTGTTGTTTGCGGCAAAGGAAATAATGGCGGGGATGGATTTGTCATCGCCCGCTTAATTTCAAACTCTTGTGCGCGGGTCGATGTTTTATTGGTGCCGGCGCCGTCGGAATTGAAGGGTGATGCAAAAGTAAACTATGCAATTTTACAAAAACTGGCCGGGAAATCATCTTCGCACATAAGGCTGCTTCGATATTCAAAAAAAATTCTCTCATCTCTTTCTCAATCTGCGAAGCCCGATATTATCATAGATGCATTATTTGGGACCGGTTTTACCGGACCTGTCCGCAAACCATACACGGACATAATCGAATGGATAAATAAACAGGAATTGCCGGTTGTTTCGGCAGATATTCCGTCGGGTGTCAATGGAACGACGGGAGTAGTGGAGAACTGTTCTGTCCAGGCCGACATAACGGTGACCCTGGGAGTAATGAAGTCCGGACTTCTGTGCAATCAGGGCCGTGAAGTCGCTGGTGCAGTGTCGGTTGCAGATATCGGAATTCCTCGCGCTATCACCGAGGATCAAAGATTAAAGACTGCGCTCGTGGATAAAGAAGATGTACGTCGAACGCTTCCCCGGAGATCAATCCACGCGCACAAGTACAGTGTCGGCAAAGTGCTGGTGCTTGCCGGTTCAAAAGGATTAACCGGTGCAGCGGCATTATGCAGTACTGCTGCAATGCGGGCCGGGGCGGGTGCAGTCGTTCTGGGGACACCGGAACCGGTGTATTCCATTCTTGCGCGCAAAATGACCGAAGTAATGACCACTCCACTTCCAGCGACAGACCAAGGGACATTAAGTCTGAATGCGATTGACGGAATTCGCGAACGGCTTTCCTGGTCGGACGTGCTCTTGATCGGTCCGGGATTGTCTCAGAATCCTGAAACGCAGGAACTCATTTTTAAATTGCTCCTCGAATACCATGGAAAAATTCTGGTGGACGCCGATGGATTAAATGCTATCGCAGCACGAGGGGTATCCAAATTCCGTTCAGCGCGTGCATCGTTGATCCTGACGCCGCATGTCGGAGAATTTTCGCGCCTGATCAATATTCCACCCATCGAAGTTGAACGGCACCGAATCGAGTCCGCTCGTATTTTGGCAAAACGTTTGAATGCTGTGGTTGTCCTGAAAGGCGTTCCGACGGTCACCGCGTCAAGTGATGGCAGCTGCATCCTCAACTCAACGGGCAATCCCGGGATGGCAACGGCCGGTTCGGGTGATGTCCTTTCCGGAATTATTGCCGGATTATGGGCGCAGGGAATGTCCGATGAAGAAGCCGCTTATGCAAGTGTGTACCTCCACGGGTTAGCGGGAGATCTTGCCGCAAAGAAAATGGGAGAGAGAAGTCTTCTGGCTCAGGATCTTATTCAATATCTGCCTGCCGCAATGCAGCTGCTCTCGTGAATGAAATTATTGCAATGACCGGCCGCTGCGTCGTTTTTCGGGGTCATGGTTAATAAAATTTGAGTTATCCCGTTGAATCGCGTTCATCCGCTATCAATGAACGATTATTCTAACCTTGATCACCGAAAATAAATCCGGTTGATAGAATTCAAGTTTTCCCGGCCTTGAAAATTTCCAATTTCAAATTTGGAATTTAAAATTGATAGAATTAAGAGAGAATCATTGCTGATGGGACAATTTATCGGTAGGAATAAAGGCGTGTGGTATGCAATAGGGGCATACGTGAGCTGGGGGATTCTGCCGGTGTACTGGAAATGGCTTCACCATGTTCCCGCTGTTCAGTTGTTAAGTCACCGTATCGTCTGGTCGTTCTTTGCGCTTCTCATCGTGATCGTGGTTTCTCTCCGTTGGAAGGATTTTCAATCAGTCATTCGCAACCCTCGTATTTTGCGTATTTATCTTGCGGCGGCAGTGCTCATCGGCATCAATTGGCTCACCTATGTCTGGGCGGTGAATTCGGGACATATCATTGAGTGCAGTCTGGGATATTACATCAATCCTTTATTCAGTGTCCTCATCGGGGTCATATTCCTCCATGAACACATGAGACCCCGTCAATGGATTCCCATGGGATTGGCAGCGGTTGGCGTGATCTATCTCTCTGCGGTGTATGGTTCGCTTCCATGGATCGCGTTGACGCTCGCTCTTTCGTTCGGCTTTTACGGCCTGGTGAAGAAAATTGCGCCGCTTGGATCTCTGTATGGGTTAACGCTGGAAACGGGAATTCTCATACTCCCTGCAATTTGTTTTCTTCTCTATTCAGATGCGGCTGGATCAGGAGCATTTCTTCATCGTGATCCGCTTTCGGATATCCTTCTTATAGGTGCAGGAATCGTGACGACGATTCCGTTGTTGATGTTTGCCTCCGCTGCTCAGCGGATACCGCTCTCGCTGGTCGGGATCCTGCAATACATATCCCCGACAATCGGATTATTTATCGGCATTTTCCTCTATCAAGAACCATTCACCTTGCTGCATATGGCCGGTTATGGCATGGTGTGGGCGGCTTTAGTGCTCTATGGACTTGAGGGATATATCGCCCATCGTGCTGAAATTGAAGCCGTGAATGAAGCTTCCATGAACGATCTTCTTTGAATGTTTAGATTTGCTTGGGAATAAAAATGTTCTCAATATGAAATTGGTACGGAAACAGAGTGTAAGAGTGAGATTTTCAAAAGTAAAAGATCATTGACCCCATCCAGGAAGTTGAAGCGGATTGCAACCGCTATGTTTTTAGGCCTCCGTCTCCCTGGAGGGGAAGGAGGCGAAATCCAGTCGGAGGAAAAAGTGAACTTGAATAAATTTACAATTAAATTGAGATAAAGCTCCCTCTCCTATCAGGAGAGGGTTGGGGTGAAGTCATTCATCAGCTCGATCTTTAACGAGGGAGTATTCATCTAAACGATCACTGTGAACAATGACTTATTGGCGTAAATTTGTATATAAAAGCCGGAGAATAAAATGATAAAAAATAAAAATCGAATCCTTAACAGTACTGCTGTCCTTCTTTTCATGTCTTTTGCCGTCATGGTTCAATCACAGGCTCAGGTTGCAGAGAATAATTCAAAAACATTATGCCTCGTTACCGGGAACGCCCAACGCCCGGGTTGTCCTTCATGGGCCGATAACGCAGTATTTTATCAGGTCTATCCACAAACATTTTACGACTCGAACAATGACGGAGTGGGGGATTTACAGGGAATTATTGAAAAGCTGGATTACATAAAAAGCCTGGGGATAGGAGCCATCTGGCTTAATCCATTTTATGAGTCGCCCTTTCGCGATGCCGGATATGACCTCACCGACTTTTACAAGGTGGCTCCGCGTTATGGAACCAATGATGATGCGAAACGGCTGTTCGCCGAAGTTCATAAAAGGGGGATGCACGTCATTATCGATTATGTCCCAAGCTATACCAGTATCGATCATCCATGGTTTAAGGCATCGTGCGATCCGAAACCGAACAAATATTCCAATTGGTACGTCTGGACAAACAGTACGTGGTTTCCCGGAATGGAGAAATACCGGAGTAATTTCATTCAGGGATACTGTGAGCGCGACGGCATGTTTATGAATAATTTCTTCTGGCATCAGCCGGCATTAAATTACGGCTATGCGAATCCGGATCCGCAGCAGCCGTGGCAGCTCCCCGTCGATCATCCCGATGTGATGGCATTGAAGGAAGAGATGAAAAATGTCATGCGCTTCTGGCTCAAGTTGGGCTGCGATGGATTCAGGATTGATATGGCGGGGTCATTGGTGAAAAATGACGATGGTTCGGAAACGAGCAAGTACTGGAAAACCGTGCATGAATTCCTGCAGAAGGAATATCCCGGGTCCTTTACGGTATCGGAATGGTCGTACCCGAAACAGGCCATGGGCGGCGGATTCAATGCTGATTTCTTTCACTGGTTCAACGGATACGATGATCTCTTCCAGAAAGAGAAAATTCGGAACGCGAATTATGACGGCCATAGTTTCTTCGACGCCGAAGGGAAGGGTGATATATCCCACTTTATCGACGTGTATATGGATCAGTACCTCGGAAGCAGGGAGAAAGGATATATTTCTGTTCCTTTTGGAAACCATGATTTAACCAGGATAAAAAACAACGGCAGAACCGATAAGGATATAACGGTTATTTTTGCATTCATGCTGACTCTTCCCGGGACGCCTTTTGTGTATTATGGCGATGAGATCGGTATGAGACAGGTGGAAGGTCTGCCCTACATCGAGGGAAGCTATATGGGACGCGCCGGCGACCGGACGCCGATGCAATGGACCGGGGCATCCAATAAAGGATTTTCAAAAGCGGACCCGGAGAAATTGTACAGAGCAGTGGATACCGCCGCAGGCGCGCCGGATGTCGCAGCACAGGAACGGGATAAACACTCGCTCCTCCATCACGTGAAAGAATTAATTCAATTGCATAACACCGAGCAGGCGCTGCATGCCTATGCGGAATTCGTGCCTGTCTGCGCGGAAAAGAATGCCTACCCGCTTGCCTATATCAGGGCCAATGGAAAAGATCGGCTGCTGGTCGTCATCAATCCGGCTAACCGGGAAACGAACGCCTCTTTTACGTTGAGTTATAAGAGCCGGAAACCAAAATTGATTTCAGGCGAAGGATCCGTCATCCTGAAGGATAATTCCGTTTCGATTAAAATGAACCCGGTAAGTTATGCGATCTTCCGTTTGAATGAAGCGGACTAAGAAAATTTTTAAAATAATTATTCTCCGTTGATTGAAAAGACATCACCGTTATTGAAAAGGGATGCGTCCTTATGAAAATGTTCCGTTTGTGTTTGAAATGGTGTATTGGAGGGATGGTATTTATAGGCTTTCACGCTGATAGTTTCGCGAAGGAGAAGGTTATGAACCCATCCGGTTTTGAAATCCACCGCGGTGTCAATCTCAGTCACTGGCTGTCGCAGAATTTCGGCTGGTCGCCGAAGGCAACGTTTATCACTGAACGCGATATGAAGTTTATTGCGAGTATCGGATACGATCACGTCCGGATTCCCATTGATGAAGCAGAACTCTGGGATACCACCGGGAAACAGATCGATGAATCGTTTACCTATCTCACGAACTGCCTGGACTGGTGCGGAAAATACAAATTGCGCGCTATTGTGGATCTGCACATTCTCCGATCGCATTACTTCAATGCGGTGAATGAAGGCGGTTCCAATTCACTCTGGACTGACACCAATGCACAGAATACGTTTATCCATCTCTGGAGCGACCTGTCCGGCCGCCTGAAACAGTATCCGGTTTCCATGGTTGCCTACGAACTGATGAACGAACCGGTCGCTGATAATCCGGGGGATTGGAACAAGTTGATCAGAACAGCAGTGTCGTCCCTTCGAACGCTGGAACCGAACAGGGTGTTCCTCATTGGATCAAACAGATGGCAGTCACCGGGTACATTCCCGGCGCTCGAAGTCCCTGAGAACGATCGGAACATCATATTGAGTATGCATACGTACTCCCCGCTCTTTTTTACACATCACACGGCAAGCTGGGTCGCATTCAAAGCCTATCAGGGCCCGGTGCATTATCCGGGACAGGTCGTTTCCGATTCTGATTACCATTCTTTTGTAAAGCAGGATTCTGTTCTGATTCATGTCATGGAAAACTCAAGGGAGGTTTGGAACAAGCAGAAGCTTGCTGAAGAACAACTCCCGGCAATCAAGAAAGCGAAAGAACTGGGTCTGCAGCTGTATTGCGGTGAATTCGGCTGCCTGCCGCATGTCGACAGGAACGAGCGGCTGGCATACTACCGCGATCTTATCTCGGTGTTTGATGAACATCAGATCGCGTACTGTAACTGGGAATACAAGGGAGATTTCGGGATCTATACGTTCGATTTCGAGAAAAATGTCTCGCTTGAACCGGATCTCGATCTTATTCATATTCTCACGGGCAACTAATTCCATGAACTCAATGTCCGGGTGCCGGATCGCCGCCGTTCACCATTTGACAACCGCCCATTTTCTGGGTATATTTTACCAGAAGAATCTGAAATAAATTATTTCTTAGCCGCAGAAACTATCGTCTGCGGTTTTTTATTGACTGGGCACATTTGAAATTTCAATGCATTGCACAGGACGGCAAAGCCCGTGCCGGTGTTCTTGAGACCGACCATGGTATGGTGGAAACACCGATTTACATGCCGGTAGGAACACAGGGAACCGTAAAAGCGACCGAACAGCGCGAACTGATCGAACTGGGCGCCCAAATTATTCTTGGCAATACGTATCATTTGTATCTTCGGCCCGGGATGGACGTGGTTGAACAGGCCGGCGGGTTGCATCGTTTTATCAATTGGCAGAGGCCGATTTTAACCGACAGCGGGGGATTTCAGGTCTTTAGTCTTACCGCCCTGCGTGATATCGCTGACCATGGCGTGACGTTCCGGTCGCATCTCGACGGATCTCAGCATATCTTTACTCCGGAGAGCGTCATTCAGATTGAGCGGCAGCTTGGCTCGGATATTATGATGGTGTTCGATGAATGCACACCGTATCCCTGCGAATTTGAATATGCGAAGAAGTCGAACGAGATGACTCTCCGCTGGGCGGAGCGGTGCAAGGTCGCCGTTGAACAGCAGCCGGCGCTGTACGGACACTCGCAGGCTCTCTTTGGCATCGTGCAGGGGAGTGTCTACCCGGAAATCCGTGAGATGAGTGCAATCGCATTGGTAAAATTAGATTTTGACGGATATGCGATCGGCGGTCTGGCGGTCGGTGAACCGGTGGACGAGATGTATAAAATGACCGAATTCACTGAACAATTTCTTCCTGCGGATAAGCCGCGATACTTGATGGGAGTGGGAACGCCGGAGAATATCATTGAATCGATTGACCGCGGAGTGGATATGTTCGATTGCGTGATCCCGACGCGGAACGGACGTAATGGAATGCTCTGGACCCGCCGCGGGACTATGAACATCCGCAATGCCCAGTATAAAACCGATTTTACACCGGTGGATGCCGAATGTGATTGTTACACGTGCCGGAATTTTACCCGTTCCTATTTGCGCCATCTGTTCGTGACGAAAGAAATTTTAGCGCTGCAATTGGCATCGATACACAACCTCGCACTCTTCTTATGGGTGACGAGCGAAGCGCGGAAGGCGATTATTGAAAAGCGCTTTGCAGAATGGAAAATGACCATGCTCGCGAAATTGCAAACAACATCGGCGTTAGCCGAACAGATATAAGAGAATTATTCATTATCATATATCGTGAATACTCGGTATTTTTCTGATTGCCGATATGGTCCTGAGCGTCACGATCAAATTCAGAAACCGCCTTGGGTGTCACGGTCCATACCGTGACACAGGCGGAGCTCTTTATCTTTAGATCAAGTAAATAATTAAATTATAGTCAGCGAAAATCAATTACATCTTAATTACAGGAGGATACCGTGCTACAGTATTACACACTTCTTATGGGTCAACCGAATCAAGGGGAAGGCCCGGGATTGATGTCCAACGTCATCCTGTTTGGTTCCATCATTCTCATATTTTACTTTATGATTATCCGCCCTCAGCAGAAACGCGCGAAAGAGCGTCAGAAACTTATCGACAGCATGAAGAAGGGCGATAAAGTGATCACGTCGAGCGGGATATACGGCACCATTGCCGGTCTGGACGAAAAGACGGTACTGGTTCAAATCGCCGATAACGTCAAAGTAAAGTTAGACCGCGGTTCCATTGCCACCATTATTTCGGAAACGGCGCCTGAGATTAAATAGCTGAACAGGAAATGGCGCAGGCACAATTTCATACGATTGAAGAGGCGATTGAAGATATCCGGAACGGAAAAATCCTGATCGTTGTCGATGATGAAGACCGCGAAAATGAAGGGGACTTTGTTCTCGCAGCCGAGAAAGCGACACCCAAAGCGATTAATTTTTTTGTGAAGGAAGGCCGCGGTGTTGTTTGCACGCCGATTACCACGGAGCGGGCCAGAGAATTAAACCTCGATCTGATGGTGGAAGCGAATACCTCGCTTCATGAAACACCGTTTACGGTTGCCATCGATTACCTCCATGGGACGACCACCGGGGTCTCGGTCGCAGACCGGGCGGCCACGGTGCGTGCACTTGCCGATCCAAAAGCGCAGGCGCTTGATTTCGCCAGGCCGGGACACATTTTCCCGCTGCGGGCAATTGAAGGCGGTGTGCTGCGCCGCGCCGGACATACCGAAGCGGTGGTGGATCTCTGCATGCTCGCCGGGCTGGCCCCTGCCGGAGTGTTGTGCGAAATCCTTGCTGAGGATGGTACCATGGCGCGTGTCCCACAGCTGATGGCAATCGCCGAAAAATTCAACTTGAAAATTATCACCGTCCGCGCACTGATCGAATACAGGATTCGGCGCGACAAGCTGGTCCAGCGCGTTGCCTCAACGGACCTGCCGTCGATGTACGGTAAGTTTCGAATTCATCTCTATAAAAGCCTGACCGACAGCAAAGAGCATATCGCACTTGTGAAGGGGAAAATTTCCCCGGAGATTCCCACCCTCGTCCGTGTCCATTCGGAATGCCTGACGGGCGATGTGTTTGGTTCGCTCCGATGCGATTGTAATGCGCAGCTCGTTGCATCTATGGAAATGATTGAAAAAGAAGGAAGCGGCGTTGTGCTCTATATGCGCCAGGAGGGACGCGGCATAGGACTCTCCAATAAACTCAAAGCATACAGTTTGCAGGATGAAGGATTGGATACCGTTGAGGCGAATGAAAAACTCGGATTCCGTGCCGACTTGCGGGACTATGGCATCGGAGCACAAATCCTTCGCGATCTCGGTGTCGGGAAAATGCGGCTGCTCACGAATAATCCCAAGAAGATCATCGGCCTCACCGGGTACGGATTGGACGTCGTGGAGCGCGTTCCGCTGGAGATCGACCCGAATCGGTATAATGAACGATATCTGACAACGAAACGGGACAAACTTGGTCATTTAATTCTGATTGAGCCAAAGCAAACGGGAAAAAGTAAAAAAAATTAAAGAGCAAAATTATTCTTGCGTCTCTCTAATTAATCTCATACTTTAATTTTAGAACAGAACAGCCACCATCCTCGAAGATGATGGCTTTTATTTTTGCATCGACCCTTCAGAGACATTCTGCTGAAGGGATTTTTTTCGGCAGAAGGAAGTTGTTATGAGTGAAAATAATAACGGCAAAGTATATCTGACTCGCGAGAAACTCACCGAGCTTGAGCATGAGTTGCGCGAAATGAAAACCGTCGGACGTGCAGATATGGCAGCGAAGATTGCTGAGGCGCGCGGGTACGGCGACTTGAGCGAAAATGCAGAGTACGATGCCGCAAAAGAAGCGCAGCAGCACCTCGAACTCCGGATTGCGAAGCTGGAAGAAACATTATCACGTACACAGATCATCGATACCAATAATCTGCAGACGGATAAAGTCTATATTCTCTCACTGGTGAAGATCCAGGACCTCCGGACAAAACAAACCATCGAATACCGGCTTGTTGCCCCTGAAGAGGCAGACTATGAGCAGAATAAAATATCCGTCACTTCGCCGATCGGCAGCGGATTGCTTGGCAGGAAACCGGGTGAAACCGTGAAAATTAAAGTCCCGGCCGGCATGCTGGAATATAAAATCGTAGAAATCGGCCGATAGGATATTGACCGACGGGAAAAGACACTCTGAAATATTATAAATTAGACCTTTCTTAATAATTATGCCTCAGAATCTGGAATTAAAAGCACGCGTTTCATCGCTTTCTGAGGCCCTTCACATTGCACACCGTCTTCACGCACGGGAAAAGGGCACATTACAGCAGCGCGATATATACTATCAGGTGCCACGCGGCCGGCTGAAGCTCAGAATCCTTAACAAACGATCGGCGGAAATGATTTATTATACCCGCCCGGACAAGAGAGGAGGCCGGTATTCCCAATACCTGGTTGTTCCGGTGAAAAATGCGGCACTCACCAATGTGTTATGTTCATCAGCGTTTGGGCAAAAAGTCATTGTGACGAAAAAGCGCCGATTGCTGATCTATAAAAATTCGCGAATTCATCTCGATCAAGTGCGCGGCCTGGGAATATTTATCGAATTTGAAGTTCTTGTGAAAAATGGGAAACAACAAGCGCAAAAGCTGCTGAAGAAACTCTGTAAGGAATTCGCAATTATTCAAACCGGTATCATAGGCGATTCCTATTCAGATATGCTGATTCGAAAGAGAGGCCGGTTAAAAAAATAAATAATTGTAAACCGGCTGTTTATTACGATAAATTATCAAAATTTACACCCAGAGAAAAAACTCTTGCAGAGTGTGGACGTTTTTGGTATATTATTGCTGGTCATGCGGGAATAGCTCAGTTGGTAGAGCGCAACCTTGCCAAGGTTGAGGTCGCGGGTCCGAGCCCCGTTTCCCGCTCTGTCTCTAGAATGCACAGCAATCAGAGACACTCCTGACGAAACTGAATAAATCCGTTGAAAGACGGTATAAAGAGACGTCCGGAGAAATCTTATCTAAAGAATTTACCCCGCTGCCACAAAGCCCACCGGACAGCGGGGTTTTTTAATCTGAGACGATTGGGGAATATCGGACTTGGTAATGTAAAAATGATCATCATGATCTTTGAAATATGAATATGAGCTTTTGGCGCCGTACCCAAGTGGTAAGGGAGAGGTCTGCAAAACCTTTATGCAGCGGTTCGAATCCGCTCGGCGCCTCGTAAGATTGAAGATGGAAGATGTAAGATTGAAGATGGAAGATTGAAGATGGAATATTTAAGATGGAAGATTGAAGATGGAAGATTGAAGAGTGAAGAGTGAAGAATTTGAATTAAAGGATCCTATCTGCTATCTCATAATCTTAAAATTTTCATTTCTTAATTTCTTAAATTCTTCATTCATAAATCTTCAATCTTAAATCTACAATCTAAAAATCTTAAATCTTCCAGGCCGGGATGGCGGAATTGGTAGACGCACAGGACTTAAAATCCTGTGTCCTGCAAAGGGCGTGCGGGTTCGAGTCCCGCTCTCGGCACAGAAACGCTTTAATCATACACGATCAAATTCCACTAGGGTTGTGCAGAAGTGCAACCTGAAGCGCTACTCCTAAAACAAGTCTCCAAAATACGACCCGGGCTCCCTCTCAAACTTCTCATCAATCCATCAACGAAATTTCTTATTTCTCTGCGAACCCTGCTCACGTCAGGCTGGAGATCGTTGGTACATCCGGACAATTGATTGCCATGCTGGTGAACGGTAAAAAACTGCGGCGACATCGCAATGAATGGAATGCGAAGGGATATGTGTCCGGTATCTATGGCTGTCGTTTGACGAGGGAGAACTTTCTCTGCACCAGGAAACTCATGCGGTTCAGACTAAATGAACAGATATTCGGACTCATCCCGCTGCCGGTTCAATTTGTTGAATGCCACTGAAAAAGCCGTTGAGAATAAAAGGGCAGAAAACAAAAAATAGATCATGCTGCCTTTCATAGAAACCTCCGTAATAAAATACATACTTCAAATGTTTTCGAATCTTTGAAATAAAGTATTTATTAATTGATTTGGACGGTATCGGGAAAGGGATGATTTATCTGTAGGAATTAACCTATACTATCGAGAACGGCGCATCCCCATTCATACCCTGTGGTCAATCCATCGGCAATATCCTGCGTATTCATGGATCTCACACCCTGGCTTTGACGGAGAAGTTGGCAGCGAAGATGATATGACATGCTGTTTCGGAATCATTGTCCAAAGCAGAATGGAGAAACGAAGTGTGACTCTGAATTAATTCTTCTTGTCCGAACCGTGCGACCCTTTAAGTTTCGGCAGGGTCGTTTTCTTGCCATTGATCCACGGGCCGCGGGGGTTTGTTCTCATTTGATCGACGATGAATGCCTTCTCTTCGGCTTGCTTCGGTGTGAGTAAGAAATGTTTAAAAGGTTTCGCCATGGTGCACTCCAAATGAATAATTTCTGCTGTTCTCATCATCGGATGCTGCAATACGATATTGATGAATAAGGCAGGATAGCTGCGGCTTCTAATAAGATACGAAATTCCTGGCGTTTATTCAAATCTATTCAGAAATCCCGCGAAAATAGTGAATTAGGCGATTTATTCGTATAGTTTTGCGCTCTGAAGTGAGTGCTTATGGAACTCCACGATGGACGATTCTTGATTCCATTAGCGAAAACAGATACATTTCTATCGATCGTATTCACACCACACACGTTATCTCTGATACTGATAGATCGCACCAGGACGATAGCCCTGATATATGCTGATAGACCCCATGACTCGGTTATTCCATATATCAAATCAGGTAATTATTTGGGGTGCGAGAGCGGCGAGTGTGGCGAGCATCGGAATGATATTATTATATTAGGCGAAGGATTCGATCCTTCAAAAATTGAATCGACCGAATGGATTGGACTGGTGTTCTTTCCGTTTGGAATAACAACAGGGATGGTCATTGCCTGGTGGAACGAACGACGCCGCGGGTGCATCACGGTAGGAAGTCTGATGGTATTCTATATCGTTCACTTTGCAGCCAGCGGCAGTTTTCCGCAGGGCTGGGCCTGGGTGGTCTTCGCTTCTCCAGGGATCCTCTTTCTGATGCACGGTATACTGACTCCATCAGAGAACATCCGTATCAATGAATAAACCGGAATATTGATTCATGACGATTATTCCATATCATCAGGGCTCACCGTGGTAACGTTATTCGATTTGTTTCATGCATCGATGTATAATAGCGAGGAGAAAAGAGTATGATAAAAGCATTAGCAATAATATTTTGTGCCGGATTATTTATTTATGGGTCAGATGGAGTTCCTGCGCAGCAAAAACAAAAATTATTATCCGATACGTTGGGAATAAAAAATGATCATCCGAAGAAACAATTACGCAAAGAGAAAGAACGGGACAAAAAAGCAACCCCGCAGGATGTCAAGCTGCTCAGACCTGATATCCTCAATATCGACCGTCCATTACTTTTCAAAGAGAAGGATTCACTCCATACGAAACAAAAATAATCCGGAGAGGATATTGTGTTATTCACCTCCTTGAGGAAGAATATATCGTGAAGGCAATCAAAACGATTATCTCGTTGGTCAATCCTCATCGCCTCTTCCGTCCGGGCACAGCCACCGATAGTTCAGGACACGCTGCTGGACCATATGACCGGTCAAGGGACTCTTCAGGGATTCATTGACGGAGAAGAAACCATACACGATATTGCGGTCGAGTAGGTGTTGGGCCATCAGTATATTCAGATACAGGAATAATCGCATGAAAAAAACAGTGAGGGGAATCCGGCCTACGAAGCGATAGTTGTATATCGGCAGGGATCAATCATCGAAGGGGTATGATTGTCTCTGGCTCGATTGTACCGGCGGCAGCGGCCTTTCGACCCAGGCAATCGGTCATGCACCGAAGGACAGGACTCAAATGGCATTCGTCTTCAAAGGAGGCGGCGGGAGCCTTTTCCACTCGGCGTTTTTTTATAACAACGCTGATGATACCTGGCAGCGGCATATGGACGGCGAAGAGAACGGCACTCTTCAACCCTTCGCACGTGTAACACTCAAACGGAAATAGATCTCTCCTCAAGAGAAAAAACCTCCGCAGTCATACGGAGGTTTTTATAGGAGAGAGAAGAGAGCGGCTACTTTAAAGTCTTTTTTAAGAAGCTTTTCATTTCTGTCCATGATCTCTTATCGGCATGGAGGTTATAGGCGATGGGCATCTTGAACTTTTTCCCCAGTTCTGTTGCCGCAGGATTGGTGAATGCGTGCAACGCGCCTCTGTAAGATTTGACGGTATAATCTACCCGGGCAATTTTCATTTCTTTTTTAAAGCTGTCAACATTTTCCGGAGAGGTAAATTTATCCGCTCCTCCGTTGCAGACGAGAATTTTAGTTTTTACCGTTCCCGGCTGAGCGGTGAGTGCCGGCGTCAGATTGCCATGAAAACTCACGACGCTCTTTAAATCAAGTCCGGCACGCGCCATATTGAGCACAACCCCGCCGCCGTAACAGTAACCGATCGCCGAGATTTTATCGGGGTTGACAAATTCATTTTTCTTTAAGAGATCAATTGCAGCGGAAAATTTTTCCTTGAGTGTGGAAAAATCCTTCATGGACTCGCCGGCGTACTTCTGCGCATCGGTCGGATTATCGGCAGTCTTACCGTCGCCATACATGTCGGCAGCAAATGCAACGTAACCCGATCCCGCGAGCATTTCTGCACGTTTTTTAGGATAATCGGTCAGGCCCCACCATTCATGAATGACAATGACGGCCGGCCGTCTGGTTTTTATTGAATTGTCATATGCCAGATAGCCCTTCAATGCAACACCCCCCGCTGAATAATCGACACTCTTTCCGACGATTTCAGCGCGCACGACGACAGTGCCTGCAAGTATGAGTGTGAGCAATGCGAGTTTCATAAGTCAACCTCCTTGAAGTTTGAATGATATTGAAGTGATGGAATAACTCTTGAGTTCATCATTGCCTTCGGCAATAAAACAGCTTCAAAAAGATGAAAGTTCCAATAGCGGCGGATAACGTCAGGGTGTTTCTTCGCAGGTGTGAAGCGAAGAAGCCCGATCTTAATCTCATAATGTGTCATGGAATGATGCCGGTTCTCAGGAATGGAGCAGGTGGTAATCGTTTCTTAAAACGTGTGGAAGAAGAGGCATACCGGGGACGTCAGTAACAGATGACGATGAAGAAGGCTGTTTATAACAGTTGGGGGGTAAAATATTGCTTTAATCGTTATACATCTGGATGATCTTAGACGCTGTCGATTAATCCTGCAAGGTTCTCGTAAAACATTTTTTTTATTTCGAGAATCGGAACGCGCATTTCCTGGACCAGTTTAAGCTGGTTGTCCACGATATCGTACCGGTACCCGCGCGGGAGAAGGCCTGAACCTGATCCAAACAGGATCCGTTTTGCGGTGTACGTTTCCAGAAAACTCTGAAACACGCGCCGCATGTCGGGTTTTGAAGGATGATCGGCAATCCAGGAATTTGATCCGGCGGTGTCCACGTAGACATTCGGACATTGTTTCCCGACCTCCAGTGTTTCTTCAAATTTCCCGGCGCCAAAACTCGGAATAACGAATTTGATCCCTCCAAACTTCTTCGCGATCGGTATCAAATCGATGGGATTCGCATACTCGCTATTGGTGACGATAGGGATGCCGGCGTATTCCCGCGGCCGCATAATTAATTTACCGAACTGCACAAATATAATACCATTGTTTTCCTGGATGAGGTTGTAGAGAGGATACAACCACTCGTCGCTGACCTTGATTTGATAGAGCGATGGGAAAAGGAAAATTCCCTTAAATTTATCTTCCTGAATCCGCCTTGTCGCATTTTCCATCAGGAGATTGGAATTGGGATCGACGACGAACATCCCCGAAAAGCGTGTCGGGAACGCCCTCACCGCTTTGACAATCGAATCCTCATCGCCGGGAATGGCGCTGAAGAGCAAAAGCCGTTCCAGTTTCCATTTATCGATTATATCGATCCACCGCTTGGCAAGCTGCTCCGGGTCTTCGCCGGGAATTTCGATGTGTCCCTTTGAGGCAATATTCCGAAGCTCCGTGTTAATATCAGCACGGTTGGGTTTTTGCTTCACTAAATACTTGAAATACGTATTTGAGTAGAAGTAAACGTGTGAATCGAATATTTTATAGAGGCCGATCAATTCAATAATAAAGGAAAAATGAAAAATGTGACCACTGCGTCAATATGTTAAAAAATCATTTATAGCTGATCACAGTATCGATTTGATTAATACTTCTTCAATAAAACTAGAATTAATCCCCCCCCCCATATCCCCTCTTCAAATGAAGGGGGAAATAAAGGGAGGTTCAATACCTGATTTACTGGAATAACAAGTTGCTTCATTTTATTTCTTACTGAGTGGTGAGACTCATTTCTTAAAATAATTCAATGGGACCGACAGGAGCGATGAGGTTGCGTTCGGCGCCGAGCCGGAAGAGAGTCTCAAGCGCTTTTTTGCCGCGTTCGCCCATATCCACCGTCAGCTCGCTGACATACATTTTAACAAAGCGCTCGCCAAGTCCGGTATCGATTCCGCGTCCGTATTGCAGGGCATAGGGAATCGCTTCTGCCTGGTGCGTGTAGCCGTAATGGATGCTCTCCTTCAATCCGAAAGAAAGTTTTCGTGCGAGTTCTTCTCCGAGGTCCTTTCGTACGACATCAAGGCCGAGCGGGAGAGGCAGATCGCCGAACTTTGATTTCCATAATTCGCCGAAATCTAAAATCTTGTTAAACCCTTGCTGATGATACGTGATTTGTCCTTCGTGAATAATCACGCCGGCGGCAAATTCCCCGGAATCAACGCGTTCCATGATCCGGTCGAAGGGAACGTCGACATGGTCCATTCCATCGGTAAAGATTTTGAAAATGAGCGACGCGGTCGTCAGCTTGCCGGGGGTGGCCACTTTTTTGCCGGCCAGTTCTTCAAGAGACTTGTATTTCTTTGAGATGAGGACGGGGCCGTAGCCTTCGCCCATACTTGCACCGGTTCTCATGATCCAGTATTTATCGGCCACCGAGGGATACGCATGCGCAGAAATAGCGGTCACTTCAAGCTCGCCGTTGAGGGCCCGCACATTCAGGGATTGAATGTCTTCGAGCATATGCTGGATCGTGATTCCTTCGAGCTTGACTTTGCCCGACGACAGGCCGTAAAACATAAATGCGTCGTCCGGATCGGGACTATGGCCAACGCGAATGATTTTTGTACTGCTCATAGTGATGATTCTTTCTTTGCCAGATACAGAGATGCGATGCCGAATGTCAGCGGGGTACAGGCTGCATCTTCAAACCCTGCCGAGCGCAGCAG
>RPQN01000067.1 GCA_003819715.1 Ignavibacteriota bacterium | reverse complement strand
GTTCGATCCGATCAGCGGAACAGGCACGATGTCCAATACCTATAATAGCTGGCCTCAGGGTAATCAGGGTACTGCCTGGTTGGTTAACAATGGCGGCTGGACGAGCACCAATAGCAACGGCGGCGGACCATTTTCGCAAGTAAAGAACGCTCCTCGTAATGCTGTTGCGATCGCTGGTATTTATAACTGGGCAATATCAGTACAACCAATCAACGACACCATCAATG
The DNA here is from genome assembly GCA_003819715.1 of Ignavibacteriota bacterium. Classification (GTDB taxonomy): domain Bacteria; phylum Bacteroidota; class Ignavibacteria; order UBA10030; family UBA10030; genus Fen-1298. Next base: position 19,558 of record RPQN01000067.1, on the reverse strand, counting down.
AAGTTAGATGGAAGCTGGTTGAAGTAAATAACAAGTACTGGTTTGGCGGCACAGTTCAAACAAAGGCAACAACAACGAAGTTTAATGGTATAGGCTTTGGCTTTAACAACGACATGGAAGCCACTCAAGTCAATTTATTAGCAGTGAAAGTTGATATTGGTGCGCCCATTATAGTTCCTAAAGCACCCTGGCAGGCGTTTTATGTCGATCAATGGGGTATTTTAGGCAACCGATTTGGCGGATGGAAGTTTATGCCGGATACATTAGTTGGCAATGCCGGTATTGGAGGAACTGCTGTGAACACCGGTTGGACTGCAGTCAGCGGTTTAATCGATCAATTCAATGTTGCTGATGGCGCAGGACTTCTCATTACTGGTAAAGCGGAATTTATTGGCGGCGGTTTTGAAGCGAAGAATAGTTTACGTATCGCTCTCAGCAACACTGCGACCGGTAAAATTGTGGGTACGGGCGATTCCACGCGCTGGGACGGTTCTGAAAGCGGCGTTGGATATCTCTTCATCCCGCAGAGTGGCGCAAATGCTCAGGAGACATGGGCGAATAACAAGTCAGGTAATTTTGGCACCATCGCACCCGGTCCGTGGCTGTTAACGGATGGCACAATGCTCGGCGCAATTCCTCAAATGCCGAATAATGCAGTCGGTGGAGCTGGTGTGTACAATTTCAAAATGTCGGTCGTCCATAAATCGACGGGGAACAACGATGTGACGTTTACACTGTACAAACCTGGTTACACGTATGTTGCAACGTCCAGTGTTGCTGCTCCGGCGACTGAAAAGTTCAATAGCCTTGCTTTTGCGTTTAATACAAACGCATCGACAAAGTCGTTGAAACTTACAGACGTGAAAGTGGATACCACATCGGCAAGTATTCCAGTGGGTGTGAAAGAATCTGAGGATTTATCAATACCGACGGAGTATATGCTTGCGCAGAACTATCCAAATCCGTTCAATCCGACTACAACAATTCAATATGAGATTCCCATGACCTCTCATGTGTCTCTGACGATTTACGACATGCTTGGCAGAGCCGTTGCCACGCTTGTCAACCAGACGCAATCAGCGAGCAGGTACACTGTTCAGTTTGATGCAGGGAGAATGAGCAGCGGAGTCTATTTCTATCGAATTGATGCTCGAAGTGAGAATGGAACGAAAGACTTTACTTCTGTGAAGAAACTGGTATTGATGAAGTAAGGGAGTAGTAATTCAAGTACGGCTCACGGAAGAAGTGAGCTGTACTTGTTTTGATATGTGATTAGAAAAAATGTTTTCTCGTTATCCCGGCCTGTCCTCGCAGGTCGGGTTTTTTATATGGAGTATTGAAGGGAAGCCGTTATGTGAAAGACGAGAATGTCTGCGGGGGATCGATTTATTGCTGGAAGGATACAGTCGTGGTTTGAGACAGCGTTCCTCGATCTTGGCATTTGATGCGGTACGGGTAAAGAGGATGCAAGACGTTCCAATTTATGGAAAGTACAATAGAATTAATCGATTGGTTTAACGTGAAGGAGTTGTTATGAAAGAGGTTTTTGTTCATCATCAACGGTATAGTAATAAACGGTTTATGAATATAATTTCCATGTCAGTATTTCTCCTGTTCTCCACGCCGGCGTTTGCGCAAATTCAAACGAATGTTCCGGCACTGAAAGATGTCTACGCCAATGATTTTTATATCGGATGTCTTTTATCGTACAATGCGATCGGCTTTCCTACCGATCCGGAATTTCCAACAGGCGCAGTATATGACCTCAACGGCGGATATTTGATAAAATACCATATGAATTCCATGGGTCCCGGCAATAATATGAAGCCGGTAAATACCGTAAATATATCCGGAAGCGCTTCTGCGTATAATGCAGCAGCAACGCAAATAGAAAAAGATTCTATCAATATACATCCGATAGTAAGATTTAATTCCGCGATGATCGCGCAGTTCAACTGGGCACAGAGGCAGGGATTTAAATTCCGCGGACATACGTTGGTATGGCACAGCCAAACTCCGGGTACCACTTTCTTTCGCACAGGGTATTCATCGACCGGTGCGGTTTTAACGAAAGCGCTGATGACCCAGCGCATGGAATATTATATTAAAGAGGTGATCAGATTGATCCACGAAGGATGGCCGGGATTGGTCGTGGCGATCGACGTCGTGAACGAGGCGGTAAACGATAATGGAACAGATCGTTCAACCGGCAATGAATGGTACTCAACATTTGGCGACAATAGTTTTATCATGAAGGCGTTTGAGTTCACCCGTAAGTATACCGTTCAATACGGCGAAACCCAGATGAAGCTTTATTACAACGATTATAACACCTCGACTGCCAGTAAGGCTGACGGCATGGTGAGGGTATGCGGACCAATATTTCGTGCGGGATATTTAGATGGCATTGGCATGCAGGAACACGACAACATATCATCTCCGACTGCAGCACAATGGATTGCCTCGTATAATAAATTTGATACGATTTGCACTGAAATGGCGGTCACGGAGCTCGATGTGAAAAGTACGTACGCGCAATTGACCGCACAGGCCAATCAATTTAGTATGCTGTTAAAATGCTTCATGGACCGAAGCTACCGATCGGGCCGGGGTAAAATTATAAATGTGACCAAAGACGGATTAAACGACAGATATACGTTCAATGTGAACTCCTCTCTGTGGGATTCAACAGATCAATGCAAACCTTCATTTTATGCGGTGGTGAACGTCGGAATCCATTATCACAGATTGGATTCCCTTATCACGGTGGTTAATACGCTGAATCAAAATAATTATTCAACAGCATCATGGGCGAACGTAGCCAACGCATTGAACGCTGCGCTCACGGTAAAAGCCGCTAATTTTTCGTCCGCTGTTCCGGCAGATTCAGCTTTCGGAAGTGCGGTGAATGATTTAAAGACCGCGCTCGGAGTCCTGACCGGTGTGACGGATGATCAAGGGAATACGGTCTCGTCCTTTGTGCTCAACCAGAATTATCCGAATCCATTCAATCCGACGACCGTGATCGGTTATCAATTGCCTATGAACAGTGTGGTCACATTAAAAGCGTACGATATGCTCGGGCGCGAGGTGGCGACTCTGGTGAATGGAATGAAGAACGCCGGAATTCACCAGGCAACGTTTGACGCTTCGAAACTGCCGAGTGGCGTGTATGTCTATACGTTACGTGCAGGAACGTATACACAAACCAGAAAATTAGTTCTCATGAAATAATATGTGCAGGCATATCGGTGAAATAAGAGAATGAGGTGACATGTGGCGTCCGTTGAAGCGAAAATAATGAATCAAATTCTCGCTCTTCTGATGGTGCTCTTCGGTCTTTCTCCGGTCTCGATCTCTCAGACAAAAGAAAGTCCTGGCGAGTTATTCCGGAGTGCGAGTTCAAAGTATGCGCAGCACGATTATAAAGGGACTATTGAAGAAATAACCCGATTTATCAAGTTGAAGTCCAACGTCGCGGAAGGATTCGGCATTCGAGGAGATGCAAAGTGCGGACTTGAAGATTGGAAGGGAGCCATTGACGATTATAACCGTGCGATTACATTAAATTCGAAACTGGCGGTTGCCTACCATCATAGAGGAAACGCAAAGTGTATGCTTCAAGATTATCTGGGAGCCGTGACCGACTACTCCAAAGCAATCAAGTTCTCGCCAAATGATGCAGAGGTTTACAATGATCGAGGAAATGCAAAGCGATCGCTAAAAGAGTATCAAGGAGCCATCTCTGACTTCACTCATGCAATTACTCTGTCACCTGATGATGCAAAAGCGTACAATAACAGGGGAAATGCGTACGGCAGACTCAATGAATATGCGAAATCCATTATTGATTACGATAAAGCGATCAGCCTTGTACCAACGTATGCCGAAGCCTATAATAATAGAGGGATTGCAAACCTGGGCCTTGGATTAAAAAGCAAGGCGAAAGAGGATTTTAAGAAGGCGAATGAACTTGGGTGGAATGTTCCTCAGGAGCTTTTTGATATGTGCAGATAAATGGTGGCGGGCGAGGTGATCAAGGAAGGATGGGAAATTGATGAAATGCAGTATCAAAACCATTAAATACTTCCTAAGAATAAGTGTTCGTCAGAGAACACTCATCTCAAAGGAATGGTCACACGACGCATGTTCTTCATTATTGAGGATTTTCTAATGCATGATCTAAATATTCTTATTTATCCTCTTCTTCAGAGATATGCGAATCTTACAAAACCGGTATCGGTTATGGGATTTGGAAGTCCTCGGTTTTGGAAGCAGTGCAGCATATTTATTTTCGTTTTCGTCTTTGTTGTCGGGCTCCTGCCGCTGCAATTGATTGCACAACCTTTGGCAAGCGGTAAAAGCAAATTTTTAGGATGTAGTATGCGCAGCATTCGCACGAATTTTAGCAAGTATTGGAATCAAGTAACACCGGACAATGCCGGGAAATGGGCAAGCGTAGAAAGCAGTCAGGACCAATATAACTGGACTCCGCTCGATAATATCTATAATTATGCCATGACCAACGGTTTTCCCTACAGACATCATACGTTTATCTGGGGCAGTCAATATCCGGGATGGATTACATCGCTTGATTCAGCAAGCCAGAGAGCACAGGTAGAAGAATGGATTCGTCTTGTGGGTACGAGATACCCCAATATCAATTTCGTCGATGTCGTCAATGAACCGTTTACGACTCAGGTACCGTTCAAAAATGCACTTGGAGGAGATGGTGCAACCGGCTGGGATTGGGTGATTACCGCATTTCGGTGGGCAAGGCAATATTGCGCTCCCGGTGTGAAGCTGCACTTGAACGAATATAATATTTTACACAACAATACTGCGACCGACCGATATATGGCTCTTATCGATACTTTGAAGGTAAGAGGGTTAATCGATGGTTTCGGCATACAGGGCCATTATTTTGAATTCAAAGGTTCCGGCTACACATGGTCGATTCCGACGATAAAAAGTAATCTTGACAGGCTCGCGGCGAAAGGGTTGCCGATTTATATTACCGAATTCGATATTAATGAACCGGTGGATAGCGTTCAACTGCAGAACTATAAAACATATTTCCCCATTTTCTGGGAACATCCCGCAGTCAAAGGGATTACATTGTGGGGATATGTTGACGGGGATATATGGCAGGGAAACGCCAATCTCTTGGACTCAAGAAATGCCGAGCGGCCGGCACTTCAATGGCTGCGAACCTATATTGTAAGTCCATTTGCACCGGTGGCCATTTCGCCGGTGGGTGTTGGTGGAGTTCCGCGAAATCCGGTATTATTCTGGCACAGTTCGGATTCCGCGACATCCTATCATCTTCAGGTTTCGACCAGTAGTACATTTTCTCCGTCTATCATTACGGATACGACCATCACGGACACCACAATACAATTGAGCCCGCTTGCCGAAAGCACGAGATATTACTGGCGCGTCAGTGCGTCGAACGAACACGGAACAAGCGAATACTCGACAGCCGCATATTTTAAAACGGATATTTTCATCGTCTCGGTGTCGGATGATGGAGGGATTCCGGCGCAGCCGTTTCTTTCGCAGAACTATCCGAATCCATTTAATCCGGTGACCCGGATTCAATATTCAATTCCAGAAAACGGATATGTGTCGCTGAAGGTCTACTCTCTTGTTGGAACGGAAGTGGCGATCGTGATCTCCGGTGTGCAGCACGCCGGCCGCCATACGGTAATGTTCGAGGGAACAGGATTGGCGGGCGGGGTCTACCTCTATCGTCTGCAATCGGGTAATTTCATGGAGACAAGAAAGCTCTTACTATTGAAGTAAGTGGTTTGCTGAACACACCAAATTTTTAAGGGGGCATAAAAATGAACAGAAGTAAATTGTTCACTTTTATTGTTCTGGTTGTTCTCATCGCAGGATGCAGTCACGCGAAGTGGGTCAGCAATGACTTCGAGAGATACCAATCGGGTGTTGATTCCGTGTCTATCCTGTTTCCCTTAGTCGAATATTCTGAGAAGAGTGGAGAAGAAAAAAATGTAAAGATAGGGCACAGCGTTTTTATTTCAAGAAAAGTTGCAGAGGTATTGAAGAGTATTATCGACAAGGATCATTTTATTGCGCAGTCAGCGGTCGTGATTTCTGATTCGGCCATCATTGATCGATGGCTCCCCCGGTTCTTCTCGAAATCAACGCAAAAGGCTAAACAATTCAACGATTCGCTGTTACGCGCGAAAGAAACGATAGGGATGTTCCCGGTCATTCCGGAAATGCGGCTCTTAACGGATAAAGTGACGACAAAATTGTTTTTATTTGTGAATGGGACAGCGTTTGGAACAACCGAGGAGACAAAGCAGAACGATATCCAGCAGGCGCAAACATTTGATTTATTGTATGATCATCCCTTTGCGTACGACTATCAATGGTCCGGATTACAATTACATATGTATTTAGTTGAAACAAAAACGATGAAACTCCTCTGGTCTCATCAAAATGATTATCATGATACAAAATATGATCCGATAAAGGAAGAAGAAATAAAAAACCTTTGCAGGAAGTTGATACAAATTAATTAACACAGTGAGCCCAGGACGAATGGAGCGCCAATATTATTATTCAATTTAATTTCCAGGAGCGACCGATGAAATCACATTGCCAAATTCTCATATTAGGTTTTCTCTTGTTCGTCACCGCAGATATCCCGGCTCTCGGACAGCCGTCCGGAGGTCCTTATGGTCCGATGCATCAAACGTACACCCTGCCGCACGTTGCCGGGAAAATTTATTACGTCGCTGTTGACGGGAAGGCGGAACAGTCAGGCGAATCGCTCAATACGCCTACATCTCTTGAAGCCGCCATGGAGCGCGTACGGACAGGCGATGCCATTGTGTTGCGCGGAGGTACCTATCGAACCGGCAATTTACTCTTGAACCAGGGAATTACGATCCAACCCTATGCAGATGAACAACCTGTTCTCAAAGGAACGTTTATCGCCGCAGATTGGAAGAATTTGGGGAACGAGCTATGGAAGACATCATGGTCTCATTTGTTTCCGTCCCAGCCGGATAGCTGGTGGTCTCGTGATCGGTATGGAAAAGAGACCCCGCTCCATATTTTTAACAATGATATGGTATTTATCGACGGGAAGTTCTTACAGTCAGCCGGTCGAGAAGGGGATGTCAATGAAAATTCATACTACATCGATTATGATACGAAGCAGGTTTATATCGGTGTAGATCCGACAAATCGATTAGTCGAAATTACCGCATTCAATGCCGCCCTCGTTAGAACAATGAAAGAATGCCACGGTAAAACTCCGGATCACCGGGGCCCGGCCATTCGTGGAATAACGTTCACGCAATATGCCTACCGTGCAATAGAGGTCGAAGGAAAGGAACCGGAAGCATTATCTGCAGAGTCGGACCATGGAAAGGATGTCATCGGTACAACCCTTGAGGATTGCACCATTTCATTCTGTTCTCGAGTGGCGGCATATCTCCGGGGTGATAAACTGACGCTCCGGCGATGCAAGGTAACCGAAACCAGCACCGAAGGTATTTACATCATCGGTTCGTCCGATGTGCTTCTGGAAAAAAATATTTTCTCCCGCAATAACATTGAAAAGATAACCGGCTATTATCCGGCGGCTGTGAAAATATTTAACCAGAGTTATCGGGTCACCTGTCAGGAAAACCTGGTGATCGACCTTCCGTATTCCAACGGCATCTGGTACGATGTCGGCAACGTGGATGGCCGCTTTCTCAACAATTGGGTTGAAGGGGTCGGGAGCGTCAATCGAACATTGGACCGTAAAAAACCATGGCCGAGTGAAAACGGATTCTTCTTTGAAATATCAAAAAACGCCGTTTGTGCCGGCAATGTTTTTGTCAATTGTGATCAGGGAATTTTTATACTGAACAGTTCAAACGTGCTCGTTTATCAAAATACATTCGTCAATAGTACGGTATGTTTTGCGCGGAATGAACGGACCCCTGCGAATGACGGTACGTTTGGCTGGCATTCCAGCACCGGTCCGGATGTGGACAAACGGGATGGACATATTTTTGTGAATAACCTCCTCGTCGGAGGTCCAAATTACCTCAGATCATTACTGTTCGTCTGGCAGCCGCCCGCTCTCTGCAATCAGCTGTCTCATGCTCTCTTGAAACACATGGATTACAATGTCTATATTCGGAATGCCGAAAAAGCATCTTCGCCTTTAATGTGGTGGAGCCCGGCACCCAATGCTGAATGTCAGGCAGGAATTGATTCGTTGGAAAATTTACGAAAACTCTATCCGGAATTCTCGGCGAACAGCCGCATATTTATAAACTATGACGGTCCCTTGTTCAAGAGCAGAGAGTTAGGCAATTACCAGATCGTCCATACCTTTCCAGGATCGACACTCGGAATGCCGCTTCCAGCGAACATCAGTACGCTTCTTGGACAATCCATAAAAAATGGTCGATATGTTGGAGCCTATCCGCCTCTCCCTTGAGGGGGATCGTGAAACAGTCCGGTCATTGTCGGGCGCCGGAATTATCGTACGCGTCGATAGAATTGACGGCGATGTTGAATGAAGAACGATAATTCAGCAGGCATCCCCCGTACTCTTTGAGTCTGACCGCCGGAAATTTTCAGGTCTTATAAACACGTCCTTGTGCCATACGGCATCTATTTATTCTATTGCGGTATTTGGTGAATGAATAGTGCAAAGTGGCTAATATTTAATCTGAGTATTCTTTATGTTTAAAGTATGGTTATTCATTATGGTTTGTTGCATGAAGTAATAAGAACGATGATGCAACGGCCTCTTGAGATGGAAAGTTGAATCCCCGTAAAGGGGAAAGAAGTGCAATGAGTTGAACCGGTTGTTTATCTTGCACTGATAATCCTTTGTGACAACGCTGAATCGGTTCAATTATTCTTTAACCCATTTAGATTTATTTTTTCCCCTTTCCCTTGAATAACGATATATGTATTTTATAATGTGAAAATGCAGCTCAGAGTAATTATTCATTTTTATCATTCCTTTCCATTGCTGTAAATGGATACCAGAATAAAGTAATTGAATGCTCTCGGCATTTTAATTATCAGAGAGCGGTGCCTTTTTACAAAAACAGAGAAATGCCTGGTGGTTGAGCATTTGAATGGTCCGCATTTCTTTTGACCACGGCCGGATTTTTCCATTATGACACGCAATTTCCTCATATGCTCGAAATACAAAAAGGATTCCGTGCTTGAAGTTGTATGGTGATGGTATCATGGTCCTGGTCGGCGCCATTTTAATAGCAGCCTATCTGAATAATGAGAGTTGACGATTTCGCGGAATGATTTTTTAATTCGTTTCGAGTTTTCGAATATTAAAAAAATTAATACAATTGATCACACCATTCAATAACTCATGAATCACTTGATTCTTCATTTACAAGGAGGTGAATCTTCAGGGTTTAGAAATATTTTATTTGCAACTGTTCCAACCCATTAATTGAACGGTCAGAAGTTGTTCTGGGTTCAACTTCAAAAACACTTCATTCATCTATTCCTATTTGAAGGAGGAAGCAATGAAAAAAGTTATTCTTTTTGTAATGGCAGGTGTAGCACTTCTCGCGCTTTCAGTACCATTAGCAAATGCACAAACCTATACTGGTATGGGAGATACAACGGCAATGGGAATTTTTAACATTGACGGGATGCAGGGATGTGCATGGGGGGATTATGATGGAGATGGGTACCTGGACGTTGCCGTTTCCGATCAAGGCAATGCAGGCTTGTTGTACCATAATAACGGAAAAGCGATCAATGGAAAATGGTTTACCAAGGTATCCAAAACGACAAAAGATGATGCCACTCCTGGAACGATCATTTATTTAGACCCGATGTACCGGCATGGCACGTTTTGGGCGGATTTTGACAATGATGGGAAGTTGGATCTGGCGTTTACGACTAATGACGGCATCGGAATCTATAGAAATAATGGCACTACATTTGACTCGGTATTTTCATTGGCCTGCGGCGGCACCGGTCAAAAATGGGGTTTAACATGCGCCGATTTTGACGGCGACGGATATGTTGATATTTCGTTAGGCTCCGGAAATGGCGGTCCAAGCAGTAATGCCGGTCCGCTCACGGTTCTCCATAATGATTATACCGTCGCAAATAAAATTAGTTTTTCAGATGTAACAAATCTCGCCGTGACATCAACGATTTCTCTTATCGAAGGCTGGAATCCCTTCGCCGTCGATTACAACAACGATGGAGCGATGGATCTCTTTATGCCCTGCTTCCGCAACCAGCCGCAAAAAAGTGAACTGTTGAAGAATGATGGCGGAGGAGTATTAAGCAGCACGGATCCCACCGTTATCGGATTGGCCGGTAATTATGCCATATCGTCTTGCTGGGGTGATTTTAACAACGATGGAAACCAGGACCTGTACGTGGTCCCTTTCACCGCGGCGGAAAATGGTGTGGTCTACAAACCCCAGCTCTTTAAAAACAACGGCAATGAGACTTTCACCGAGGTTGGTGCAGCGATGAACAGTATCGATACCAGCTCAGACTCGTGGTCCACTTCCCGAGGATGCATGTTTGGTGATTATGATAATGACGGATATATGGATCTTTTTATCGGATCTGTTAACGGTACTCAAAAAATATTCAAGAATAACGGCGGTACAGGCTTTTCATTGGTGACTGGAATCGGCGCTGATACTGCAAGAACCGGCGGCCGAACGATGGTCGTTATCGATTATAACCGTGACGGCTACTTGGATATATTCACCCATGGCATCGGTTATAAACGACTGATGACGAGTTCAGGCGGCGCCAATAAATGGATCGGAGTTATTCCTACGGTAACTGCAGCGCAGAGAACTGGAGGCATCAACGGTGCTGCTATCGGCACTCGAGTTCGTGTGGTTGCTGGTTCCTCGAAGTTAACCCGCATTATTAATGCCGGTTCAGAAGGCGGTTCTTCCTGTGCCGGACTTTGGGCAAACTTCGGCGTCGGCAGTGCAGCAACCATCGATAGTCTGATCGTTACGTGGCCGAATAAAGCCACAACCATTGCGACGAATCTTGCAACGAACAAATATTATAATGTTGGAACCACCGTGACGCTTACTCCGACCGGAGTTGAGCAATCGCCCAACAATCTGCCGGCGAATTATTCGTTATCGCAGAATTATCCTAATCCGTTCAACCCGACCACCAGTATCGAATTCAATCTTCCGGTACGGAGCGATGTGCGGCTGGTTCTGGTCAACGTGCTGGGACAAGTGGTGAAAGAAATCGCCGCAGGGAATTACAGTGCAGGAAATCATCAGGTTTCATTGGATGCTTCTTCACTGGCAAGCGGTGTGTATTTCTATAAACTGCAGACAGCGAATTTCTCCGATACCAAAAAACTGGTGTTAATGAAGTAATGCGGTTTGCAAAAAGTCGCAGGGTTGTAAATAATTCTTCATCATTCTCCTCCTCCTTCCCGAACAGGGAGGGAGGAGTCAGAATAGTGAGTCCGTCCGTTCCAAATGTATTCATGAGCATGGTTCCGCAATTCCAATAATCGATAGCAGTGTGATCAAGATGTTTATCCCTCATATAAAAACCAACCGGTTCTCAGGAGAAGAACATCGCATTTCTCCCCTCAGCGCGGAGGGAGAGTGCTGGCGCTTGGTCAAGAAAACACCTTTAGGGGATAAGTGGAAACCGGCAGGATCGAGACAAAATATATTGAAGGTTCTCATTCCTGGATGCATTGTTTTATTATGCGTGCTGGTTCAAGCGCTCCCCGGGCAGATCAAGCAGGCAGAGTTCACTTCATCGGTGAGGCCATCGGAGAGCGAAGTACTGGCGACCGTAGCAGGAAAAGTGATCACCGTGCAGGATTTTAAAGAACGGAGTGAATTCACGGTCCGTCCTGATAATTTTAAAAGCAAAGAAACTACTCTCCATAATCTCATTTTGGAAAAAATTCTCGCTCTGGAAGCCGAACATTCACGGAAATTTACACTGACCTCCGGCATGCAGGCTAATGTGGAAGGCATCAAAGAGCAGGAAATGCGTGCCCAGCTTTATTACAAGGAAGCATTCGAGAAGATAAAACTGAATCCCGGGGAAGTAAATGCGGCATACGCGTTAGCAACACGGGAATACGAGGTTGAGTTTTATCGTCTGCCGAATAAAAATTTTGCTGAACGCGCACGGGACGTCATGAAAAATTCTCCCGATGGGTCCGCACGATTATTCAGGGAAATTGAAGAGACGCTGGGCAAGCAGCCCCTTCATCATGTAAAATATGAGGATGGTGATGATGATGCAATCCATAACGCGCTGTTTACCGAACCGGTGGATACCGGATCCGTCATCGGACCGGTACAATTGAGCGATGGCGGCTTCTTGGTCATGAAAATAAATAAATGGGTTGTCCATCCTCGCATCAGCAGTGAAGAGCAGCAATTGCATTGGAGTAAGGTGAGTGATGTCCTGCGCAACCGGAAAGCTGCCGTCCGGTGGCGCGAGTACCAAAGGGAAGTGATGAAAGGGAAACGCCTGGAATTTCAAAAACAGGCATTTGAAGCATTGTCGGCATGGGCGAGGGCGAACTATTTTAAACAAAAGAAAGATGATTCATTGCACATTCCATTTGTCATCGAAGGGAACATACCGGAGAGAGACCGGGGATCACAGTTATTTCTCCTGGAGAAGAAAGCGTGGACCATGGAAGATTTTCGAAATCTGATCCGTACTCACCCTCTCGTCTACAGAACAACCGCCCTCGACAGCTCGAATTTTCGGACACAATTTAAACTGGCGGTTATTGATTTAATTCGCGACTATTACCTGACCAAAGCGGCATATAAAAAGAAATTGGAGAAATCCGGCGAAGTCAAGAAAACGGTGAATCTCTGGAAGGATTCTTTTTTTTCTTCATGCATTCAAAAGAGTATCATCGATTCAGGCCTCGCAAAAGGAATGTTCAGATCGGACGACCAGCGCGGACGATCGGAATATTGGAATGCTCAACTGGATGCACTCCAAAATAAATATGCCAAATCGATAACGGTCAATCATGAGTTGTTGAAGTCCATCACATTGACAAAAATCGATATGATCGCAATGAAGCCTGGATTCCCCTATCCTTTAGAAGTTCCGCAGTTTCCATTATTGAGGATTTCTGAAAATTTGAATTATGCGGGAGATTCAAAGTAGTGTCTCTGGCGATTGCGGCGGCTCTGTTGTTGAAAAAATTCTTCGTACTATTTTTGAATAAATAATAAAAGAAAGGTAGTTCCAATGAAAAAACCGACTACACTCTTTTTGCTGATGCTGTGTCTCGTCATCGCATGTGTTCAAGGTCTCACGGCCGGCACCGCGGGGAAAATTGCCGGGCATGTGGTCGATAATGCGACGCACGAAGCACTCATTGCCGCAAATATCACATTGAAGGGGACTTCACTCGGAGCAGCAACCGACATCGATGGAAATTATACCATCCTCAATGTCCCCCCCGGTGTCTACACACTCAATGTATCGGTGATTGGATATCGAAAAATCCAGGTGGAAAATGTGCGCGTGAATATTGATTTAACGACGGTGGTCAATGCGTCGATGGACGCCGAAGCGGTCGAGGTTTCTGCCATGGTCGTATCGGCGGAACGGCCGTTGGTGGTAAAAGACATGACTTCGTCCATGTCCACGGTCACGTCCGAACAAATCAAGAACCTGCCCGTGGATAACGTTCAGCAAGTGCTGCGGCTCAACGCCGGCATCGTGATGACCGCCGGTCAAATATCTATCCGCGGCGGAAGAACCGGTGAAGTGGCATATTGGGTAAATGGAATTGCAGCAACGGATGTGTATAACGGCACTCCGGGCCTTTCGGTGGAAAATTCTTCCATTCAGGAACTGCAGGTGGTCAGCGGTACATTTAATGCCGAATACGGCCAGGCGATGTCCGGTATTGTGAACATAGTGACGAAAGACGGCAGTGACAATTATTCCGGTCAGATAAAAGTGTACGGGGGAAGCTACTACAGTACAAATTCTGCGTTTAGCCTGTACAAGAATTTGACGACGGAAGCGAACCCGGTCAAGAATATCTATAATATCAATACCACGAAGGTCGTCAGCAGCGAAAGAGATTTTCCGCTGAAAAGAATATCTCCGATCTACAGCGGCGAATTTACGCTCGGCGGTCCCGTCCCGTTGACCGGCAACAGCGTCAAATTTTTCACCAACGGAAGATATTATTCCAACGATGGATATTTTTACGGTTCGAATTGGTTTTTACCGAACGGCACACCGGGTGATAAATCCATCGTCCCGATGAATCCTTATCGAAACACGTCCCTTCAGGGAAAGCTCTCGTGGTTCCTTGGCAATATGAGGTTCAGCTATGACCTCTTCTGGAATTCTTATACGAGAGATCGAAATTATTATCCATTTTCATCTAATGATTTTCCTTTTAATTTCTCCTCGCATAATTATCTCTACAATCCCTACGGATTGCCGAAGGCTTTTGGCGACGCTTCAACGCACCTTCTCACCATCAGCCAGAACGTTTCGCGTTCCACGTTCTATGAACTTCGTGTAAGCCGCTACAAATCTCAAATGAAACAGTATGTATTTGACAATCCGACGAAGGCAAATAAATACCTCGTCAGTGTGCAGGCCGATGACACAAAAAATCCTCCGATTGCCGCAGAGACATTCGATGCGAGCACGGATGCCGGGCAGGCAAAATTGCAGAGTCTGATTCAGCAGGGAGCATCCTATTCCTATATCCCGGATCCCAGTGGACCGGTGGGCTATCTTCAGCCGAACTCCAATATTTCGTCAGGCGGTGAATATGCATCTCCCGCTTCTGCCAGCTTTAATGATTTAGGAATGGATCCGACCAACACCCAGCGCAGCACGGCGTACTGGGCAATGAAATTTGATCTTATCAGTCAGGCGACATCTTCACAAGAGCTGAAAGTGGGTGCGGAAGCAAGACTTCATACACTGACCCTGGATCGGTTTCAGGTGGTTCCGGCGACAGACGCCACGGGGACGGTGATCGAGCCTTTTGTTCCGGCAGTGCCCGATCCCAGCAGCATCTTTCGAAGTAAATATGAACGTAAGCCGATGGAATTTTCGGCCTATGCACAGGATAAAATGGAATTCAATCAAATTATTGTGAACCTCGGACTCCGGTTTGATTATTTCGATGCCAACACAAATCTGCCGAGCGATCCATCGGATCCAAGCATTTATTCTCCGTTTAAACCGGAGCACACCTATGCGGGATGGACCGCCATGCCGTTAGGATATTCCGGGGGCCTCAACCAATGGATAAATGACAATCTCGCCTCAAACACATTCAGAACGTACACTCCTGAAGAGCGGAGAGCGTTCATGCAAAAGAAGACGACCGCAAAAATGGCGGTAAGCCCGCGTCTCGGTATCGCGTTCCCCATCACCGACCGGGGGGTTATTCACTTTTCTTACGGGCATTTTTTCCAGATTCCTCAATTCCAATATCTCTACAGCAATGCGGATTTCAAGATCAGCAGCGGTACGTCATCCAGTGCCGCACTCTTCGGCAATCCGGATCTGAAACCGCAAAAGACGGTGATGTACGAAATCGGATTGCAGCAGCAGCTGACCGATAATATCGGGGTTGACTTCACCATGTTTTACCGTGACGTCCGCGATTGGGTGGGAACGAGCAGCGCACCGATTTCAACCTACCAGGTCGGAGTCAATTATGCAAAGTTTGAAAATAAGGATTACGAGAACGTCCGCGGTGCGACCTTAAAATTTGAAAAACGCATGAGCAATAATTTTTCGTTCCATGTCGATTATACATTCCAGGTGGCGGATGCGACCTATTCCAATCCCACCGATGCATTCAATGCCATATCCAATAACAGCGCTCCGGTGATCGCGTTGGTTCCGACCAACTGGGATCAACGGCATACGATCAATGCGCAGCTTATTTACAGCAAATCCGATTGGATTGTATCTCTTATCGGAACGTACTGGAGCGGTCAACCGTATACCCCGAGCTTCCCGTCGGCGGAAGCCACCGGTGCTTCTGCCGTCACCGGGCTCACAACGAACAGCGCATATAAACCGGATCAGAAAAGTATCGACATGTCGATCAGCAAAAGAATTCACCTCAATCAGTCCATGTATATAGAGGCATTCATGAATATCTACAACGTGCTGGATCAGGCGGATGTGACCAGCGTCTATTCCGATACAGGAAGTCCGCTCTATACCACGGGGACGCGGCCGGACAGGATTTCGTACAGCGCAGATCGTGTCAGTACACCGGAAGATTTTATAAATCAGCCCTCGTGGTACGTCGCACCACGCCAAATTCAAGTTGGCCTTTCATTGGGTTTCTAATTTGACCTTAGGAGATACTATGAAGAAAAGAATACTATACCTGTTCAATGCGTTTCTCATCCTGATGGGTGTCACCGGTTCATCGCTTCAAGCTCAGATGGGAAATTTACATGGCGACGACCGTGAATATCGGATTGGCGTGCATGCGGGAAATCAATTCAGAACGACATTCTTTAACGACGGCACCTGGGGCGGAAATACCGCCAATACCGCCGGGATGAGCATTGTCAAAACCCAGAAACCGGGTGAGTGGCCCATCAACTCGGGCCATTGGTACCTCATTGACGGCTGCACGTTTATCCTATCTGAAGTGGCGGATAATTATGATCCTCTGAACAGGAGGTTCAGAACCACTCCGGGTAATGTCCATCATATCCAGAGTACGGTGAAAGCCGGCCCGGGTGGTGGAACACCGGGAGATAAAGACCCGTTAACACAAAGCTGGTGGACTTTTCTGCCGCTGCCGGGATTTGCCAATTCCAACGATCAGATTATTGCAATGTCGAAGGGCGGACAACAGTGGTTCAACCCGACATTGGGCCAGGGATCATGGCCGGCCTACTGGCCGGATATCAAAGATCCTCAAAATCCATATAAGATTTATTCTGCTGATGGATGGGCGGGTTCATGGAACGGGTATTTTGGCAGAAACAAATTTAACGCCGATGAAGAAAGCTATTTTGTGGCGGACGATTATGCGAAACAAAAATTTCCGTCGTTTAGACCGGACACCAACGATGTCCAGCGGGGCGGCCTGGGTTTGAGGATGTATGTAAGAGGATTTCAATGGGCTAAAACTGCAGTGCAGGATGCCTTGTTCATCGTGAGTGACCTTCAAAACATCGGTACCTATCAGCACAATAAAGTGGTGTTCGGATACAAAATTGGAAACAATATGGGCCAGACCAACGGCGGCTCAGATGCCGGTGACGACGGCGGCAGTTACAGTATTGCAGATAATCTCTGCTGGACGTGGGATGAAAATGGGACGGGGGCGTCGGACTGGGGTCCTACACCGGTTGGACTTTCCGGTGCGGCACTTCTCGAAACTCCGGGAAATTTATATGACGGAATTGACAACGATAATGATGGAAATCCGGGCAGTTCTAATTATGGCATGAAAAATAAATCAGTGGGATCGGTGATGTTGTATTCGGTAAACGGATTACGGACGTTTTATGCCGGATCCGGTCCGCTGATTCCTTCTGACTTATCGATGTTTGCCCCAAAAGTACTCAAGCTGGATGATAAAATTGTCATCATCGATTATAAGGACCCGCGCTATCGACGAATCGTCACAACATTGCGGGATACGCTCACGACACTTGGCCGTTCGACAACAGATACGCTCCTTGTTTCGTTTGGAGGATTTAACTACAAGTTTTGGGCCGGAGATACGCTGAGAGAAGTCGGCGATAATTTATTCGATGATAATTTAAACGGCATTATCGATGAAAACAGGGGAGTCACGAATCCATCAACCGGAGTCAATACCTTTCTCTACCTTGATCATAAATACATCGATTATACAAGCAGCGATGCAACGACCAATGGATCAATGAATCCACTCATTGATGAGCGACGGGATGATGGAATTGATAACAACGGAACCTGGGACCCGGCAAAGGACGATGCAGGCCAGGACGGTTTGCTCGGCGGAGATGTGGGGTATCCAGGCCCGGATTCCGGTGAGAAGGATGGTCTTCCGACGCCGGGTGAAGTTCATTTTGATAAAACGGATATTAATGAGAGCGATATGGTCGGTCTGACCGCATTCAATTTATACATCTGGAATACCGCTGATGTTTTTGGGACCGGGAAACAGGACGATGATGAAGGTTTCTGGAAGAGGCTTTTACCGGGATCATTCTACGCATATCCCACCGCCGGTAATGTTGAGCTGCTCTTTGGCTCCGGCTATTTTCCCATGCCGCCCGGCGATCTGCAGAGAATTTCCTATTCGTTTATTGTGGTGAGCGGCCCATCCGGCGGATGGACCAGCGGAGGCGGAGCTGCAACGCCGCCGTCAAATTTACTTCAGGAAAAGACCCAGGTTCAGCTTGCGTACGATCAGAATTATAATTTTTCTAAACCGCCTGATATTCCGACAATCACTGGATCGATTACCGGCGACCACCGGGTAACATTGTTCTGGGATACCAAAGCAGAAACATCGGTTGATCCGATCAGCGGAAGTGATTTTGAAGGATATAAAATCTATCGTTCTACCGATCCCGGTTGGAATGACCTGACGCCGATTACCGATGCGTTCGGTACCCCGATCTGGCGTAAACCGTTAGCACAATTTGATCTTGATCAGACAGGTCAGAATCCCGATTATAAAGGATTTGCATCTGTACCGTACCAGGGCGGTGTATATTTTTGGCTGGGTGATGATACAGGAATACGGCATTACTGGGTAGACACCACGGTGGTCAACGGGACAAAATATTACTATGCAGTGACGTCCTACGATCATGGCGATGCCGCGAAAGGTATTGATCCTGCGGAATGTTCAAAATTCGTTGCAGTCAATTCCGATGGAACAGTTGAAAAGGGAACCAATGTGGCGGTCGTGACGCCCAATGCCCCGGCTGCGGGATACGTGCCGGCTGATCTGGACACGTCAAAAATTAAACCCGGTCTATCGAACACGGCAACCGGAAGTATCAGTTATAAGATCATCAATCCGGAGTTAATAAAAGATAATCATACCTATCGTATTACATTTACCAACAGAGATACGGTCTATACCACCGCCAGTGTTCTGCAGAATGCTGCATTAATTTCCCTGACGACAAAAGCAACGCGCTCCTTCACATTGGTCGATACGACTGCGCAGGATACGATTATTGCGAATTCCGGATTATTCGCAGCCAATGATGAGGAATTAGACCTGGTGAACCATGAGGGATTTACCCTCTCATTCTTAAATAACCCGGGATTTATGTGGGTTAATACGAATACCACCGCGAATGCAGGCTGGAACAGATCGGGAAATTTCCCCAACTACCGGTTCGAACCGTATACATCGGGCAATATTGCGAAGCAGCAGGTTGTTACTGTACCGAGCGTGGATTACAAGATATTTTTCGGGGATGTCGGTATTGATACCTCAACCGCTTTCGGATATTATGTGTTTTCATCCAAAAGAATATTGCCGCCGAAACCGGTGAATTTTACC
>RPQN01000066.1 GCA_003819715.1 Ignavibacteriota bacterium | reverse complement strand
CCATCAAATCGGCGTCGCGTTCGCTGTCCTCCACCAATAGAACTCGCAGCGGTGTTTTCATCTCCACCGCTCCAGTCTTAATCCGATGCCCGGATTGAAGCGGGGAGATGCCGTTCGTGCCTGTCGGTTCATGTAGACTCGTTCCCGGAAAAGAATATCGTTAACCTTCATGTTTCACATCGTCATCGGTTTTGGCATTGATGAGCCCCGGATATAGTTTCGCCATGCAATCAGGACATATGCCATGGGTGAATTGAGCATCGGAATGTTTTACCAGATACGATTCCAGAATATTCCAATATCCTTTATCATCCCTTATTTTCTTGCATGAAGAACAGATCGGGATCAATCCTCGCAATGTTTTTACTTCAACAATGGCCTGCTGGAGTTCTCCGATAAGTTTTTCACGATCCGCTTCAGCGTGTTTGCGTTTTGTAATATCTATAAATGAGGCAATATATTTTTGCTCGTTGAGGACAATAGAAACGGACATCATGGTATACCCGAGCTCGCCGTTTTTCCGAATCAGTCTCACCTCATTTTTTTCATGTGTCGCTTGAGGTTCGCTCATCAGTCGTTGGTTATGCTCAGTTATTCGTTCAAGATCTTCCGGTACGATCAGCTTCGTCCAGCTCATGCCGACCACTTCCTCTTTCGTATATCCGATCATCTGGCAGAAGGCATCGTTGACGATCGTGATGGTCGTATCCAGATCGATAATCGCAATTGCGGCAGAGTTATTTTCAAATATGACGCGGAATTTTTCCTCACTTTCGCGCAACTTCACTTCCATCCGATTACGCACCTTTATTTCTGCCTGAAGCGCTGCATTGGACATTTCTAAATCCTGCTGCATACGCCGTATATTGAGATGCGCTTTTACTCTCGCTAATACCTCGTCGGGAAAAAACGGCTTGGTGATATAATCCACGCCGCCCACTTGAAATCCCTTCACGCGTTTCAGTTCATCTCCCAATGCACTGATAAAAATAATGGGGATAGGTTTGGTCTTTTCGTCTGCTTTGAGAATTCGGCACACTTCATACCCATCCATATCCGCCATCATAATATCCAATATGATAAGTGCCGGCAGCTGCGTTTGGATATGCTGCAGGGCCAACTTCCCTGAATTTGCAGAACGCACCGGATATCCCGCCTCGTGTATAAAATCCACCAGGACGCTGAGATTTGAAGGCGTGTCGTCAACAACAAGAATATCTTCTGGAAAATTGATAGTATTCATCGTGGGATCATGAGTATATACAATTTTTTGATGAATTATGATATTGTCGCATCAGGATTTTCAATCTCTCTTATCACCGATAATCATTTCGTCGATTAATATTATGAATCGTTATGACAACATCAAAGCCATAATTCTTCAACACCTGTTCCCCAGTGCTCAATTTCCATTATTTTTCGGCCCGTTTTGGCTTGTTTTTTAAATAATCAGGATACATTATTGCAGCACAATCCGGACAAATCCCGTGCGAAAATTTTGCTAAGCTATGACTTTGAATATACCCCTCGACTTGCTGCCAATACCCGGTATCGTCTCTAATTTTTTTACAATTGGCGCATATCGGTATAAGCCCTTGTAACGTGTGGACATTGTCCAAAGCAAATTGCAGTTCTTTTATTAGTTTTTCACGTTCCGCTTCCGCTTGCTTGCGCTGAGTGATATCAAAGAATGTCACCACCGAACCCAGCATCTTGCCACCCCGCCATTCCGGATATGACCAGTACTCTGCCGGGAAGCTTGTCCCATCTGCGCGCCAGAGTACTTCATCTTCAACATGAGAGTTTTCTCCTTTTTGAAACGCAGCAAAAATCCGGCACTCCTCCACAGGATACGGCGTTCCATCCACGCGCTTCGAATGAATTTGCCAATGCATGTTCTTTCCGATCAATTCAGATGCATCCTGGTATCCCAGTTTTTGAATGCACGAATTATTGCAGAATGTGCAATTCCCGTCAAGGTCGATGCCGTAAATTGCTTCTGCAGTAGAGTTCAGCAGAAGGCGGATCTGGTCCTCACTCGCCCGAAGGGCCTCTTCCATCTTCTTGCGTTCGGTGATATCTAAAAATGAAGTAATAATTTTTGAGGTACTGCGCATCATGGAGACCGACATCAGGGCAAATCGTATTTCACCGCCCTTTCGATAGAACTTAAATTCATATTTATCCGGTGCATCATCGGGATCAAGCAGTCTTCGCCGGTTATATTCTTTTAACCGTTCAAGATCCTCCGGCGGTATTTGCTGTGTCCAACTCATGCCGATCACCTCTTCCCGCGTGTAGCCGCTCATGTGACAATAGGCATCATTGACCATGGAAATGGTGGTGTCCGGTTCAATAAGCGCCAATGCAGAAGAATTATTTTCAAATATTGCACGGAATTTTTCTTCACTCCGATGCAGCGCTTCTTCTGCCTGCTTCCGTTCTGTGATATCCTCCTTGACTGCAAGAAAATGGGTAATCTTGCCTTGTTCATTTCTGATGGAAGAAATAACGGCGGATTCCCAGTACAGCTCGCCGTTCTTCTTTTTATTACGGAACTCGCCGCGCCATTGATTTCCCGATGTGATCAAATCCCAAAGTTGTTTATATTCTTCGATCGGTTTTTCATCGGATTTAAGTATGCGGGGATTTGCCCCAATCACTTCTTCAAGCGAATAGCCCGTCAGCTGGACAAACTTGGGATTGACATATTCAATCGCGCCATCCGTATTGGTCATCACAATAGAAGCCGGACTCTGTTCCACTGCGCGTGAGTGGATCAGCAGTTGCTCTTCTGCGCGTTTGTGTTCGGTAATATCCCTGGCGATGCTCGAAGCACCGAGAAGTTTCCCTTCGGCATCGCAAAGCGGAGAAATGGAAATGGACACAACAATTTGCGTCCCATCTTTTCGCTGCCGCCTCGTTTCGTAATGATCGACATGCCCCCCCGTTCGTATCTGTCCCAGAATCTGCGTCATTTCCTCTTGACAATCAGGCGGAATAATGATCGAGATCGGCCGGTGGAGAACTTCTTCTTTGGTATATCCGTACATTCTTTGAGCGCCGGTATTCCAACTGAGGATGAGGCCATCCAGCGATTTGCTGATGATGGCATCTTCCGAATATTCTATAATGAATGCCAATTGCAGGTTTTTTTCTTCCGATCGAATACGCTCTATTTCCGCCATATCGGCCTGACGAAAAATAATACGGGATAATTGAAAGACCACCCCTCCGGTGAGCACTGCAAAAAACAGGCTCAAGAGTGCCGTCACCAGGACAACATTGATGTTTAGTCCTTGCGTTATCAATTTATCTGCAAAACCCTGAAGGAGAATCGCCAATACGATTAATGGCAATAAGACACGTAACAGTCTGGCGTATGCCAATGTGCCGAGAAATGGCCTGAGAAGTATACTTTGTCTTCCGGCGAGAAGTACGAGTGTGCACCCCAGCAGGATAAACCCGATTGCGGTCAGTGCCGCCAAGGGAATGACATTCCCGCCGTACAGCAATGGCGTTCCGTATAAATATCCAACGGCAGCGATAAATCCTGCGGCAAAGGTGATCACTCCGACGGCGCTGATCACATGAGTGGTCTTAGGGCCGTTTCTATAAAGCATTTTTAACTGGAGGACAGCGCTCGATAAAAACAGCAACACACCGGTGATCGGAGACATGCGTTTAATAACAAATGGACCGACTTTTTCTGTGGCAGGGAAAAGGATACTTTCTAATGTCAGATCAAGAGGGAGAAAATTCTCGGTAAATTTTAGTACTCCATAGAGTGATATGACTGCAAGAATAGTCGAAACAAGCATGTTGCCGGCACGTGCCCCCTGCTGAGCGATCAAATACATGACAATCAATCCCAGCATGAGAAAGGCCAGGGATGTATCGGGAGAAATGGGAATGTACGCAGGATTGATACTTGCAAGATCACGCCATCCTGTACTCCATCCTGTTAATCCAAGAATCCCAATAGACGCCAGGACACCGCTCAGAATAATCGCAAGACGGTCTAATTTTTTATTCGGCATTATATTAGGCATCGCTTTATTCTGTGAGGAGATGGTGGACTCGAATGGTCCGGTAGAATCGGAAGGATGTTCAACACGGCCATTTCATGATATCTGGTTAACCTTTTTCGATTTTTCTGTTTACTGTTGTGATAATTTACTGATTTTGTACAAGAAAGAAAGCTCTGTACAGTTTATTCTGAACATCGTTCGACGCCATCACATCCAATAGAATGCCGTCCATCAACGAGGATGAATCTCAAAATGAGAATTCGTCAAGACCTCGGTTTAATAACTTAGGACAAGACCGAAATACGTTTATTCGCCCTGTTCCTGCGACTTGGCAGGATCACAGTCAGGATACAGTTTTGGTAAGCAATCCGGGCACACCCCGTTCTCGATGCATCACTGCAGCAGCATCACCCTCTCAGGCTGTTCTGGTCATCCTCATGAATCAAAATGAAAATGGTTCTCTCTCTACTCGCAGTTGCTTCATGAACCTAACAGAATTCTCTCTGGAAAACAATTGAAGGAACGCCCTTTGCTCTGATTACCCATGAGCCACTTTGTTCCTGCCGCTGCGCTGGGCATCATACAGTGCTTCTTTTACGGCAATGAGCAATTCTTTTTCCGTTCGTGCATTCTGGGGGTACGACGCGGCCCCGATACTGACCGTCGTGTGAATCGCCTGCGGGGTAAATGGTGTCTCTTCAACCGCTTTGCGCAATCCTTCAGCGCAGGTCATCCCCACCTCCAGCGAAGTATTTTCTCGAAGAAATATAATCTCATCGAATCCATAACGGCTGGCTGCATCCATGGGACGTAAGTGTGATTTGACAAGACCGGCGACCTCCTTCAGGACTTTTTTTGACGCTTCATAGCCGTACGTCCCGCCCATTTGTTTATAGTTGTCTATGTCTAACATGAAAAGAGAAATGCTCTCATGGTTTTCCTCGGCGCGAGAAATGCTGGCGCTCAGGCGTTCAAGAAACGGGGCATACTTTTCTAACTCCGTTTCATGATCAATCCTATCTAATCGGAGATTTTTTTCATAGAGATAGGATTTATTTAATGCGATGCTTGAGAGATCGGCGAAGCTTTGGAGTATCCGAATATCGGACCCCGTAAAAGTCTCCGGATCACGTGCGTCGGCGAAGAGATACCCCAGCGTCCGAAGCTCTGCAGAAATCTGTAAACAGACCGCCGAACGGAATGGGTATTCCAGCTGCAGTTCAGCTGCGAGCTGCGAATCGGACACACTATCCGCAATAAGGATAGGTTTACCGGTAGAGAGCATTCGGGCAATCGCTCCGGTCCCCAAGGGACGGCGGAATTCCTTGACGTACCGATGAGATAAATTGTGATTGGTCAGGACGTGCAGGTATTCTGTTGCCGGATCGATGATAATCACCGCGCAGGTTTGACAACCGTACATCCGTACAATCCGATCGACGATCAGCGAGAGTACGCGTTCCGGTTCATGAGTCGAATTCAGAATACTCAGTACTTCAGAAAAGAAGTGCAGGCATTCTTCTGGTTTCAAGTGAGACATACGCCACCTCCTTGCCGGATGTGCCGAAAGGAACTGAGAAACACTTGTTCCATGAATCACGGGCGTGCTGAATGAAATTTACATTCCAAAAACGATCCCGTTCTCCTTCCATCACCTCTTATTTTTTCCCCTCGCATCGCCCCTCTGAGCCATGAGTGTCTCAATATCATCCGCTGTCCGGGGCGCCGATTCCGTAAGCACCCTGCATCCGTGTTCCGTGACCAGCACATCATCTTCGATACGGATTCCGATACCCCAGTATTTTTTATCGCATGCGCTGCTGTCCGGGATATACAAACCGGGTTCCATGGTAAAAATCATCCCCGGTGCCAGTTTCTCGGTGGTGCTGACATCGTGGACATCCAACCCGATGAAGTGACTTATGCCATGCGGACAGTATTTTTTTACTTCGTCCCTTTCTTTGATGATCCCGAGTTTCAACAACCCGTCGCCAAGAACCACCCATGCTTTTTTCCCGGGTTCATTCATCGGAATTCCCGGCCTGACCTCCTTCATCGCGGAGGCCTGCGCATTCAATACCAGTTCATAAATTTCCCGTTGCGGCACCGAATACGATCCGCTCACCGGAATAGTACGCGTGAGATCGGCGGAGTAGCCATGGGTCTCGGCACCGATATCCATCACCACTAACTCTCCGCTGTTCATTTTTCTCCGGTTGGCATCGTAATGAATACTCAATGCATTCGGTCCGGATCCGACGATCGACGGGAAACCATAAAATTCACATCCCATGCGCGTAAACCAGTATTCGATGACCGCCTGAAGTTCGTATTCCATCATCCCCGGCATACAGCATTTCGCCGCTTCCATAAATCCTGTCACGGTCGCATCGATCGCTCTTTGGAGCAACCCGATTTCTGCGGAAGATTTTACCGCGCGCAGATCATTGAGTAAGGGTCCGGAATTTTTGACGGTCAGGTCTGGATATTTTTCCGCCAATGCTTTTCTGATCTCCCGCACCGCTACGAATTTTAATCCTGAAATCGGGTCGAAGAGAAATTCAGGCAGCGCTGGCGAAAAGTAAATGCTCTTTTTCGATTGAAGGACATGCGGCAGGATCTCTTTTAACTTCTCAATGGCAAAGACCTCACTGTGCCGGTCTTTTTCACCAAAACCGAGGATTCGTTTTGCCCCCTCCTGTCCGAGAAGAGCCCCGCTCCATGATGCCTGTTGATCTCTGATGAAGAAAAGCTCTTCCGCAACTGTCGTGCTATCGACTCGTATGCCATCGGGTGAGAGGATCAGGACACTGTTTGGTTCATTGCAGCCGGTGAGATAGAGAAAATTATCATTTTGTCTGAACCGATAGTCCACATCCCCGTTCCGGCTGCCGGGATTGGATGCGCAAAAGACCGCGACCGAACCGGATTCCATCTTTGCGGTAACCGTCCTGCGCCGCTGTCGATACTCCTGGGGCGTTATGCCGCCCGTTTCCTCATTGCTGGAGCACAGGGATGGCGTGGTATTCTTGGATTGGCTTGTTGCAACGGAGACAACAACGAAGAACACTATGGTAAAGAAGTACATCGTTTGTTTCATACCGACTCGCAATCTCCCGAGTGGGATAATCCCATACCATCTCTGACGTCAACAAGGATTGCATGTCTTGTTGACGTCATGAAAACGAACATCTATTTCCTCAATGTCGATTTGATGGTTGACGAAATGGACATGGTGGAAGCACCGGTTTGCGAACCGGTAGCCGTGGTGGTCATTTCAGTTTCATTGGACAGTTGAGACTGAACAATGATTCCATCACGGGGGGCCATAAACACCGATCCATTGCTCTTCACGGTTCCATCGATGGTGACATCCGCGCCGCGCTGGCTGCCGCTGCCTTCGATCGTACTTGTTCCGCTGACCGCAATTTTCCAGCAATCGTGATTACTATTTTTTTCCGCTCCGGCAATTTTGTATTCAATATTCGGTTTCACAACCATTTTCATTCCGCCCCGTGCCGTCGTATCCGGACTTACTTTTTTCCATGAGCCGTTTAATTCCATTTCATTCTCGGGAAGTTCGAGCAGAACCTGCTTGAACAAATCCGAAGGGGTTACACTCGCTATCATTTGTTCACGCGAAGGCGGGATCGTATCAATGGGTTGCACAGAAACCGTTTTGCCTTTATCGGTCACGATCACCTTGACCCGTTTCCCAATATAGTCCTTCATGACAATCGTGCTGTCATTAAACCCCATCATGGGAAGATTTAATTTGATATTAAATTTTTCAAATGTGATCATTAACGTCAGGGTCCCTGCATCAGCGTCCATGAGCGTTACGGTATAATCGAGATCGGCGCCGGACGTCATCGTAAATTCCTGCCCCATGGCCTGACCTGAGGTTTTGCTATCGACCACCGTGGTGTATTGATAGTTTTTTCCTTTTTCATAATGATAGCGGAGCTTTTGTCCGCCTATACAAATCTGACTGAGTAAAATAAAGGCAGCGAGAGCACAACTGAGCACGATCGTTCGTTTATGCATACCAATCCTCCTGTTGAGAAATGAAAACCCAACCCATCATCCATCATGATTTTATTCGTAAGACAGGCAGCCAAGCCGCCTGCCGGATATCCATCCTTAAAACAATGTTAGTTATAATTTTTTACGTCCGCAAGTAAAACTGCAATGCCGAAATGTTTCCAATTGTCTCTTTTTCTTATTACTTTTATGCATCACACAACCAGGAAAGCTCACTTATGTTCTCACCATACGGCAGCAGAACAACCCAACAGATATTCACTTTGCAGCATATTCTCGAGGAAAGCTGCCGCAAGTACTCATCGAACATTGCGCTCTCTTATACCGATGAAGAGCCGATGCGATACAGCGAACTGAAACGGCAGGTTGATCATCTTTCAGGTTTTCTAAAAAACCAGGGCGTGACCCATGGAGACCGCGTCGCCATCCTCGGCGAAAATAGTCCTCAATGGGGGACAGCCTATTTCGCGATCACCGTCATGGGTGCCGTGGTGGTTCCCATCTTGCCTGATTTCAATACTTCAGAAATTCATCATATTCTCAGGCACTCCGGCAGCAAGGTCGTTTTTATATCCGAACGATATTATTATAAAATTGAAGATCTGGATCTCTCTGAATTCAACAGCGTCATTTTATTAAATAATTTCTCCATTATTAACCCGGAGCTCTCCAAGGCAACGTTGCGCCAGTTAATTGCAGAAGGGAGTAAAGAATTTCATATCATCAAGAATCTTGTCCTCGGCCTCGCCGGCGTCATTCCAAAAGAAGTCAAAGAAGACGATATCGCGTCCCTCATATATACATCGGGTACAACCGGGAACTCCAAAGGGGTCATGCTTACCCATAAGAACATTGTCTGGAATGCGATAGCATCTTCAAAATTACCGGAGTTCACTGCGGACGATCGTATGCTCTCCGTCCTTCCACTCGCCCATGTCTACGAATGCACGCTGGGACTGGTCCTTCCGATTACATGCGGATCGTCGGTCTATTATATCAAGAAACCGCCTACCGCGGCGGTGCTCCTCCCCGCGCTGGAGATGGTCAAGCCGACGGCGATGCTCACCGTACCGTTAATCATTGAAAAGATGTACAAGACACGAATTTTGCCGGAGATTAAAAAACGATTTCTCGTTCGAATGGTTTATAAATTCCCGGTGGTCCGTAAACGTATCCACAAGATTGCGGGGGATAAACTGAAGGCGACCTTCGGCGGAGCGATGAGATTTTTCGGTATCGGCGGCGCTGCTCTCGCCCCGGAAGTCGAACGGTTTCTGCGCGACGCAGAATTTCCTTATGCGATTGGATACGGTTTGACCGAGACTTCGCCGCTGATTGCCGGGACGAATGCAGGACAAACCCGTTACCGGTCCACTGGTCCTGTCGTGCCCGGACTTGAAGTGCGGATAGAAAACCAGGACCCCAAAACCGGCATCGGTGAAATTGTCGTCCGCGGGCCCAGTGTGATGAAAGGGTATTACCGCGACCCGGGGCTGACGGATGAAGTGATCTCACCGGGCGGCTGGTTCCATACCGGAGATCTTGGAAGTTTCGATAAAAGCGGCTATCTCTATATCAACGGACGCCTGAAGAATGTCATTCTCGGGCCGAGTGGAGAAAATATTTATCCTGAAGTTATTGAATCCGTGATCAACCGGTTGGATGTGATTTTAGAATCCCTGGTCTATCAGGATGAAGGACAGCTTGTCGCTCGTGTGTATCTTGATTATGAGAAGCTCGATATTGAATTTGCCGAACTCGGTTTGACGGATTCCCAGGCCCGGGAACGAATTAAACAAATTTGCGAAGAGATCAAGAGACAGGTCAACGAACAAGTTTCTTCATTCTCGCGTATCGCTCGAGTGATAGAACAAACCGAGCCATTCGAAAAAACACCGACTCAAAAAATAAAACGGTATCTTTACGCTCTCTGAGAATGTTCTCTTGCGGTCAATTTTTCCACGCAAATCAGAGGAGACCCCTGTCTTCAGAATAAGCGGGATCCCTGCAGCCGGTGGACCAGTCCGATCAATGATTTTTTTGCTATTTTAGAAATTAACAAGAAATATTTTTCAAAAAACTCTTGACAATGAGGCTCTTGAGATATATCTTGAGACGTGCAGTCTCCCCGACTGCACATAGTTAGCCTCCCTATACCCCGGCGTCTAGTAGTGCGTCGGGGTATTTTTTTATCCGGAAGCTTCCCGGAAAAGAACGCGGAAATCCATATTGCATTTCCTTCATCATCCGGCTTGCGGCTGGAACAATCCCTCGACCGACAAATAACGTTCGCCCGTGTCGTAATTGAACGTCAGAAGCCTCTCACCGGGGGGGAGGTCTGCAAGTTTTTTTGAGACCGCTGCGAGTGATGCACCGGTTGAAATCCCGACGAGAATGCCCTCCTCACGGGCGCATCTCCGTGAATAATCGAATGCTTCTTCCTTGGTTATTTGAATGGACCCATCCAATATTTCCGTATGGAGATTTTTGGGAATGAAACCTGCACCAATGCCCTGCAGCGGGTGAGGACCCGGCTCCCCGCCGCTGATCACCGCGGAAAGCGCCGGTTCGACCGCGAACACTTTGAGCCGTTGAAATCTGCTCTTGAGAATTTCTGCGACGCCGGTAATGTGGCCCCCGGTCCCGACGCCTGAAATAAGTAAATCGATTCCGTCCGGAAAATCGCGAATGATTTCCTCAGCAGTGGCGCGCCGATGAATTTCAATATTTGCAGGATTATCAAACTGCTGCGGGATCCACGCATTCTTCATCGAAGAGGCAATCTCGTTCGCCCGCTCAATCGCGCCTTTCATTCCCTTTTCTCTCGGTGTTAACTCAATCTGTGCGCCGTATGCTTGCATGACCATGCGGCGTTCGAGAGACATCGATTCCGGCATCACCAGGATGAGCCGGTATCGTTTGACGGCCGCCACCATCGCCAGGCCGATTCCCGTATTGCCCGAAGTCGGTTCGATGATGGTCGTCTCAGGATTCATCAGTCCCCGGCGTTCGGCATCGTCAATCATCGACATGGCAATTCGGTCCTTGATACTTCCTCCCGGATTGACACGCTCCAGCTTCATCCAGACCTCCCTCCCCTCGAACAGGCGGTGGAGACGGACATGGGGCGTATGACCGATGGTTTCTAAAATTGAGTTTGCCTTCATCGTTCTTTCCTCTCCTTCTTAAATACTGAAATCGATCGGTGCACCCGTCATTTCTTTCGGACGCACGGTGACTTTGCTCTCCTGGTAGACGGAGGAATACGGCGGTACGCTCGAAGTCAGCCACACATTACCGCCGATGACACTATGGCGGCCGACGACCGTCTCGCCACCGAGAATAATCGCCTGTGCATAAATCACGACATCATCCTCGATGGTCGGGTGACGTTTGGATTTTGCCAATTTTTTATCCACACTCAGCGCTCCCAGCGTGACCCCTTGATAAATCTTTACATTATTCCCAATGAGAGAGGATTCCCCAATGACGATTCCCGTTCCATGATCAATCGCAAACGACGAACCGATTTGCGCGCCCGGGTGAATATCGATTCCGGTCAACTGGTGCGCATATTCTGTGATTAACCGCGGGAAAATGGGAACATGCATCTGGTAAAATTCATGAGCAAGGCGGTAGAACGCAATCGCGGTGAATCCGGGATAGGCCAGAATGACCTCATCGACGCTTTCCGCGGCGGGATCGCCGCTGGTGATCGCTTCCGCATCAAGCCAGAGTTTATCATGAATGGAAGGAAGGGTATTCATAAACCGCGGTGCGATTTCATCCGGTTTCATGGTCGTTTCTTTTAAGATGGGAAGGAGCAGCCGTTTTAAATCGCGCTCCAGCAATACGAGGCGCGATTCAATTTCATCCGTTGCAAAAAATCCTTCCTTGCTAAAGTGCGGGAAGAGAACGGCAAGCATATTATCGACAAATTCCTGGGTTCCCTTCTTCAACTGAAATCCTAAAGAATGATCGTCCCGCCGTTCTTTCAGGGTTTGAGCAAACTCGCCATATTTCATTTCGTTGTTCATTGTTGTTCCTTCTTCCATTGATGAATATTCAATACAGAACGCTCGAGGGAATGATTCTCCTCAAAATCCCCGCATAAAAAAAGCCCATCCCCAATAACAAGGACGAGCTTTTTTCAAGAAAAAAAATGATCATGAACTATATTGCCTGCAAACACTCCGCTCGTCTGTCAAAGGAGCAACAACAATATCGTTCTGTGATGGCCATCGTCTTTATCGTCTTTCCGATGCCGTGGAGAAAGAAAAAACCGAACTCAAGAATTCTCATCCTGTTACCGGGATCCGTACTCATTCGGTGAACCGTTCATCAACTTCTTTTCTGGTTCCACCAATGTTCCATGACATCGGTAATATCCGTTTTCTTGCCGGATTGTTTCCACTTATCGAAAAATTTCACATCCGTGCTGTGCGGCGTCGGCTGCGGGAAATCAATCTGCACGCGCTGAGGAATGGGTATCGCATCGCCGATGATGATCGCCTCACCCTGGCGCAGCAGCGGCACGACACTGTCCAATCCGCTGAATGAATCGGGGACGAGCCGGCGGATATATGATTGGTCCGTCGGATTGAGCAGCCGGAGGATGATAAAATTGTTGCATTGTGAAAGAATGGTTTCGGAGATATCCGACGGCCGCTGGCTCACGATCATACAGCTGACACCGTACTTTCTCCCCTCTTTCGCGATACGCTCCACTGTACGACGGGCCGCTTTCGATCCGTCTCCCGACGTGGAAAGATAATTATGGGCCTCTTCGAACACCAGAAGGATCGGCAAATCATGCCGCTGGGGATTCCAAAAATTAAAGTCAAATGTTGCCCGGGCAATAAGTGCAGAGATCGTCTTAACGACATCAGAAGGAACGCCGCTCATATCCCAAATAGTAATCCTCGCTTTACTGGCAAGTCCAAAGAGCGTCATGAAAAGCGGCACCACCGATTCCGTCTCGACACAAATATTGGGCTGAAACATAAAAGCATAACGCGGATCGTTCATTTTATTATCGAGGCGGATCAACAGGCGTGAAAATTTGCCGAAGTACGCCCCTTCCTTCATTCCTACCGCGCTCGTGACTTTTTCCGTATCCATAAAATGGAGCTTTGAACGTATCTCTTTTAAATCATATGCCACCGGTGAATCGATAGTGAGGACATCAGCCAGCGTCGGATTTTTCGCCTTCTTTGCAGCGTAGATCAGGTCCTGCAGCACCGCGCCCTGGATCGAGGCATTTTCATCGGAAGGTTCCACAAACATTTCCAGCATCTCTTCTGCATTCATAAGCCAGAATGGGAGTTCCAGCGAAGCAATCTCACAATATTGGCCTGTTTCTGGGAATGCCTGGCGGTATTCATTGTGAAGGTCGAGCAGAACAATGTGCGTATCGGCGAACTGGGCGACTTTTTGAAGGATCGAAGCGACAGAATAGGATTTGCCCGAACCGCTTGATCCCAGGACGGCAAGGTGTTTCCCAAAAAATTTATTCGGATCCAGATATGCGCGTTCGTTCTCGAATAATGAAAGCTGGCCAACAGAAAAATTATACTGCTGGTATGCCGCGAATATGGATTTAATATCTTTATCTTCCAGCAAATAGACGACCATATCGACGGTGGGCATCACGGAAACGCCCGTTTCATATTTCCCCTTACGAATTGTTCCAACCAGGGTGACCGTCATAAGATACCGGACGAAACTCACACCATCCTCGCGCGTCTCTTCTTTCTTGATCGCTGAGACCATCCCGATAATATAGATGGCGCCAATAGGAATGAGGACATAGGATCCAATCTGACCGATATAATAGATCCTGTCCCCTATCTTCTTGGTCATATTGGTAATTTCCCTGTCAAGAAGAACAACGACCGTCGTATTGACCACTTCTTTAACAATCCCTAACTGCTTTTGTTCCCACATAAGTTTTCCGGTTGTTTAAACGTTTAAGAGGATCTTCTCTTAGTTCTCCGACGGCGAATTGACAGGCAGTGTAAATCGGAATACCGTTAATTTTCCCGGTTCGCTCTCTGCCGTGATCGTGCCGAGGTGTGCTTCAACAATAAGCTTGCAGATGGCCAATCCTAATCCGGTTCCTTTTGCCTGTACAACTTCCGACGCTACTCCCTGTTTGTACCGTTCGAAAATCGTTGACAGTTCCTCAGGAAGAATTCCGATTCCGGTATTGCTGATTGCCGTCCACACGCATTCACCGGCAGGAGTTCCTTCCTGCATTTTTCCGATGACGATCTGAACCGTTCCATTCGCCGACGAAAATTTTAATGCATTACTGAGGATATTCGCAAACACCTGCGATATCTTGTTCGCGTCTGCAGAAATAAACGGAAGATTGTCTTCGAGAACCAGCTTGACAAGAATCCCCTTCTGCTTGAATTGAGGCTGCATCTGTTTCATAATCCGGTCGGCGATTTTTCCGATATGGATATACTCGCGGCTCAAATTCATTTTACCGGCTTCAAATTTTGAGAGATCGAGCATATCATTAATCAGGTGAAGCAGACGTTTGGTTGCATCCTCCGCTGAAGTGAGCAATTCCCGGTGGACATCCTGCACCGCTTCACCCCGGATTAACGGTTCTTCCAGCAGTTCCAGAATACTGCTGATGCCGCCTATCGGACTGCGCATATCATGAATGAGCATTGCCATGAAATCGGCTTTGGTCCGTTCAAGTTCGACTTCCATTTTTTTAAGACGAACCAGGGAACGGGTGCGCACCAGCAATTCATCCGTATCAATCGGCTTCGTTAAATATTCCTCCGCTCCGAGTAAAAGACCTTGCTCGATGCTTAACGCATCCTTCCGCCGTGCCGTCAGAAAGATCACGGGAATATCTGCACATTTTCTTGACGCGCGGAGCCGCTTGAGCGTCTCAAAACCGTCCATTTCAGGCATTTGGATGTCCAAGAGAATGACATCCGGGTGATGCTGCGCGGCCAGCTGTAAACATTCTTTCCCGCTGCTCGCACGGAGCATTCGTACCGGTTTTCGCTTCAACGCAAATTCCAGCAGGTCAAGATTATCTTCTGTGTCATCCACAACCAGAATAGTGGGATCCGTCGACTCCATAAAATTTTCTACGCTTTCTTTATCTATAGGTTGGAGAAACTATTTTTTTAATGGTGCTCGAAATAAGTTCTTTCGAAAAATGCCCTTTGTCAATAAACTCTTCAATCAGTTTATTCAAATTTTCTCGCTGAGCTTCGGTAATATCGGCCCCCGAAAGAATCACAATCGGAAGATTCTGCCATCGGTCCTGGGAGCGAAGATGCTTCACGACGGCGAAGCCGTCTATTCCGCTCATAATCAGGTCGAGAAACAACAGGGATGGATTGATGGTTTCGATCTGCTTCAGCGTCTCTTCGCCGCTGTACAACGCAATTGCGCGATACCCTTCTGCTTCAAGCATGATCTTGAGCGAGTCCGCGAAATCTTGGTTATCATCAACGATCATAATCGGCTGATTGCTTGAACGGCAGGCGCGTTCGACGATGCTCAATATTTTCTTTGGTTCGGATGGTTTCGTGACAACATCCAGCGCCCCCAGCGACAATGCCAGAGGTCTATTTTCTACGACTGAATGAATAATCACCGGAATATCGCTGGTGGCCGGACTGTTCTTTAATTCACGCAATACCTGCCAGCCATCTTTCTCAGGCATCATGACATCCAGGGTGATGACCGCCGGATGTAATTCCCTTGCAAGCCGCACCCCTTCCTCTCCCGAGGACGCTCCTTTCACGGAATACCCCTCTGGAATCAAATACCTGCGGAGCAGGTCTATGACTTCGGCATCATCGTCGATGCAGAGAACAAGAATCCCGTTTGAAAGTGTCGCTGCAGATGACGGGGAGGGTGCAGAGGCGACAATCGGAGCTGCCGTCGGTTTAATTTTTTCCGGCGACTCATCATTCGGTTTGGGAATTTTATCTTCAGAAATCTCCGGGGGGATCACGAGAGTAAATGTTGATCCTTTTCCGACTTCACTACGGACTGTTAAATTGCCGCCGAGCAGGACTGCATACTTTTTTGCGATCGCAAGTCCCAGGCCTGTCCCCTTATATTTTCTCGAATTGCTCGAATCGATCTGCTGGAACTCCTCGAACACCCGGTCAAGGTTCTTCGAAGCGATTCCTATGCCGTCATCCTTGACAGAAATGGCAATCATGGAATTCTGTCTTTTTGCAATCACGGTAATCGCGCCTTGTTCAGTGAACTTCGCGGCATTGCTCAAGAGATTCAGCAGGATCTGTTTGACCTTGAGCGTATCGGTCGTTAATGGCGGCAGGTCCGGTTCAATCTCCTGTAACAACTTGACATCCTTTCCCGTGACCATCGGCTCCACCGTGACCAACGCGTTCGAGACGATCGTAGCAACTTCATCCGTACTCAAGTTGATGGGCGTTCTGCCGGCTTCAATCTTGGAGAAATCAAGAATATCGTTGATAAGCTCAAGCAAATGCTTTCCGTTCTTGAGAACTTTTTCCAGCGCTTTGGCCTGGTCGACCGTCAGCGGATCGCCATGCTGTCCCAGCAACACCGAGGTAAACCCGATAATGGAATTCAACGGAGTCCGCAACTCGTGGGACATGTTCGAGAGGAAGTCCGATTTGACGCGGTAGGCTTTCTCCAGTTCTGCGTTTTTCCCATGGAGTTCATTATTCTTCTTCGCAATTTCGCTTGAAAGTTTTTTCGTCGACTCCAGATTCATCGCATTGGTAATGGCAACACCAATCTGCGGAACGGAATTATCCATAATTTCACGCTGATGCTCATCGAAGGATTTCATCGACCCGAGCACAATCACGCCGATAAGATTTTCCTGGAATAAAATGGGTGTAGCCAGGATACAGGAGGGAATCACGCTGACGAGCCCGGTATCTATAATAAATTCCTTCGAGGTGGCCACATCGTTAATTTCCACGGTCCGCTTCATAGCGGCGCACTGGCCGGGAATTCCTTCACCCACCTTATAAACGATCTTGTTTTCGACCTCATGGAGTGCGTATCCGCTGACCAGTCTGAGGAGATTTGACTCAACGTCCAGAAGATACAGCGCACCAATCGTCGCTTCGGTGTGAAGACACAATATTTCCAAGCTGGCCTGTTCTACGTTTTTCAGAGATTCATGCTTGTTCAACGCCGTCATAAGTTCCGAATACGCCGTCAAACGGTTGTAATTATTTCGCAGCATCCTGGACATTTGATTGAAATCACTTGCCAGGTCTCCGAATTCATCCCGCTGATTGAGCGATATTGGCTCAAACACCCCATGCATAATATTTTGCGTCCCGCCCCGCAATTGCTGGACCGGCTTGGTGATAGAGCGTGTGAGGATGAATCCGAGGGCGATCGCGAAAACTGCCAGGAGCACGTTTACCAGAATGATAAACGATTCAATATTCTTCGAGAGATCAATGGAGTATTCAATGTTCTTGGGTACTGCAGTCAAGCGCTGTTGATAGAGCGTCCGGATCAATGCTTGAGCGGTTTCGAGATAGCGGTTGGTCGCTTGCAGACGGCCAATGGCATTCATTTCCTTTTCCAAGTCGCCGCTTTTCAATCCGGAAGAAGCAAGCAATATTTTTTTATCACCAATATTTGAAACCCACGCATAGAATGAAACGCGGATCTGTTTTAATGTCTGGATGTCGCTGGAATCGGTATAGCTTTTCTGAAGAACGGCGAAATCGTTGTCGAATTCCTTCCAGCATTCATCATACACGGTTCTCTTTTCGGGGAGACCGGTATACATAAATTCATCTGCAGCAGTCTGGATATCACCCATCAGCACTCTGATGCGGTCCAGTTCGGAGGTCGTCGACATGTCGACCGAAGCTTCAGAATAATTTTTTTGAATTTGTTTTAAAAAATAGAGGGTCACAACCGTCGTTGCCGAAAGGATGATGAGGAGAAGCGCGAAATTGAAAGTGACTTTCCAAAAAAGTTTAGAAGAAAACATGCAGACCTCATTCAACAAACGCACAACGCATAAACAGTATTATTTACTTTCACTGAGCGTAACCGATGCTCTTCAAGAATCACACCACCGCCAGGTTCTCTGGACAGCAATTCCCCTCAATGCGGCTGGGCTGTTTTGCTCCACCCATCAGCACAGACGATGGTTCAATCGTACGGTAATGTACGAATCAATTTACAGCAAGGCAGTTCGAAATGCAAGTACATACCTTGAAGTCGGAATATACGTGGAAATGTTTATCACCGGAAGCTCCACCTTGAAGGACGAAGGGCGGAATAAGGTGAAATTCTGACACCTTCCCCCCGGGTCTAACCGTTCATTCTCTCCAATTCCTCGTCACTTCCAATATCTGAACCGCCCTCGCCCGAATTCTTCCCTACGATTCAGGTCATTTCCACACTATTGATTTGTCCGGACTCTTTCACCCTTATTAATGGACGGGAGCGATACACTGAATATGCGTCAATCATGAGAACCCGAAATATTTTTTCGCATTGTGGTAGCTGATATCTTCGACCAGAGCGCCGATGAGTTTGATATCATGCGGAATGAGACCTCGTTCGATTTCATTTCCGAGGATATTGCACAACAACCGGCGAAAATATTCATGACGCGGATACGAAAGGAAGCTTCTGGAATCGGTGAGCATACCGACAAACTGCCCCAGAACGCTTAAATTCGAAAGTGCTTCGATTTGTTTACGCATTCCATCGAGCTGATCCAGGAACCACCATCCCGAACCAAACTGGAGCTTTCCAGGAACCGTCCCGTCCTGGAAGTTCCCAATCATGGTTGCAATTAATTCGTTATCTCTGGGATTGAGGTTATAGATGATCGTTTTCGCTAATTTATTTTCCCGGTCCAGTTTATCCAAAAATTTTGACAACGCGCGTGCGATTTCAAAATCTCCGATGGAATCAAACCCGGTATCCGGGCCGAGAGTACGCATCATCCTGGAATTATTATTCCGGAGCGCCCCGAGATGGAGCTGCTGAACCCATCCCCGTTCGCAATCCATCGCACCGAATTCATACATCATCGCCGATTTAAATTTCAGGATTTCGTTGAACTCGAGATTCTTCCCTTTTCTGAGTTTTTTAAAAATAGATTTTATTTCTGATTCCGTATACTCTTCCGCATATGCCGTTTCAATTCCATGATCGGAAACCCGGCATCCGTGCGCATCGAAGTACTCGTGCCTCGCACGTATCGCAGCGATCAAGGAATCGAAATCGTTGATCGTCATTCCTGCTGCCGTTTCCAGTTTTTCCAGGTAGGCAAGGAACGTTCCGACATTTTCCACCGCCATCGCTTTATCCGGGCGGAATGCCGGCAGCATACGGGTAAATCCGTTTCCCTTCTTCGTGTACGCTTCGTGAAATTCCAGTGAATCAATCGGGTCGTCCGTCGTACAGATGACTTCCACATTCATCCGTTTTGCGATTCCCTGTGTGGTAAAACCGGGAGTGGCAAGCTTGGCGTTGCACTTCTCCCAAATCCTCTTCGCTGTCTTTTCATTCAAGACAATATCGGAAATTCCAAACGGACGATTCAGTTCAAGGTGGGTCCAATGATATAACGGATTGCGGATCGTCTTCGGCACGGTGCGTGCCCACATTTCAAACTTTTCCCAATCAGAAACGTTCCCCGTGATGAACCGCTCGTCCACACCGCATGTCCGCATCGCCCGCCATTTATAGTGATCGCCGGCAAGCCAAATTTGCGTCATATTTTCGAACTGCCGGTTTTGAGCGACCTCCTTCGGCGATATATGACAATG
>RPQN01000065.1 GCA_003819715.1 Ignavibacteriota bacterium | reverse complement strand
CACGATCACGGCGATGCTCTTCCTTATTGTTGGTGTGATCTACGACCGTGCGCACACGCGCGATCTCAATTCTTTCGGCGGACTGGCATTGACCATGCCGAAGTATACCGGCATTATGACTGTTGCGTTCTTTGCCGCTCTGGGTTTACCCGGGTTAAGTGGATTTGTATCGGAATTATTTTCGTTCCTCGGCGCCTTCCAGGTGGAGAAGCTTCGTGTCATCACCATGGCTTCGACCCTGGGCATTATTCTCACGGCGGCGTATATGCTCTGGACGCTTCAGCGTGTCTTCCTCGGAAAAGTGAATGAAAAATGGACCGCGATGCCGGATGTTGATGGACGGGAAATTTTTATGCTCGTACCGCTTGCGGTCATTGTCCTCGTTCTGGGGATCTATCCCTCGTTCATGCTGAATGTGATGACGTCATCCGTCAATCACCTGGTGGATGTCGTGGCAAAGGGCGGAGCGGCAGTCGCTTTGATTCCATAAATGGTGATTCGCAAAATGCACTTCACCGGCGGATGCGATTCTTGTTCAGATAACTAAAGAAAAAATACTATGTTCGTTCAACAGGTCATACTTCAATTATCCCACTTCCTGCCGGAAACGGTCTTAGCATCAACATTTTGCATTGCCATAGTGGCGGGACTCATTTTCCGGAACCATCCGAGAGTGATTGGCTGGATCGCGGTGGCTGGAGTAGCGGCATCCCTGGTTCTTGTTCTTCGACAGGCAGGGCTTTCGGAAGAAATTTTCACCGGTATGATTGCGGTGGATCCGTTTGCCGTGTTTTTTAAATCACTGGCGGCCGTCTGTTCGCTGATCATTTTTCTCTTTTCGATCTATTCGTCCGAAGTCCAAACAACCCTCAAACGCATGGCGGAGTATTATGCACTCCTGATTGCCATGACCCTGGGAATGTTCCTGATGGCCGGCGCGACAAATTTATTGATGATGGTTCTGGCGATGGAATTGGTCAGCCTCTCATCCTACCTCCTTGCGGGATATACCAAGGAAGCACCAGATTCGAGTGAAGCTTCCTTAAAATACATCATTTACGGAGCGGTCTCGTCCGGGGTGATGTTATACGGCATTTCAATTCTGTTCGGATTGACTGGAGCAATGAATTATGCCGGGATCAACCATGCGCTTGCGGTGAGCGCACCCAACAGTACTGCGCTGCTTCTTGCAGTCATATTCATCACGGTCGGTTTCGGGTTCAAGATTTCCGCTGTCCCGTTCCATTTCTGGACCCCGGACGTGTACGAAGGCGCGCCGATTACGATTACCGCTTTCCTTTCCGTTGCCTCCAAGGCGGCAGGCTTCGCCATGATGATGCGGTTCTTTAAAATTATTTTTATCGACACGTCGGTTCTCGCTTTGCCTTCCGGAATGTGGGTCTCACTTTATCACTTTGAATGGAATAAGATCCTGGTCATTCTCTCTGTCCTGACGATGACGCTCGGAAATCTCGTCGCAGTCTGGCAGGACAATCTGAAGCGGCTGCTGGCATATTCGAGTATTGCACACGCCGGGTATATGCTCATGGGGGTTGTCCTTCTCAGTGATAAAGGCATTGCCGCTGTTCTGATTTATTTTGTGATGTATCTCTTTATGAATCTCGGGGCATTTTATGTCGTGATGCTCGTTGCCAATAAAACGGGAAGTGAAGATATCAGCGCATACCGGGGACTGGGCCGCCGATCTCCGATCATCGGTGTATCAATGGCGCTTTTTCTTATTTCGCTCACCGGATTGCCGCCGTCCGCCGGCTTCATCGGAAAATTTTATCTCTTTGTCGCTGTACTGGATGCTCGATGGATTTGGCTTGCGGTGATTGGTGCCGTTAATAGTGTGATCTCACTTTACTACTATGCACGGGTCCTCCGGTATATGTTTCTCCGGGAGGCTGATGCTCAGCTAGGAGAATTGAAAATATTCCGTGCAGAGGCATTGATCCTGCTGGCCCTTGCAATTCCGACACTCCTGTTTGGATTATACTTTGCGCCGATTGTGGATATCGCAAATGCGTCGGTCCACATGGTTGGCTTGCATTAAGTGTTCACCGGTTGAACGGCATTCCCGTTTTGTAATTTGTGATGGCGATATTTGTATGTCAAAGGAGAAATCCTTAGATTTACGATAATCGTATATTACCACTGCGGCGGCTATTGTTAAGATTATCACTCGGGTAGACTATTGGAAGAGCAATCATTACATATTCTTCTTGCCGACGATGACGAATTCTTTGCCGGAATTGTGTCGAATCTGCTCCAGAATGAATATAAATACAAAATTACCATCGCGCGCAACGGGCGTGAAGCACGGGACCTGCTTGCCCAGGCGGGCGGCAATCATTATGATATGGTCCTGACGGATTACTCTATGCCCGAGATGAATGGCATTGACCTCCTGAAATGGATTCAGGATCATTATCGCGAAACCCCGGTGGTGATGCTGACAGCGGCCGGTTCGGATGTTGTCGCTGTGGAAGCAATGAAGTTAGGCGCGTATGATTATGTCCGGAAGGAAGCGCTCGACCTTCAGCATCTCGGAGTGGTGATCAATGCAACCCATGAGCGGCATCAATTTCGTATTGCCAAGGCGCTCGAAGAAGAGCGGACGAGGGAAATCGGTTTAAATAATCTTGCCACGGATAAAGTGCGCGATGTCCTGAATGCCCTGACACCGACCCTCAACTCTGCATTGGCCAATATCAACAGCGATATTGAAAATCGCGGTGAAGAACTTTGCAAACAGCTGTCTTCTCCGCAGCGCGAAGAGATTCATGACCTTCTTCAGCAGATCCAAAAATCGGCGGTGTTGCTGGAAACAACTATTCGGGGCCTGTTGGGCCTTTACCGGATGCTTTATGCACATCATGCCGAAGTTCAGGAAATCGACCGGTTGAAGAGGGAGATTGAAGGGAAGAATTCTTCGAATTGAATCTTTAATGGGAATGGCTCTTTTTTGATGACCGTTCCGAATACCGCTGTCTTTCTGCTGTTCTTGATTCCTTAGATCCCGCGTTTATTATTCACCCGGTCAAAAATGAGTCGAATGCCGTCAAGGACGAGTGCCGGTTCAACATGCTGAATAATCTGCGTCTGCGCTGCAATTCTGTTTGAATACCCGCCGGTCGCTATCACCAGGGCCCGCGATGCTTCCTGCATCGGGAGTTCATTTTTTATACGAGCCACCATTCCCGCCATGGCATCCAGTGCACCCCTCAGGACTCCGGCCTGGATACTTTGTTCAGTATTGGTGCAGATCACAGATTCGGGAATCTGGAGTTTTGTACCGGCGATCCGGGGGAGATTTGCAGT
Organism: Ignavibacteriota bacterium; assembly: GCA_003819715.1. GTDB lineage: Bacteria > Bacteroidota > Ignavibacteria > UBA10030 > UBA10030 > Fen-1298. The sequence goes on along the minus strand of RPQN01000065.1, from coordinate 16,969 downwards.
ACGTCGGTATAATGAAATTGCAGATGTTTCAATCCCGGGAGCAATGACACCGCCAAGAAAATCGCCTTGAGATCCAATGACATTGTACGTTGTCGCGGTTCCGAAATCAATAATGATCAACGGCCCGCCGTATTTGTGATAACCGGCTGCTGCACTGCATATCCTATCGCTCCCGAGTGATGCCGGGTCATCGTAATGAATGGTGAATCCCAGGTCGAGTTTTGAACTGACGATCATCGGGTTCAGATGAAAATACGTTTTTGAAATCGTACGGTAGATGGTTGTCAGGTCGGGAACCACAGATGAAATTCCAATCCCCCGTATTTCCTTCTTATTCAAACCGGCCTTCACCAGCAAAGATTGAATTTGTGCGATTATTTTATCCTTGGAACGCTGCACGGATCTCGTCAAACGGCAATCGGCGAGGAGGGCGTCCTTTCGGTAGATTCCTATCACCGTGCTCGTGTTGCCGATATCAATGGCTGCAACCATTATCAATTCTTTTCTTTAATTGTGCCCGCGGATTTTTCCGGTGATCGTCACATCTCCCGCATGAAATACGCGCCGGGTGGTATCGGTTTCGACGAGCAGTCCGCCGTCATCCGTCAGATCAAGAGCAATACCGCCGATGGTATGGGAAGCCTGGGTCAGGGTTATCCGTTTGCCGAAAATGGATGCGCGTGCCTTCCATTCCTTGAGGATATGGTCGAAATCCCCTCTGCCGGCATCGATGTATCGCGATTCCAGCGACGCCATGATCTGACAGAACACCGCCCTCCGGTCAAACTCCTTGCCGGTTTCAAGAAGGAGCGATGTCGCTGTTCTTCCCAATTGCTGCGGAAATATTTTTTGATTCACATTGAGGCCAATTCCGATCACGACATACTCGAGCATCGTATTTTGGAAGGAACTTTCCATCAGAATGCCGCAGCATTTTTTGCCGCTCATCAGAATATCGTTCGGCCACTTGCATTCACATTTCCTGCCGGTGAGTGTCTCAACGGCATCGGCGATGCCGGCTGCGGCGACGTAGGGAAGCAATCCGACTTTGTCGATGCTGCATGCAGGCCGAATGATGATCGAGAATAATAAACTGCTGCCCGGTTCCGCGAGCCAGGTCCTTCCAGAACGTCCCCGCCCGGCGGTTTGATGATCTGCAATGACCACCGTGCCTTCCGTCGCGCCTCCGGCGGCAAGAGTTTTAGCGGAGGCGTTTGTCGAATCGATTGAATCGTAGACAAACAGCATGCGTCCGAATATGTTCGTTCTTAATCCGTGTTGAAACTCTTCACCTGAATACATGGAGGCCGTTCTCTACGGTTGCACGATATTCTTTGTGAGTGGGCCATTCAGATTGGCAAGGCGCCAGCCGAGATCGTATACCAGCCGCCCGATCTTAGCCATTCTGCCGAACAGGATCTTGTCTGCGGTATCGGTCGGTTGGTGATAATCATGGTGCACCCCATCGAAGAAGAATATGATCGGTACTCCATTCTTTGCAAAGTTGTAATGATCACTCCGGTAATAGAAGCGCTCGGGATCACGATCATCGTTATATCGGTAATCCAATCCGAGTCGCTCGGTCTCATAGTTCGCGACCTTCAGGAGGCTGTCAAGCTCAACACTGATTTTATCCGATCCGATCACGTAGATATAATTGGTGTCTTTCAACGCTTCGTGTGTCGTATCAATTCTGCCGACCATATCCATATTCAGATCGGCAACCGTTTTGTTCAGTGGAATGATCGGGTTATTGGTATAATATTTTGATCCGTATAATCCTTTTTCCTCTCCGACCACGGTCATAAATAACAAGCTGCGCTTTGGTTTCACCGGGTTGGATGAAAAGGCTTTTGCAAGCGCCAGGATCGACACGGTTCCGGAACCGTTGTCATCTGCACCTGGGTAGAGTATACCGGTGCGGCTGATTCCCAGGTGGTCGTAATGCGCCGTAAAGACCACAACCTGAGATTGAAGTTCCGGGTCTGAGCCGGGCAGAAGTCCAAGAACATTTTCAGTCTGTTTAGTTTCGTGAAGAGCTTTCGATACGATCGTCACCGTACCATCGTCGATGAAGAGCGGAGAAAACGGCTGATCGCTGAGCGCTTCGGCTTTCAGCTGCTTCAGTGATTTGCCCGATGTTCTTAATACCGTCTCTGCTAATTTGGGCGACACCAGGAACCGAACATATTGCTGTTGCGCAAATGCGGTGCTGTCTTTCATCCGCATGGTCCCCTTATCGGTACCAAGATTCTGCATCATCTCCAGTGCTTTTTGGAACGTCGCCGGCCCTTGTTCATCCGGGATCATCAGTGCCGCCGCCGCACCTGCGTCGCGGCGAATCGCGTACAGGCGGCGCATCGTCGCCGATTTTGAAGTATCATTGGCGAAACTTTTTTTGCCGATAAAAACGAATACCACCCGCCCTGCGAGTTTCGCTTTTGCTGTGGAATCCAAATCCGTATCAGTGAACCCCACAAAAACGGCAGGTCCGGTTACGACGGTATCCTTGGTTCCTTCAGAAATGAAATCTGTACCCCAGAGAAATGTTTCTTTTGATCCGTTCATTTCGGTGGTAATCTTCGTTCCCGGATCGACTCTGGAAATTTCGACATCGAAATGCTGGAAGTATGTCCCTTGATCTCCGATCGGCTGAAGGTGGAGACTCTTAAAAATACCGGCGATATACTCCGCCGCTTTCTTTTGGCCGGGATAAGACGTTTCACGGCCCTGGAGACTATCGGACGCAATGACGTTGAGATACGATTGAAGATCGTTGGGGGTGATAGAATCGTAACCAATTTTTGATTTCGGATCGATGGATTGGGCTTGAAGAAGAGAGATAAAGAACGGTATCAGAATTAAATAATGGCGCATACAAACTCCTTTGAACATGAAGGTAATTAAAAAAGATACAAGAAAATGGCATTGAAATGCAAATGAAACAAAATTGATTTGGCTGTTGTCAGATTAGTTTGGTATGATCTTCCGGTGTGATATTTTAATATTCACAATTTATTTACATCAAATTTATCTCTCCATTTGGTATATCTCAAAAAAAAGGAAATCATTGCAATCCATTCAGAGATTAGTTACATTTTATTCAAGTAGTGATGTTATTGTTGGGATGCAGCTACGGTACCGATCTTAAGCGATTCTTTCTTCATATTTAAGCACGAATCTATACGATTAAGTCATATTGCTGTAATTGCGAGGTATGATAGAATGCCTATTCTGTCAAATCCGCATCAATGGGAAAATGGCTTTCAAGCAATCAAATTCAGTTGAAAATAGTCTATCAATACGAACATAAATGGCTATCATAAAATTTATCAATCTGACTATTTTATACTTTTTATTGCCGGCGATTACGGATATTTCGCTTTATGCCCAAACAGTTACGGAAACCAGGACGGCCAACGGTGGAGCAAATACGGCTGCATTGATCTTTGCCGGTTCAGCAAATCAGACAATTACATTACCTGCGAATGGTGCTGTCTTTGGCAATATTACAATTGACAAATCTGCTGGAAGAAATACGATCACTTTGGCAGGCGGCGATCTTATCTGCAACGGAATCGTAAAATTTAATAACGGCTTGATAAAAACCGGTACGGATAACGCCTTGGTGTTAACCAATATATCTGGTGATACCGGACTTGGTTTTATTCACTCCGTCGCGGCTGGTAACAGAAGTCATGTTGTAGGGAATGTCAGACAAAATTTGAAGTACTCAATTATCACTGAATACGCACGGAACGAATTCCCGGTTGGTGACACCGTCAACTATCGGCCGGCTGCATTGACATTTCATACGCCCTTATCAACGACGAGCGGAAAATATGGAATATTTGCGACAGTCAGTCATTCAAATACACGTCCTACCGGAACGGCCGGATTCCCGTTGGTAGATGCAATTGCATATGGCACACCGATTAACGGTTATCCAAGCTTCTACTGGTCAATCAAAATAGACAGTACATTGGGTCTTACTCCTTACGACCTTGAACTTACGGCGGCAGGTGCATTGCCTTCTGAGGTCTATCTTGGCGATGTTAGTTCGAATCGTGTAAAGATCATTCGCCGTAGAGGTACAAATTTAGATATGGAATATATTTGGAATCTCCAGGGCAATAAAGATTCTTACGATAACCGTGTCACCGGCGATATGCCAACTGTCATTGCACTCAATTCAAAAGGCGGATTATCTAAGGTGGGTTCAATATTTACATACGGATACGGAGGGATTTGTCCTTGCTTTTACATTTATGTTCATGTTATTTATGGAAATTCATCGAAAGGTATTGAAAATACGTCAGTTACTCTTATACCGCTGTCTGGTAGTACGATGACTGCAGTTTCTAACATATATGGAGACTTTTACTTCTCCAATTTTAATTATAGTGACTATGAAAATATTATGAGAGGCAACTATACTGGTTCAGCGGCGAAGTATGGCGGTTGGGGCGGTGTGACCGGTGCCGACGCACTTATCGTATCAAGACATATTGCAGGTATTTCATTACTCGATGGACTGCCATTAATTGTGGCGGATGTGAACAATAGTGGTTCTATTGATGGTGCAGATGTTGTATCGATTGTCAGGCGTGCTGTTGGATTTGATAATGCATTTATTGCAGGTGACTGGAAATTTGAATTTCAGACAGATACGATTACTAATGCTAGTAATAAGTTAATTTCCATTTCCGGTATGTGCGTTGGCGATGTCAATGCATCGTATGGTCTGTCATCCAATTCATCATTCGCAAAGAATTCGGCTTTCGTAAAACTTACCGGTGGTGAAGTGACAAGAGTCAATTTGAATAATACGTGTGAATTTCCCGTTCGCACTTTGTCTCCAATGGCCATAGGTGCTGTAACGCTGCGAATAAATTTTCCATCTCATTTGGTGTCGTATGAAGGTATTTCAACAAAGCTTGATGGCCTTATGAGCCGCGTGGAAGATGGAGCAATTACCGTTGGATGGGTAGATACCAGCGGAAGACATGCGGCTCAATTCAACGCGAATGAGGAATTATTCAGATTGAAGTTTACGACAAAATCCCAACAAGGAACATGTGCAATTGCCCTCGATACGCTGAGTGAGTTCGTTGATGCAGAAGGAACCCCCATTGCTTCCGTGAATCTCGCTGCTCCAACAGTCGAGATCGGAAATATTCCATCGACAGTTGCATTACTTCAGAATTATCCGAATCCATTTAATCCATCTACAACGATAAATTACGAATTGCCTTCGTCAAGCGTTGTTCGTTTAATTGTCTGTGATATCCTCGGCCGGGAAGTGGCAATACTGGAAAACAATCAGAAGGATGCGGGATATTACTCGACCACGTTTAATGGTGAAAAACTCTCCAGCGGTGTCTATTTTGCACGGATGACAATACAGCCTATTGAACCTTCCAGCGGACTAAATCGATCAACAGTGAAAGTGATAAAACTAATCTTATCTAAATAATCTGTCCCCTGAGTTCAATGTCTGATAACTGGTTACTGGTTACTGCCTACTGGTTACTGGCTACTGATTACTGTTTATCCCAATCTGCCATTTTATCCTGAATACCTGTCAATAATAGTCACATTCTGTCAGAAATAATGACAGATATGCTGACATAAAGCCGAGTCATAAAAATTCATCCCTTAAAAATTTGCTAAAATTGCCGTTTTTCAATTTGGCACGCCAATTGAGATATATACAACAAGAATAACAAAACATAAAACAAGGAGATACAAAATGTTCGTACGATTTGATTATCCAAAAACTTATGGAAGTTGTGTAAATGATTTCTTTGCGACTGACAGGATGCCCGTGAGCGCTCAATATCCGGAACTGGATGTCATTGAACAGGGTAATGATTTTATCGTTACTGCTGAATTGCCGGGCGTGAAAAAAGATGATGTGAAGATCACATTTGAAAATAATGTGCTCACGATCAGCGGATCGCGCAAAGCAAAAGAAGTCCCGGAGGGTGCACAACAGCTTCTTTCGGAATTGCAGTCGGGCGACTTCAGCCGTTCGATCAAGTTCAGACAGGATGTCAATACGGCATCCATGGCTGCTGAAATGAACGATGGAATTTTAACAATCACATTGCCGAAAGCCGAATCGGTGAAGGCAAAAGTGATCAATATCAACTAATCATCATATCATAAAGGAGGGACCTTGTATGTCACTAGTACGATGGAATCCTGCTCGCGAATTAGCGACGTGGCCCTCTGACCTGTTTGGGATTCAGAGGGAAATAAACCGGATGTTCGATAATGTGTTCCGATATGATAATCGGGACGACGATGACGGGTTCAATGCCTGGACACCGGCCGTCGATATTGCCGAACACGATGAACAATATCTCGTCGAGGTTGAATTGCCGGGAGTCAATAAGGAAGATGTGAAGATCACTCTTGAAAATAACATCCTGACCATCCGGGGCGAGAAAAAACAGGAAAAGGAAACAAGGAAAGAGAGCTATCATCGCGTGGAGCGAAGTTACGGTTCTTTCCAGCGGTCGTTTACTCTTCCGACAACGATCAAGAGCGATAAAATCGATGCAGCCTATAAAGACGGCATTCTTCAAATCACGCTGCCGAAGGCAGAGGAAGCGAAGCCGAAGCAGATTGAAGTAAAAGTAAAATAACACAATGTGGATGAAGAACATTCATCCATTGATCGATCACGCGTCAATGAGGGTCGGGTTTGAAGTGGAACAAATCCGGCCCATTGGCGCATAAATCCACACAGCAGCGGTTGGAAAGCCGCAAAGGTTAAAGGAGTTACACCATGTCAAAAAATTCAGGAAAAATAATCGGCATCGATCTTGGTACCACCAACTCGGTCGTTGCAGTAATGGAAGGCAATGACCCCGTTGTTATTGCAAACGCAGAAGGCGCCCGCACGACACCATCCGTGGTCGGCTTTTCAAAGTCCGGCGAGCGGCTGGTCGGCGCAGCGGCAAAACGTCAGGCCGTGACGAACTCGCAAAACACCGTCTTCTCGATCAAACGGTTTATGGGGCGGTTTTATAATGAAGTAAATGAAGAGATGAAACTGGTTCCCTATAATGTAGTCCACGGCGACAATAATACCGCCCGGGTGCAGATTGGCGACCGTGTCTATTCTCCGTCTGAAATATCGTCCATGATTTTACAGAAGATGAAACAGACCGCGGAAGATTATCTTGGTACAAAAATAACGGATGCCGTGATTACCGTCCCCGCGTATTTCAATGACGCGCAGCGTCAGGCGACCAAAGAAGCCGGCGAGATTGCCGGGCTCAATGTCCGCCGCATCATTAACGAACCGACTGCTGCCGCTTTGGCGTACGGTTTGGATAAAAAGCATAAAGATTCGAAAGTTGCAGTCTTCGATCTCGGGGGCGGGACGTTCGATATTTCTGTGCTCGAACTCGGAGAAGGAGTGTTTGAAGTAAAGTCCACCAACGGCGATACGCACCTTGGCGGCGATAACTTCGATATGCGCGTCCTGGAATACATCGCAGATGAATTCAAGAAAACCGAAGGGATCGATCTTCGGAAAGATCCGATGGCGCTCCAGCGGCTGCGTGAAGCGGCGGAAAAAGCCAAGATGGAACTTTCGCAATTGCTCCAGACAGAAATTAATCTGCCGTTCATTACCGCCACGACGGATGGCCCGAAGCATTTGAACATGACGCTCACACGGGCGAAGTTAGAACAACTGGTGGAAGATCTGGTCCAGCGCTGTATGCCGCCGGTGGAAAAAGCATTGAAAGATGCCAGCCTGAATCCGAACCAGATCGACGAGATCATTCTCGTCGGCGGAATGACGCGTATGCCGCGTGTTCAGCAGCTCGTGAAGGATATATTCGGGAAAGAAGGACATAAAGGTGTCAATCCGGATGAAGTGGTTGCCATTGGCGCAGCGATTCAAGGAGGCGTGCTCTCCGGTGATGTGACCGATGTGCTCCTGCTCGATGTGACGCCTCTTTCGCTGGGCATTGAAACGCTCGGCGGTGTTATGACACCGATGATTCAGGCCAATACCACCATCCCGACAAAAAAGAGCGAAATATTCTCTACGGCGTCGGACAGTCAGCCTTCGGTCGAGATCCATGTGTTGCAGGGAGAACGGCCAATGGCCGTGGATAACCGGACACTGGGGCAGTTCCACCTGGATGGAATACCGCCCGCGCCGCGGGGTGTTCCTCAAATCGAGGTCACGTTCGATATCGATGCGAACGGCATGCTCCATGTTTCAGCAAAAGATAAAGCAACAAATAAAGAGCAATCCATTCGCATTACTTCTTCCAGCGGATTAAGCAAGGAAGAAGTGGAAAAAATGAAAGCCGATGCAGCTTCTCATGTGACGGACGATAAAAAACGGAAGGAAGAAATCGAGACAAAGAACCAGGCAGACAATCTCGTATTCCAAACGCGGAAGCAATTAAAAGATCTCGCCGATAAGATGGATGCCGATACGAAGTCCAAAGTTGAAGCGGCTGCAACCGCTCTTGAAGAAGCCATCAAGGGAAATAACGCAGCGGATATCAAGGCGAAAACAGAGGCACTCAACAATGCCTGGAACGCAGCATCGACGAAGATGTATGAATCGGCGAAAAGTCAGCAAGCTCCACCGACGGGGCAGCCTGGTGCAGGCGGACAGCAGCAAGGCCCATTTGCCGGCGGTCAACCGGGTTCTGAACAAGCCGGTCCGCAACAACAGGGCGGCGATCAAGGCGGCAAGAAAGTGGAAAACGCCGATTTCGAAGTAGTGGATGATAAGTAAAAGCAGATGAGCCATGGAGCAGATGAGCCAGTGAGCAGATGAGCCGTTGAGAAGAGGAGTCTGTGAGCAGGTGAGTCTCATTGTGGCTGAGGAAAGATATAATACTGTAAAAATGATATGGTGAATACTCACCGATCTAGAGAAGGAACGAAAGGCGAGCCGAAAACTCGCCTTTTATTTTCAAGGAGGGAATCCTATGTCTCATTCAACGATTGCACTTCTATTATTCATGGGAATTATTATTTCTTTGCTGACGGTCATTCTCTATACCATTGTACATAAGGATAAAAAAGATTTACAGAGGTCCGGCAGTTTTGCTTCCATGGCGGCATTACACGATATGGGAGGAAAAGATGAACAGAATGCAATTGAGACGGTGATAGAACAGCAGTCAGACAAGAAGTGGAAAGAGGAAGAGAGTGGAAAAAATAAAGATAAAGAAAATGTAAAATAACACTATACCTTCCATTATTTTGATGAGATTATATGATAGATGAAGTTAAAAAATACGTTAGAGAATTCGATAATTTTAATGAACTTATTACTATAAGTAAGCAAATCTTTGTGGATAAGAATAAATCCAATGAAATTCGGGATACTAACGAATGGAATTTTCCTTTGTTATTAATATATACAAAATATGTTAGTACGTGTGAGAGCGTATTAATTCTCTGTCAACAAGGAAAAGGTCATGATGCGGCTTGTTTAACGAGGTCATTACCCGAATCGTTGATAAACTTTCTCACAATATTAAAGAATCCAAAATATTATGGTTTGATGTACCGAAGGAGTTATTTTATCACAAGATTGGAAGGACATGGAAAAACGAAAAATCATGAATTTAATAAAGGTAAAGACTATTTCGATTGGAATATAGACGAATTCATGATCGAAGAGGAAATCAAAAGTCAAGATGAGGCATTAATAAAAATCAATCCTGACTATAATAAAATCGATCAGTCCAAGCATGACCAAAGAGGCGAATGGAGTGGTCTATCTTTCAAAGAAATGGCAAATAGTCTTGGTAAGGAAGTGCTGTGGCAGTATGAATACTACTATTGGTTACTTTCTGATTTTTCGCATAATAATCCATTTTGGTTACAAGTAGATTTTATTAATGATAATGATAGTCATAAAATTAAGATTGGAGAAAATCCTAGTCAAGATTTTGTTCAATTTATAACTATGGTTGCTGGTGAGTATTTGTTAAATATGATAGTTAATGCCAATACTTTCTTTCAATTAGGTAAAGAAAATATAATAGAACCAGTGAAGAATGAATATTATCGTATTCAAAATAACTCATAACTATTAAGAACCTTATAAAAGGTGCAACTAAGTCGCAGTAAATAGTGCGAAATATTCAAGGAAAAAACCCCTCTCCTATCAGGAGAGGGTCGGGGTGAGGTCATTATGTGGTTGTATTTTGGAGTATTTATCTGATTCACACTAATGACCCCATCCCAACCTTCCCCTAAAGGGGAAGGAGAAATAATTCGAACAGCATAAAAGATGAACAGAATGCAATTGAGACGGTGATAGAACAGCAGTCAGAAAAGAAATGGATAGAGCAGGAGAGCGGAGAAGGGAACAAAATTAATCGAGAAGACGCAAAGTGATTTAAAAATCATTGATCACGGATCATTGCATAGCCAAATAATATTATGAACTTTAATAAAAGTTACAATTATATCGCTATATGCAATACGAAGCATACGGGGAAAAGCTCCCTCTCCTTCTAGGAGAGGGCCGGGGTGAGGTCATATTGCAGTTGTAATTTGAAATATTTGTCCGATTAAAACAAATGACCCCATCCAGGAAGTTGAAGCGGATTTCATCCGCTATATTTTTAGGCCTTCGGCTCCCTGAAGGGGAAGGAGATGTAATTCGGCAGATGAATATATAAATTCTAATAATGTTATTAATAAATCTAAAATAAAGTACGAAAAACTATGGATAAGACTCCCTCTCCTATCAGGAGAGGGTGGGGGTGAGGTCATAATGCAGTTGTATTTTAGATATTTATTCTCATGAAATAATATGACCCCATCCCAACCTTCCCCTGAAGGGGAAGGAGTTATTTTGAAACTTCAGAGTTAAAATCGTTGGGAAAATATATATTAAAATACCCACAACGTAATATTCAGACAGCGAGAATGTTACGTAAGAATATGACCGATGCTGAACGAAAACTTTGGTCGAAGTTACGATCTAACCAGCTTGGTGTAAAATTCAGGCGACAGGTTCCATTCGGTAATTATATTGCTGATTTTCTATCTCTTGAAGCTCATCTCGTTATCGAACTTGATGGCTACCAGCATTATCAAGAGAATGCAATACAGCAGGATAGAATGAGAGATCAGTATTTTGCAAAAGAAGGATTTACAGTTTTAAGATTTAACAATACGGAAGTGACTGAGAACATGGATGGTGTGTTGGAAATGATCTGGCAAAAGTTACCCAAAGGAAAAGATTTATGACCCCATCCAAATGATTGAAGCGGATTTCATCCGCTATATTTTTAGGCCTCCTGCTCCCTGAAGGGGAAGGAGTAATATTTATTGAAGATAAATGAACTTTAATAAAATTACATATAACATTAAAAAAATAAACACATCATATTGTGAAAGGCTCCCTCTCCTCTTAGGAGAGGGACGGGGTGAGGTCATTAAGCGTTCGATTAATGAGATATTAATCTCAAAAAACAAATGACCCCATCCAGGAAGTTGAAGCGTATTTTATCCGATAAATATTTTAGGCCTCCTGCTCCCTACAGCGGAAAAGATTAGAGCTTTGAGTATGAGTATGTATTAGTGGAGAATAAAAACAGGTAACAAATATGAACTTTAATAAATTTACAATTAAATCGCAGGAAGCGGTACAGAATGCACAAGAGATCGCCTCGAGCTATTCAAATCAATCAATAGAACCGGAACATCTGTTAGCGGCGATGATGCAGGACAGCGAAGGCATCGTCGTACCCATTCTGCAGAAACTTGGCGTCAACGTCAATTATCTTAAAATTAAAATCAACGAAGCAGTGGAACATCTGCCGAAGGTGCAGGGCGCCAGCCTTACGACCCAGCACCTTTCACCCCAGCTCGGCCAGGTGTTTGATTCTGCCCAGCGGGAAGCGGAACAGCTGAAAGATGAATATATCAGTACCGAGCATCTGTTGCTGGGCTTGCTCGCGGCAAAATCGTCAGCGGCGAAACTCTTCACTGATCTCGGAGTTACAAAAGAAAGTATCTACAAGGCCTTGAAAGATGTGCGCGGTACGCAGCGTGTCACCGACCAGACGCCGGAGGATAAATACCAGTCTCTTGAGCGCTTCGGGCGCGATCTCAACGACCTCGCGCGAAAGGGAAAATTAGATCCCGTCATCGGCCGCGAAGATGAAATCCGCCGTGTGCTTCAGGTCCTCTCGCGCCGCACAAAAAACAATCCGGTGCTTATCGGCGATCCCGGCGTCGGCAAAACCGCAATAGCAGAGGGAATTGCCCAGCGCATCGTGCAGGGTGATATCCCGGAGAGCTTGAAATCAAAACGGATCGTGGCACTCGATATGGGAACGCTCGTTGCCGGAACAAGTTTCCGCGGACAATTTGAAGAACGATTGAAGGCGGTACTGAAAGAAGTCACCGATTCGAACGGGGAAATAATATTATTCATCGATGAACTGCACACGCTCGTCGGCGCGGGAGCTGCACAGGGTTCGGTGGATGCATCCAATATGCTGAAACCGGCGTTGGCGCGCGGTGATCTGCGGGCGATCGGTGCAACGACGATCGATGAATATCGCAAGTATATCGAGAAAGATCCCGCACTGGAACGGCGATTTCAGCCCGTGCTGGTGGATGAACCGACGGTCGAAGACACCGTGTCTATATTACGCGGCCTGAAAGAGCGGTACGAAGTGCACCATGGCGTTCGTATTACCGACGGTGCCCTGGTGGCAGCAGCCCAATTAAGCCATCGGTATATATCCGATCGATTCCTGCCGGATAAAGCAATCGATCTGGTGGATGAGTCGGCATCGAAACTCCGGATTGAAATCGATTCGATGCCGGAAGAATTGGATGGTGTGGAACGCCGGATCAAACAGCTGGAAATTGAACGTGAAGCGGTGAAGCGCGAAAAAGACGACGACTCGAAATCCCGGCTGGGTGAAATAGAACACGAACTCGCCGAACTGAATCAAAACCGCTCCGAGTTGAAAGCGCATTGGCTCCTGGAAAAGGGATTGATTCAATCCATCCAAAAAATGAAAGGGGACATCGATAACGCCAAAAAGGAATCCGATCAACAGGAGCGGCAGAGTAATCTTGGCCGCGTTGCGGAATTACGCTATGGAGTGATCACGGAGCTGGAGAAGAAATTACGGGAAGCTTCGGTCAAACTGAATGATGTTCAAAAGAACCAGAAGATGCTGAAAGAAGAAGTCGATGCCGAAGATATCGCAGAAGTCGTTGCAAAATGGACTGGCATTCCTGTTCAGCGAATGCTGGAAAGCGACCGGGCAAAACTGCTGCACCTGGAAGACCGCATTCACGAACGGCTGATTGATCAGGAGGATGCCGTCAAAGCAGTCGCAGACGCCATCCGGCGAAGCCGTGCAGGATTGCAGGATGAACGAAGACCGATCGGCTCATTTATTTTCCTCGGCAGCACCGGTGTGGGAAAAACGGAGCTGGCGAAAGCACTGGCCGAGTTTCTCTTCAACGATGAAAATGCGGTGGTGCGGATCGATATGTCGGAGTATATGGAAAAGTTTTCTGTTTCGCGGCTTATTGGAGCGCCTCCCGGATACGTCGGGTATGAAGAAGGAGGACAACTGACCGAAGCAGTTCGAAGAAAACCCTATTCGGTGGTGCTGCTTGATGAAATTGAAAAAGCACATCCGGAAGTGTTCAATGTGCTGCTGCAATTACTGGATGAAGGCAGGTTGACGGACAGCAAAGGACGAACGGTCAATTTCAAAAACACCATCGTCATTATGACTTCCAATCTCGGTTCGCAGCTCATCCAGGAGAAGATTGAGACATTGACGGAAGAGAACCGCGACGAATTGATGGGTGACCTGCGTGTTCAACTCTTTGAAATGCTCAGACTGGCCGTCAGGCCGGAATTCCTCAATCGCATCGACGAGATTATTCTCTTCAAGCCGCTCACGATGACTGAACTGAAAAAAATTGTTGACCTGCAACTCTTACAAGTACAGAAGCTTGTAGCGAATAAGAATGTTTCATTGATATTTACCGAAGAGGCAAAAGAGCGGCTTGCGACGATCGGCTACGATCCAAGTTATGGTGCACGACCGCTCAAAAGAATTATTCAGAAAAACGTTATCAATAGCTTATCGGAACAGCTTCTTTCCGGTGCGGTTCAGGAAGGAGATACGGTGGAAATAAGCGTGGATAATAGAGGGATGATAAGGATAGAGACTACGGTGAAGCCGAACCGGCGAAATAATGGAAGTGAAGCCGGCGCTTCAATATAGAAATCAACAGAAAAACCACTATATTAACCCTGTAATTTCTTTCAGCTCACAGCTCTAGTAAGGAGACCAACATATGAAACGAATATTTATGTTGTTCGTTCTGATCCTGTTTGCCTCAGGACTCATTTACACACAGGATAAAGTGTCAACGGCTCCAAAGGCTAAAGTAGAGAAAAAGGTTGCTCCTGCAAAAAAAGAAGTAAAAGCGGCGAAAGCCGTCAAGGCAACAGCGGCTGCAAAAACTGAAAAAAAGGCCAAAGCGATAACACCTCCAAAAACTCCAAAAGCACCAAAAGTCCCGAAATCACCGGTCGCAGAGGTGAAACCTGCAGTTGAACCGGCTCCTGCAGCCGCACCGGCTCCGGAGGCAAAACCAGTGAAAATTGAAGAAAGCGTTCAGCAGACAAAAGAGAATATGAAATCGAAGGTTGATCAGGTAAAGCTTGGGGTCAAGGGAAAAGTGTCGGACATTCATGAGAAAACGCAGAAAAATATTGACTCTGTGAAAGCGAAGTTCTAATTCAGAATCTGGAATCATAATCGTATGGAGAATCCTTCCTCGCCGGTTCAAGGGACGGGAAGGATTCTTTTTTTGACCTATGCACTCATCCTCACTTATTGGACATACCCAGGAACTCCTCGGCGTCATCCTGCAGTCGAAAAAGCCGGCTGATGTACTGATGGACACTTTTTTCCGGGCGCATAAATATCTCGGATCTCATGATAGGAAGTTTGTCTCGGAGAAGACCTACGGTACGCTGCGCCATCTGCGGAAATGCGGACTTCTGGTCAGTGCCGTGACGGAAGAATTGCATGAGACAGTGGGTGAGGAAGATAACATTCTGCTGATGGTCGCTGCTTATGTCTGTGTTCAGGAACAGCGAAGGGAGATTACACCGGAAGATATATCCTCGAAGCTTAAGAACTCCCGACTCCAGGAGAAGATGGACCATATTTTTCAATTTTTCTCAAAACCGGTGCCCGGAAGAAGCGAAACAACCGCAACAAGGATCGGAGTTGAGCATTCATTCCCGGATTGGATGGTGCAGAAATTTATCGAGCAGTTCGGCGAGCTCGAAGCAGAAAAAATATGTGCAAGCCTCAATGAAGTCGCGCCGATTACCCTGCGTGTCAATACACTCAAGGCGACGGTGGAACAGTGCCAGGCGGAATTGCGCAAGCAGGGAATTGAAACAACACCGACACACTGGTCGCCGTTTGGACTTCAATTGTCTAAACGGATAAATGTTTTTTCGGTTCCGACATTCCGGGAGGGCTGGTTTGAAGTTCAGGATGAAGGGAGTCAATTGCTCCCGGTATTCATGGACCCGAAGCCGAACGCGAAATTACTCGATGTGTGTGCGGGGGCCGGCGGCAAGACGCTGGAATTTGCCGCGTTGATGAAAAATCGCGGTGAGATATTTGCAACCGATATCAACAGCTTTCGGCTGGAAGAATTACGAAAACGGACGAAGCGCGCCGGAGTACAGAATGTCCGCGTGCAGCACATAGAGTCGATTGAAGATCTTCTCGAGCGCTATTCTCTTTTTTTTGACGTTGTATTCGTCGATGCGCCATGCAGCGGAGTGGGCACCATTCGCCGTAATCCCGGAATGAAATGGATGGTGACGGAACAAACGGTAGCGGAAGTATCGGAGAAACAACGGTCTATTCTCCATGCCTCGGCGCAACTCGTTAAACCCGGCGGCCGTTTGGTGTATGCGACATGCACGCTGCTCAAACAGGAAAATGAAGACACGGTGTAGGAATTCCTGAAGCGGTCTCCTGAATTTACTCTGATCGATGCGGAAGGCTTGATGGCGTATCGGCACCATGAACTGCATGCGGATCATTCCTATATAAAACTTCTGCCGCACCTCCATGGAACTGACGGCTTCTTTTGTGCTGTTCTTGAAAAGCGGGCAGTTCGTTGATTCTCCGGAGATGTTTTGATACTTTTACTGTCGCACGGGTCAGTACGCAGTTTACTTTTTTACTGCGGACATCTTGAAAATACTCGTTGCTCCTCATTGGAAAGGACGATCAGAATGAGAATACTGTTGTTGACGGCCGCCTTGATGTTCACGTGCATCGGTTGTTCCAAACCGAGTGCAGAGGAGATGTTCAATAAGGGCGTGGAGGCGCAGAGGATGGACCAGTACGATAACGCGATCTCGACCTACCAGCAATTGGCCGAGACCTACCCCGACAGCAGCCGTGCTCCCGAAGCGGTCTATGCCATAGGCTCAATTTATCAGAATCACAAACATTCCTATCATGAAGCCATACAATCCTATCGCCGTCTCCTGGAAAAATATCCCCAGCATGCCACTGCGGCGAATGCATCGTTTCTTATCGGATTTATTTACAATAATGAATTGAAAAATATCGATTCTGCACGAATTGCATATGAGGATTTTATGAGACGATATCCCGCGAATCAGCTTGTCGCCTCCGCTCAGTTTGAAGTGGCCAACCTTGGAAAAAACCCGGCAGATCTTCTCAACGTACAGTCACCGCTCGCACAACAAAAAACGAAACCGGCAGGGAAAAAATAATAGAGTTCTGATGGCGGGCCGCGGAGTTGATGAGGAAACAAAGAAGACAGGCCATGGACAATAACCTGAATGCGTAGAACAAATCGCTGATACCACATTGCAGGAAACATTAAAATATCTCCAGCCGGCAGT
>RPQN01000064.1 GCA_003819715.1 Ignavibacteriota bacterium | reverse complement strand
TCGCTGTATAAACGGTACTGGATGTGAGATTACTCGTCGGTGCAAATATTGCCGTGGTCCCGGAGTAGGACACAAATCCCTGGACAGGTGTTGATCCCTGCTTCAATGTAAATGTTGACGTGGTTAATGTTGTCGCGTCCATGGTCTTGCTGAACGTTGCGGCAAGCTTCTGATTCAACGCCACATTTACTGCGGCATTGACAGGATCGGTCAGACTTACTTTGGGCGCTGTGACAACCACTGATGAGCCTGTGGTAAAGCTCCACACAAAATCATTTGCGAGGGCATTGCCTGCAAGATCCTTCGCCGCGGTTGATATCCTCGCCGTATACGCTGTGTTCGGCGAAAGAATGACTGACGGCGCAAAGATGGCGGTGGTGCCGGAATAGGAGATAAATCCCTGGACCGAAGTCGCACCCTGTCTCAAGGTAAATGTCGGTGTGGTAAATGTTGATGCATCCATCGCCGTACTGAATGTCGCGGCAAGTTTCTGGTTCAACGCAACACCGGTTGCAGAGTTCGCAGGATCCGTGGAACTGACCGTCGGAGGATTAAGATTCCCGAGAGCAGTGGAAAAATTCCACATATAATTATTTTCCATTGCGTTACCCGACATATCCCTCACTCCGGTGGTAATGGTACATGTATAGGTGAGGTTGGGTTCCAAGCCGTTCGGTATAAAAAATTGTGCGGTCGTGTCCGTATAGGAGACCCCGCCTAAAATGGGTGTGGTACCCTGCCAGACGGTGAAGGTCGAAGTCGTAATCGAATTCGGGTCCATCGGCGTACTGAATGTTGCCGAGATCACTTTAACCGTAGCAACGCTCGTTGATTTGGCAGTGCCGCCTGTCTTGGCAAGTGATGAAGATTTTTTGCCCATGGCGGCGAAAGCCGACTCAGTGGCATTGCTTATTTTACTCAGAGGGACATTCGCTGCACCACTCGCGGGAGATGTGCGAATCACCGTCGGTGTGACACAGGGAGTTATAATTCCCGGGCTCTCCTCTTTACAGCCTATCACAAAATTGGCGAGGAGCAACGCGATGGTCAATCCTGCGGCAAACGATAAACCGTAAGATTTCCGAATCATTCCGGAGAAGTGCGTCCATCGGCTCGATGCGGTTGTTGGGTTTGTTGATGAAGTGTTCATGGCTTCCTCTTTAAATAAGTGAATGGGTGAATAATTTTTTAGTTATTTTCGCTCAGACATTCGTGACGCTTGCCGTCGCTTTGACGATGTTTTCGCTTTCATCGCTTTTCGGTCCGCCGGCTTCTTTTTTTTGCTCGGTGATTTATGTACTTTCAAGAGGTGCGCATTGGATTTTTTCAGGTGGGCAATGTTTTTTTTGAATTCAATCACCTGCCGCCTGGCTTCCTCTTTGGCAATCCCGTATTTCTCCTGGAGAATTCCCACGAGCTGTTCGTGTTTTCCTGCGACGGCAGCAAGTTCATCATTCATCATTTTTCCCCACTGTCGTATGGCTTTTCCCCTTCGTTGTTTCCATTGTCCCTCAACTCGATCCCAGTTCATAACGCAATTTCCTTTCTATTCAAGTGTTCATAGGATAAATCCTATTTCGGTCGATGAAGAGATGAAAACCTTCCCTGAACCGTGGAACAAGTATACCGATGACGACATTGAGAAGTAATCGCCCGAAAGGATGGAATAGTAGCTAATCCTTTTATGAGCATGGACAAGGCAGGGCACTCGGAATGGCTTCAATTTGTCGTTATAAGAAGGACAAAAAGAGACATCCGGTGGTCATCAAAAAGGGATTAATCCTTCTCAAAACAGGTTCAGGAATACAGGATAGTTTTTAACGAGACAAAATTATTTTTGAACTGAAGGATAAAAAGGAATTCACGGCTTGAAGATGATCACTGTTCTCTGAAGAGAATAGGATAACATAAACGAAGAGGTTGTTTGTCGCTTCAGGAAATTTAGGAGGGTACGAAGAGGGAACTATTAATCGCGTTCGTCGTGGGAAAACTTTGCAATCTGCAGGCGGGTGTGCAGCGCCAATTTTTCCATGATGTTATGCACATGGCTCTTCACGGTGTGGGTAGCGATGTTGAGCTGCTGTGCAATTTCTTTGTTGCTGAGACTATCGGCTATAAGCGCGGTTATTTCTTTTTCGCGTTTCGTCATACGGACGGCACTGGGGACTTTTCCTTTCCCTTCTTTCACTGCGCGCTCAATAATATAGGAAAAGAGTGATCCGGTGAGCGGCGGAGGAAGCACTTGAATTCCCTGCTGGACCGATCGTACGGTTGCAAGAAATTCCTTGACCGTTGCGGTTTTCAAAATGAATCCCAATGCCCCTGCTTCTACAAACTCAACAATGTCTGACTGGGTCGGCACAAAGCCCATTCCTATCACTTTGACTTGGGGCATATTCTTCCGAATCGACGCGATCACGGATGATTCTTTGAAACTTTTTAAGCCCAGGTCCATGAGAATGATATCAGGAGTTTTTTGGCTCGCTTTCAGGAGAATCTCATTACCGCTGCCGATGACCGCCACGACATGCATATCTGATTGTTCATTGAGCATCGTCGAGATTCCATCACGCAATACGCGATTATCTTCAATGATCATTAGTCGGATTTTTTTCATCGGATAGTGTTTCTCAATGGCTTTATATCAGTATATCCTGCAAGTTCCATTGCTGCATCATTCCGGCCTCTCAAGGAAGAGCTCTCATCTCCACTTTGCCTTGCTCCGAATGACATTAAATAATACAAACTGTATCGTGAAAAAGCAATAGATAATTTTCCCTGTCAAACGGCGAAGGTTGCCTTCCGCATGAACAACCCTGCTGCTCTGCTCATTGACTTGAGTTTAAAGGATAACGATAATTTTTAAAATGCCGTAGATTTGCAGGAATGCACAGCGGAGCGCTCCTGCTCCGTGTGCGAATGGAATTTATTTCCGCAGTGCAGATAATTTCTTAAATAGTTCTATTTCCTGCTCGTTGAGATGATCAGGGAGCTGAAGGATAATAGTGACGTACAAATTTCCATATTCATTTTTTGTGCCGTACACCGGCATTCCGAGACCTAAAAGTCTCAACATTTTTCCGTTCGCCGTTTCTTGAGGAATATCCACATTGACGGTGTCCTTTAAAGATTTGATCCGCGCTTTTCCGCCCAGTACAGCAGTATACAAATCGATCGGTCTCTCGCAGGAGAGATCATTCCCTTGACGCTGAAATTCCGGATGCAGTGCAACGTTGATGGTGATATACAGATCACCGTTTGGACCGCCGTTGAATCCGCGTCCTCCTTTGCCTGTAATTCGCAGCATCTGCCGGTCTGCGACGCCGCGTTTGATTGTCACCTTAATCGTCTGGTTATTGAGCTGGATGAGCCGCGTCGTTCCATGATATGCTTCTTCCAGCGAAAGGGTCGTCTCAGTGGTCAGGTCATCCCCTTTAACTTCGACGCTCCGCCTTCCCCGCCGTTGTCCCGTACCGTGTTGTCCGAAGAGCATGTCAAAGAGATCGCCGACACCATCGTCGGTAAACATCGAACCGGATTCTTGCGTGCCTGTCCGGTGCGTTTGCCCGCCGCGATCGCCTGAATATTTCGACCAATCAAATCCTCCCGGGCGCGCTCCGGCGGCTTCGTACTGCTTCCAATCTGCACCGAACTGGTCGTACTTTTTCCGTTTCACCGGATCGCTGAGGACTTCGTTCGCCTCGTTGATCTCCTTAAACTTCTCCTCGGCTGTTTTATCCCCTTTGGTTTTATCAGGATGATATTTGTTGGCAAGTCTTCGATACGCCTTCTTAATTTCCGCCGACGTGGCGGTCGTCGCAAGGCCTAAATCCTTGTAATAATCTTTATAGTTCAAAGTTTTCCCGGTTTGAATTCAACCCCGGATACTATAATAGTGGAGCGTATGATCCGGCAACTCATGCGCGCAATTTAGCGCTATATTCCCTCAGGTCTAATCCAACGAGCACGCGTTCGGTATTTGAAAGATCGCCAATGATGTTTCTCATGGGCAGGGGTAATTTGCGTACGAGCGTCGGGATGGCAAGGATTTGATTATCCCGGGCAAGCTGCGGCTTCTTGAGAATATCTATCACTTCGATATGGTATTTCCCTTTTAATTGTTCTTCACAAATGAATTTGAGATTGTTAAAAGCGGCAATAGCCTTTGGGGTCTGCCCGGCAACGTAGAGACGTAAGCTCCATATATCGTTTTTTGCTCTCGCCGTTTGTTTTTTTCGCCGGCTGGTTTTTGATTCTTTCCCGAGGGGATGGATTCCTGCACGTTTTATTTTCATTGCACCATCCTTAAAACATTTATTTTGCTCTTGTTGCTGCTGTGCATTTTCTGGCCAACATCACCTTTTCGGCTCTTCGCCATTTTTTTCTTGTTCTGAATGATCTGTTCATTCCTTGCTTTTTCAATACGGATCACTTTAAGCGCTTCTGATTCTTCCGCGTCAAATTCAGACCGGAGCAAAAGAATCTGAGCTTCCATTGCTTCACGCTTGCGTTCCAGGCTGATTTGTTTGCGTACAATTTCATGCTGATGCAGCAGCTGTTCCGCATCGTCTTGCGTCTCCTGTGAGAGCCGTGCCGAACCGGTTAAGACGCCGCCCGGACCGACATACACGTCCAGCAGTTCGATGCCGTGGTTGGTGAGCTTAAATTCGCGAATCTGATTGGAATGTTCCATGCCGCGGGATTTGAGGACATACAATCCCCTGTTCCGTTCCCCTCCGATTTCAATATCGCGCAGAAGCAGCCATGTGTCTATGAGCGATGAGATATACACATCGGTATTCTCCAGAATTTCGCTGGCGGAATTAAGATTGGTGAAGAACGCTGTGATCTTCTTCATCTTCAGAAAATCGACGAGGCGCAGGAGCATTGTTTTGACTTCAACGTGGTTCTCACCCGTCACAAAGGCATTAATAGGGTCAAGAACAACGACGCTCGGTTCAAAATTAGTGATCAATTTGATACTGGTCGTCAGGTGGGTTTCCAGGCCATAGTGTGTCGGGCGCGTTGCATGAAACCGGAGCAACCCTTTATCGACCCACGGTTCTAAATTTATTCCAATGGAGCGCATATTCCGTACGAGCTGATTGGGGGATTCTTCGAACGTAAAATACAGAGCGCGTTCTCCCCTCTTGCAAGCCTCTTCAACAAATTTCGCCGCGATGCTCGTCTTGCCTGTGCCGGCGGTGCCTGAAACAAGCACCGTACTGCCGCGGAAGTACCCTTTCCCGGAAAGCATGGTGTCAAGGCGCGGAACGCCGGTGGAAATTCTCTCGCGAGATGAAGAATAATTTAATCCCAGGGAAGTGACCGGGAGAACGGAGAACCCGTCTTCATCGATAAGGAATGGGTACTCGTTCGTTCCATGGGTTGAACCGCGATATTTGACAACACGCAGCCGCCGTATGGATGACTGATCGGTCACGCGATGGTCGAGCAAAATGACACAATCGGAGACGTACTCTTCCAACCCCTGACGCGTTAACGTCCCGTCGCCGCGTTCAGCAGTAATGATCGTGGTGACCCCTTTCTTTTTCAGCCAGCGGAATAACCGGCGCAGTTCGGCACGCAGAATAAGAGGGCTCGGCAATTCTGAAAAGAGCGACTCGACGGTATCCAATACCACCCGCTTCGCGCCCACGCTCTCGATGGCATGATGGATCCTGATGAACATACCTTCCAAATCGTATTCACCGCTTTGTTCTATTTCATTTCGTTCAATGTGAATGTGCTCAAGCCAGATCTTTTTGTTTTTTACAAGTCTGTCCAAATCGAATCCGAGCGAGGCAACATTTGCCGTGAGTTCCTGCTCAGTTTCCTCGAACGAAATAAAAACCCCGGGCTCATGATACTCCATTGCGCCGCGGACAAGAAATTCCATAGCAAAAAGGGTTTTGCCGCAGCCTGCGCCGCCGCATACCAGCGTGGGTCTTCCTTTCGGTAATCCCCCTCCCGTGATTTCATCCAATCCCTGAATGCTGGTGGGGGATTTTGGAAGAACATGACGAGGAGATCGTACTTCCCTTTTTTTCATGATTTATTTCCTTTGAATATTTTATTTATCATGTTTTGTTTTACATTGCATTTTTGTGAATCGAACCTGACTCAAAAGCCCTCCATGGGAGGCACCGTCCCCCGGTAAAATGCACGGCAGGCATACTATGACACTGAAAATTTTTTTCAATGACCCAGCGTCATGAAATCATTCCCCACTGCTGATGCAGGAAAGGATTCGTGACACCCCAGTACATTTCATATAGGTGAAGCCTGCACGTCTCTGTTCTTCATACGAAGACGAATTGAGAACGAAAGAACAATCCTCAGCTGTGTTCCGGACTGAGAAGTCCCTGAGTCATCTTTTCATTTTTCTTCTCGCGTTTTGCCGCTTTTTTTTCTTTCATAGTTTTTGCCGGCTCTTTCTTGGAGCCTTTTTTACTGTTTTGACCTTTACTCATAATCTTTTCCTTTGAATGGAGATAAAAATCCTTTGCCGCATAAAATCTTCTTCGACATGCCGATATGACTGCCGAATTTCTATGGATTCATACTATTGGAAAGTAAAATATGACACAATAGACCAAATGGATGGAAAAAGGATTAATTCTTTTTCGGTGAAAGGGTTAACCCCTCGGACGACAAAACAGCATACTGATCACGTGGACGGCTGATGATGAACAATCGTGTATGGATCTGCATTGGAGACCGGAAGAGGAGGAACATGCATATATTTAAAATCCGCCGACATCCTGCACGCCGGTGCGAAGGGAGAACCAAACGACATTGACAAACGAGTCCTCCTGCGTCCGTCTATAGTTCACTTTACCGAGTCTTATGGAACCTGATTTATCCGGTATATTATTCCTGTTTATTTTGAACGTGTTGGCAATCCACGAAGCAACACCGTTGGAAAAACCTTTTTCACTTCTCGTATATTTGTCAATGGCGGCAATACTTAAGTCTTTATAAATACCACGCACCGTCCCGCTCGCACGCCCCGAAACGATATTGACGTCGAATGATACGGACTCCAGGACCCCCGTCTTGATTCGCATCCGATCGGATACCTCAAGGAATGAATTGAACGCACTGAGATTCATTGCGCTCAGCGAACCGGTATATTGCAGCGAACACCCGGGTGAGACAATGGGAATGGACATGAGCAGTTTCATCGTGCCGGCATTCGCAAGATTCCATTGTGCCTGAACGTACAGAGCGGCTCCGCGAGTACCCCGGTTGACAATTCCTACGGTCACCATCCGAATGTGATCGAATGTAATCCATGCCGGTTTCGCACCGACCTCAAACCGTTCACTATACTTCACCCGTCCGTCGAGGATAATCAGACTATCGATCCGTAGGGTTTCTTTTACCGATGTGAGCATCTCGTTCAACATGAGAGGACTTGCAGCCTCCCGGTTGTTCGGTTTATCCTTGTTCACGAGAACATCGATGGACGCATCTCGGATGGCTACTGAACGGGCACTGTAAACTTTCTCCTCCAACATTTTAAGGCATGCGATTCCCCTCACTCTCACCATGGGAACATGGGCGCGAAATCTGGTTGACCTGGATTTACTTTCACCAAAAAACTGTTCATCATCCCCAGAAGGATGAAACTTCATGGAATCTATGACAATCTCTGAATCCGGCACTGATACATGCAGCCGTTCGAAGTGCAGGGTAGAGTGTGATTGAGAGAGGTTCAGCACAGCGTCTTGCGACTCTGCCATTGCGTCGGCGAAGTCCCGAGATTTGGCTGTTCCGCTCCAGATCATATGCAACCAGCCGATCCCACTGACAGAAACCCGGCCCATGGTGCTTGAGAATGTACCGTCGACTGCACTCAACGCAACAGAATCGAATCCCAAGCGATTCTTTAAAATGTTGTAATTCATATCGGCGATACGCAGCGAGTACGCGGGATACGCATCAGCAAAAGCCTTTGTTATCCTCGGCTTGATGAATCTGTTCACCAGTGTATCCTGGAAGAGCAGGACAGCCAGCACGCAGAGGAGTACCATGGTCCCAACGATATATCCCGCATATAATGCTCTCTTGAAAGCCGGCCGTTTCCGTCGGCCGGTTGGCGGAGGTTCATATGGCATATGCTTTATTACCTTCTTTTCTTTATGGCGATCACCATGCGGGTTCGCTTTTTAATCGCGCAAATAAAATAAATGGATAGCAGTATCGATCATATCAAACTCACCAGGGCAGCTATCCCGGATAAAATGATCAACACCCCGGAGATTCTATTCACCCACCTGATTCCTTCTGCGTCCAGTTTTTTTCGAAAGAGTGTCGCAACATATCCAAGCGTCAGAAACCAGAGACATGAACCCGCAAATACTCCGAGGACAAGCATACACGCTGAAACGATCACCAGCTTATGCCCCAGCCCAAAAGCCGCGAAGACTGCAACGAATGCAAATATGGTTAGCGGATTGGTCAGTGCGAGGAGAAAAGCCGATATGTACGATCCCAGCAAACCCTTATTGTCATAAGGGACGATAGGGTCCTTGCGCTTCGTACGAAAGGTCCTTATTCCAAGAAATAAAAGTAATCCTCCTCCGACAAGACTCACCCAAAAGTGCTGGCCGGTAATCATATCCGAGATAAATGTGAGACCGAATGCCGCAATGGCCCCATACAACGAATCTGCCGTTGCGGCCCCCAGGCCGACAACCAGACCGCGCGAGTGCCCCTCCGCCAGCGTTTTTCGGATGCACATTATTCCGATCGGTCCGATAGGCACCGCCATTGCAAATCCAATAATCAGTCCTTTGAGAAAAAAGATTGGTTCCATATTTTCAAGTTCCGGTCATCGTAGCGCCGCTGCACCAGTGAATATTCCTGTACACTCTTTCATTTTTTTCATAGCAGACCAATCTCATCCAATCGTTCTTCACGTGCGCAGTATGTATCTTTTATTCCGGCACCGGCGGCAAACTCTCCGTGGATTTTTCCGAGCCAAGCAAAACCGCTATCCAATGTGTACTTTTGTTACTCTCAAAGGCAAACTTCAGCGTCATAGTAAATGGAATACAGAGTACGACACCGATCAGACCAAGCAGGCTTCCCCAAAGTATTATAGAGAGAAAGACCACCAGGGTAGACAATCCGAGTTTACGACCCATCAGCCTCGGCTCAATCACGTTGCCCAATGTAAAACCGACCACAAGATAACCGGCCGCAGTAAGTGCGGCAGGACCAGGCCCGAGTTGAATAAGTGCTAAAAGCACCGCAGGAATAGCGGCAATAATTTGGCCTACATTAGGGACAAAGTGCAGCAGAAAAGCAATGAAGCCCCAGAGAATAGGAAAATCCACGCCGAGGATAAAGAGCCATAAGCCTATCATCCCCCCCGCAATCAGACTAATGACTGTTTTGATGATCATATAGCGTTTGATATCGTCGACAAACTTTGTGAACTGCGGAAAAGCGCGCTTGGGATCACCGAGTACAGACCGAAGCTTGTGGGGGAAGCTTGAGGCCTCAAGGAGAATGAATGTTACCGTGAGCAGAATGAGGATAATGTTGGAAAGAGCCGAACCCATTCCTGTAAACAAGCCGGCAGTGAGGCTCATCACCGACCCCGGATTGAGGTATTCCAGCAATACTGTCTCCGTGACAATGATATGCCTGGTTGCCAGGAGCGCTTTGAGGGCCAGGACCTGCTCATGGAGCCGTTTCTGATAGAACGGTAACGCATCAGAAAATGTACTCAGAGATGTCCCTACGACTGCAACGACAGCCAGGACGAGGACAATCATACATATCATGACGATCATCACTGCAAGAGCAGACGGAACACGCTTCCGTTCCAGCCAGAGTACCGGCGGCGTTCCAAGAAGAGCGAGGAATACGGAGACGAGCAGCAAGGCAACAATCGATTGTGCTTGATTGATGCCATAGATAATAATGACAAGTGCTGCTGCAATAATAAGGAATCTGGTTTCGCGGTAAATATTTGACTGGTCAGTCATAGTTGTTGTTATTAGAATTTCTTTGCGATTAAATAAAACAGAGCGGCAGATTTACTCTCTGCTCTCTTATTTCCAAGGAGAACTTTATTATGCGCCCTGTCATTTTCGTCCCGGCTTGTTCCCGCGGCCATTTTCTTTGGCATTCCCGTTTCCTTTTCCGTTTCCATTATCATGCTTGTGCTGCCTGACCCAGTTATTATGTTCAGGGTGGTTTGGATTACCATAATATTTTGGATCACGGGCATCGCGGATGGGCTGCTGATCGTGACGACCTTTATAAGAGGAATATTTGTCTCTATAGGTCCTGTGATTCCGAAACGGTGTCGGTTCATTCACGACTACTTTGTAGGAATTATACAAATTATATCCACGATAACGGGAAGGCAACGATGACCTGCCAATCCAGCGTCCCCGTTCGTAATAGAAATATTTATGCTGTGGTACGCTATAGTACACTTCAATGTCCGGCAGGTAATAGTATTCAACATAATCATAGCCGGCGGGACCCCACACGGGTTGACGATCCGCATTAAAGTTAAAATTCACATGGAGCTGCGCATTTACCGTGCTCGACAAGATCACGGCTGCGATGAATACAAGAACTGTACGCATGATGTTTCTCCTTCTAGAGTATTAGTGATTGATGGTGAAAGTTATATTTACTGTTTTGTACTCATTCCTGGTTTCTCTCGGGTGGATAATTTATTCGCCGGCAACCCGCACTTGCGCCGGGCGCAATAGTTCATTATTCCACCGATAGCCATGACGCAGCTCATCGACAACGATTCCAGACTCAATCCCTTTCTGTCTTGCGATCGCTACCGCTTCATGCATATCGTGATCGAATGGCATGCCGACACTGACAAAAGGACGAACGCCGTATGATTCCAGCATCGCAAGAGCTTTTTGATAGATACGCTGCACTCCTTGAACAAAGGGTCGTTCCACATCGTTTGCACTCTGCAGCGCAAGCTCCATATCGTCGACGATGCTTAACAGATGAAGCAACATTTCCCGTTTGCTTTCCTCGGCAATCTTGCTGCCGTCACGCTCAGTATGGCGGCGATAATTCTTAAAATCAGCCATCATGCGCAGATACCGGTCGCGCTCTGCGCTTAAATCATCCCGCAATTTTTCTATTTCTCCGGCCAGATCGGCCGGCGGCAGCATATTCTTTCCGTTACCTCGTATGGGTATTTCCATCACGTACCCCTACTCTCTGTTGATTTTTGTGTCGTCCAATCGATTCTGGATACTTTCTTTTTCAACTTCTTTTATCTGCGCGGCGAGCTCCGTATATTCTTTTGAAAGTTCGGCAATCTCTTCTTCTGATTTTTCTTCTGCATTCATTACCGCATTGCTTGCTGCCTTATGTGATGAGACAAGTTCATTCACTTTTAAATGAAGCGACGCGGAAAAATGGATAAACGATTTTTGAAGAATAAACAAATAAAGAAACGTAACCCCGAGAATGACATCTCCGATGGCGGAATGAATATCCTGAGTATAAAACCGCTTGTTGGTGAGCCAGAATATTACCATGCCTAAGGCGGCAATAAATGTGATGGAATTGCCCAGAATCGCGGTAGCGACCGCGGTGAGTTTCTCAAACCCTCTTTCCGTCTGCCGGTAAATGTTTTTCATGAGCCTTCTTACTTCTCTCCCCATTCTGTTATTTGATACGATCAATCGGTGTATTTGGGATAGTCGGTATATCCCTTTTCACCCGGAGAATAAAAGGTGGCCATATCCAGTTCTTTTGAGACCGGCCAAATGTTAGCGAACCGTTCAACGAGATCGGGATTACCAATAAACGGTCTGCCGAAGGCGATCAGGTCCGCAAGCCCGCCCTGCAATTCTCTTTCAGCCCGTTCCTTTGTATATCCGCCGCTCAAAATAATAGTGCCTTGAAATCTTTCACGGATCACTCTTTTGATTTCAAGAGGCACCTCGGGTGCTCCCATGTCGCTGTGATCGACGACATGGATATACAGAATTTCCAGGCGGTTGAGTTGTTCAACAAGATATTTATAGGTGCTGTCTATCTCAGGATAGTGAGGCATATCGCTGGCGACACCATACGGAGACAAGCGCAGACCGACCCTCTCCTTTCCAATTGCTTCCATTGCACCTTCTATGACTTCTAAAACGAACCGGCAGCGGTTTTCAATACTGCCTGCATAGGCATCGTTTCTAATATTACTCACCGGCGACAAAAATTGCTCCAACAGATACCCGTTGGCGCCATGCAGTTCGAGACCATCAAATCCGGCTTTTATTGCGTTCGCTGCAGCAATGATGTATTCCTGTTTTGTGCGATTTATGTCTTCACCGGTCATTGCTGTTGGGATTGGAAAATCCTGCAAACCCTGAGCATCTGTCCACATCTGCCCGGCGGGTTTTACGGCTGAAGACGAAATAATTTTTGCGGATTCAATCATATTTGCAGAATGACTGATGCGGCCGGTATGCATGAGTTGGACAAATATTTTCCCGCCTTTGGCATGCACCGCGGTTGTGATTTTCTTCCATCCTTCCACCTGTACTCCCGTGAAAATTCCGGGGATTCTGGCATAGCCAAGGCCGTTCGGTGAAGGCGACGTCCCCTCGGTAATGATCAGCCCTGCAGCAGCCCGCTGCGCGTAAAACTCAGCCATGAGTTCGTTGGGAATATTACTGATGGCCCGTGATCGTGTCATGGGTGCCATAACAATTCGATTCTTTAATCCGATGTTCCCCAGTGTGTAAGGCTGCAACAATCCAATATTTTTCATTGACCGCACCTTTTTATTTTCATGATTCTTATTCCTGATGAACTTATAGAGGAATCAATCGCATGGTGTCATCCGATCTTCAAAACGAAAAACCGAATTCCGATACAAACAACATCCGTGCTTTTTTCTTAATGGGAAAAAACGGCGCCAGTTCCACACCGATATTAACTTTTTTGGTAAACCCAATATTGACAATTCGTATCATCTCTGCGATATCCAGAGACATCGACATGGCAAATCCGCCGCGCCCGGTTCCTATATCAATTGGAGAATTGAGTCCGAATATTTCTATCCCGGCGCTCACCGGAAACCGGTTTCCGGTTATTGCATTTGTAAGATAGAACCGTACCATCGCACAGTAGCGTCCATATTCAGTCGGATCGTCGGCTCTTGAATCGTACAATACCGTGGGAATAGCGAGTGAGAACCCTGTTTCAAATGTCGGACCCCTCACCCGGAAATATTGTGTCAGAGTATTGGATCGGTCTACGGCCCCGATTTTAATGGTGTAATCGGGTTCCACATGGATGCCCAGTATCGCCCAATCGGGGAGTGAATCTACCGGCACCAGCACGCGTTCGAGTTCTTCCGGACGAATATTGGCATAGGCACCGTAGGCGGTGCGATATTGAATAAACATTGCACGGTCTTTGGTGGCATCGCCATGACTTCGGAATGAAACGACGCGGCGTTCGTAGGATGGAGTCGCTATGCCGTCACGCAGCAGGACCGTTGTCGTGATTCTCACGAACTGGGGTCCCATTTGAGGCCGAATACTGTCCCGTTGAAACCGAACCTCAAGATTTCGAGCCTGATCGCGGTCTATGGTTACTGCTGTTCGGAGAGTATTGCTGCCTTTCTCTGGGATAATGCTCACATATCGGCTGAGTTGTTCAACATCCTGGTATTCTTCCACGGCAACGATACAATCCGTTTCATAGACAAATCGCCGCCCGCCGGGATCTGTCACCCGGAGACTGACCGCAAACAAACCCGGTGTGACCGTTTGCGGAATCACTCCAATGTATTTGCGATGTCCGATTGATTTGAGTGTTGTTCCTGTGATCGACAGAATCGGAGTAATGATTCCTGCTGTCGTGGAATCGTTTCGTTGAATGCCTAAAAGAATCGTATCACCCGGAAAGTAAACCGACTTGTCTATGGAGACAGAGATCCTCTCATCTTCATTCGTCGATTGTATGAGTACCGTCGTTTTCATTTGCGCATGGGAGATCAGTAATCCGCTAGCGCAAATCAGGATCGATTTAAAGAATTTTGATTTCAACATGTCATCTCGATGGCGATCATCATCATTGCATCTCATAGTACAAATAACTATATGTCACAACAATCAGCCAAAGGGATGAAAGAGTAGTTAATCCTTTTGACTATTCGGCACCTGGACAACGGAAGGATAACGTATGACCACTTGATTTGACGACAATCTCCTGCAGTACTCCGGTCTTGCAATTCTCTGTTCATATCATACCGCCGATTCAAAGATGACGACCTCAACGGAACGGGGAATGGTTTTCTCAATTTCTTCGACAGAACCATGAGAAGCCCGGCTTACTTTATACCGGACTCTGGCGCTTGTAAGGGTTCATCCCGTCGTCCTTTATCCATCCAGCATTCCCATCCTGAATGGTTTTGTTTGTTTGTTGACCGCCCAAAGCGTGCCGGTCTATAAAATATTTCTACCCCGTTATGCATCGTCGGCATCACGTACGCAGGGAGATCGGCGCAGTCGCAATGCTCGTTTGCAGCCATGGATGACCCCGTCTCTCCTTTCCATAACGTCAAAGTATGATCATAGTCCTTATGCACGGAGTGCAGGAATTCCTGAACGCGGTCAACATCATATACCGCAATGCTCACTTCTGTTTGAATGCCCGATATCAGCCGATGAAATGCCTGGCGGGCGAATCTCGCTGCAAAAGCAGGGACGTCTTTATCCTGTAAACGGTGATCCAGGTGCTCTAGCAATCGGAGGTCGAAGTAAGACAAATGGAGGTTGCCGGGAGAAGCGATCATGGTCCGCGCAAACGGTCCCAGAGCGCCGACGGTGTACGGTGTACCGCCATAACACGTGGCGAGGACGAAGAGATTAAATCTGCCGGAATCGCGTGTGAATCCTTTTAATCCGTCTGCAAGATCATGAACAGAAAACATCCGATCCGGGTATGATGCATCGTATCCCGCAACCTCCATTTCCGGTATTTCGTGGCCGAAGTAGAGAAACATGCTTACCCTCTCGCGCTGATTGTCCGCATGGAAACGGCTGTACAATTCCACTTCATGACCGAAGCGGGGATGGTCCTGATCACGCCAGTATAATTCATGTGCGACGAGCAGCCCGTTCCGGTAATAAGAGAACTCGCCATCGTGAAGAGGAAAAAAGAATAAGAAGTGTCTCCTGGGTATTTGGCGAAAGATAAACACCTCGGCCCGCGGATTTTGTTGTGCGACTTTTTTCACTTCTGCAAGAACTTCCGCATCCGCAATATATTCACGACCGATGGTATCGTGGTAGAGATAGTCGTTGTCGCCGTGAATGATGCACACAATGGAGTACTCCGGTGGGAGAGAATCATTCTCCACCAGTGGAGCTGTCCGATGGATCGAAAGACTGGGACTGCACGATGGCAGCCATAACAAGAGCGCCGCACAAGTGCTCACGAAAAGGACCGCGTACGGTATTCCTTTCCATAATCGGTTGTGCGGTTCTCGCAGAGTGGACACCGAAAATTCCCGTTTTGGGATGATCTATTTTATCAGAAGAATGAGCACGATAGCGATCAACAGGAGTGTTATAAGACTGATGCTTATAATCAAATCAGCCTGCTCCATATCCTGTACAACGTAATCGGAGAATGCATTGAGCTGCTCATCCGAGATGCGCAAATAACCATTCCTGCCTGCGAGTTCATCCTGTTTTTCCAGAAGGGCACTCTTGAAGCGATTGATGCCAGCCCGATCATCCTTCGAAATCAATCCTGAGCCCTCGACCTTATCTAAGGCACCGGACATGGTTTGAAACGATTCGTTGAGAATGGCACGCTTTTCGGTTGGGTTCACGGTCGCCTTCACTTTGGCTGCCGTATTGCTGAAATATTTTTGAAGCTGTTCTTTTCCACCCGCGTTGGTAGGGAGAGCCAGAACAAACAGAGTGATGATCAATCCAAAAGCTATTCGTGCTTTCATCGTTGCTCCTGTTATAAAAGTTGAATCGAATGTGAAGCGATATTGAATTCGAATTAGTGTACCCATGAAAATCTCGAATTCCTATCACCCGAAAGAATGAAAAAGTAGTTAATCCTTTCATGGTACCCTGCGCATGGACCATAATGGGACGAAGTCCTGCATGACATCCCATGCCGGAATGCTTCGGCATTCGATTCCTCCTGCATTCCGGCGAGTATACTCAGCAGATGAAACGGTATTCGTCCATTGTCACAGATCTCTTTTCGATCTGCTGAACCACTCTTCCGGTGCGGACATTGTTATTTTCTATTTTTTAAAATCAATATATCCCCGATCCACATCGGTATGCACTAATTGAACACGGAATCGATCGCCGACATCCACTCCTGCGAAACCGTTCACCAGTCTTCCTTCGATAGGCGGATCCAGGAGACGGACCCAGGTCCCTTTCGCGGATGCGCCGGTGACAATAGCGGCAAACCACTGATTGATCTTTGATTCCAACACCAGAGCCGCTGCAGATTTTCCAACCTGCCGTTCGACCTTTTTGGCTGCATCTTCATTCTCTGTACAGTGTTTTGCCAGTTCCGCCAATTCATCGTTCGTATAGGGGACGGAACTTCCCGCCATCGCTGCGTTCAACAGCCGCTGAGTAATCAAATCCGGATACCGGCGATTTGGCGCTGTTGAATGAGCATAATCCTTCACTGCAAGGCCGAAATGTCCGACAGAACTCCCGCCAGGCAGTTCGACCACATATTCACCTGCGCCCAGCAGTTTGATCACACTGAGAGAAAGATCGGGAAAACGAAGAGGGTCGGCCGATTTTGCAGACAATAAGAATTTATCCAGTGCTATGGAATCCGGTGCTTCAGGAAGCGTGAAACCCCGTTCCAGTGCAAGCTCAACAATTCTCTCCCAGCGTTTGGGTGTGCGTACAACCCGCCGTAACGATGGAATATTTTTCCCTGAGAGGTATCGGGCCGTCACACCGTTGGCCGTGATCATAAAATCTTCTATAATATCTTTGGCCGCGTTCCTTTTTTCCGTTTCTAAATCCCTGATTTCATCTCCGTCAAATACAGGCCGGGCTTCTATGGTTTCGAGATCAAGAGCCCCATGGATATGCCGGAGGGATTTCAGTTTTCGTGCTGTACGATCCTGAAGCCTGAGGTTTTCTTCGAGGCCGTTGACCGAGCCGATTTCCTTCGGCATCGGCCCGCTTCCTTCCAGCCACGCGCCGACGCTGTTGTACGCAAGTTTTGCACGATTGCGGACCGCCGCTCGATACAGTTCTGAATTTTGCAACGAACCGTCTTCAGCAATAATCATTTCGACAATGAACGCGAGGCGGTCTGATTCAAGATTGAGCGATGTGAGATCCGTCGAAAGTTTCTCAGGAAGCATCGGAAATATTTCTGCAGCCGTATAGACCGAAGTGGTATTGTGCTTCGCATGTTCGTCGATTGCGGAGGGCATCCTGACGGTTGATTCGACATCGGCAATGGCGACGAATATCTTGACCGTTCCATCAGGCAATGGTTCGGCAACCGTGAGCTGGTCCAGATCGCGCGAATCATCATTATCGATGGAGCACCAGGCAAGCGTCCGGAGGTCGCGCGTCGATTCTCCATGGTCTGCGGCAGCCCCATGAATTCCGTTGCATTCATTCATCGCCTGGGCGGAAAAATCAGGAAGGAGCCCCCGTTCCAGCATCACCCGGCGTGCAATTCTTTGCAGGATGGCACGATGTTGTTGATCATCTGATTTGGTCATGCACGCACCCGTTCATAATTTTCACCCCTTCGTCCCTTCTGCAGGAAAAGAGGTTTGAATGCCGCCATGCATTACTCGAGGTGATTGGTTTTTGCCATCGATCGGCCGGCGCTTCGAAGCGACTCAGGACAGTCCATCCGCCCGGTGTGAATTTCGATAAAGACGAGATCGTCCGTTGTGGCAGCCTTCTCAAGCGCATCCTCAAGTTCCCCTTCCGTACGGACATCAAGACCCAGCCCGCCACCGAATACTTCGAGAAGCTGGCGATAGTGCCAGGGCTGAAGGTCATTGTAAGGACGATCAACGATCACGCGCTCGATTGTATACCCGTCGTTATTGATGAGAAAGATAACGGGCTTGAGACCATTCCGGATCATTGTTGAGAGATCCTGGCAGGTCACTTGAAAAGAACCATCTCCCACAAACAGAATGGTGCGCCGATCGTGCGCTGCCATGCATGCGCCCAGTGTTGCGCCGACCGTATAACCGATCGATCCATAGAATGTTTGTCCGATGAAGGTTGCTCCTTCCGGCATCAGCATCTCTGCGGCGCTGAAAAGAGATACGCCTGTTTCAGCAATGACAATTGAATTATCTTTTATAAAATGACTCATGCGGTCGAAGAACCGTTTGATCGTGAGCGGTTTCGAGACATCAGGGTCGTACGGCACCGAATGACGATGAACGCAGCCGTCGTGTGCACATTGAATATCCAGCGTTGCAGGTTCCCGCCGCGACAGCTTTTCCGTCAGTCCAAGGATAAAATCATGAAGATGGACGTTCTCGAAATAATGGTGCGCGATCTTCACATAACCGATATTTGCGCTGACCATCTTTGTATCATCGAGGTTCGTTGTGAAACCGCCGGTATTAAAATCCGTCATCAGCGCTCCAAGTTTCAGAACACAATCGGCGGTTTCGACCCGGTTCCGCACATATTCGCGACTCCGGTCCCCTTCAAAGAGGCCGATGAATTGAGGGTGGTGTTCGGAAAGAAGCGACTTGCCGAGCATCATGGTGACATAGGGAAAGCCTGTTTTATTGAGAAAGCGGGCAAAGTCTGTTTGCAGTTTGAAGCGTATCAATTCAACGTCACCGATGACTATCGGCTTCTGCGATGCATCGAGCATTCTCACCGCTTCTTTGACGGCCTCTCCAAGCGCTTCCGGATCACTCAGAGGATGTGGAGGGAACAGGAAGGGGATCGGTCGATGACATTTCATCCTCACCACATCCGAAGGGAGACTGATATACACCGGCTGCTGATGCGAAAAGCATGCCGACAACACCCGGTCGATTTCAGCCGGAGCGGTCTCACCGGAATCAAGCTGAGTTGACGCAACGGTGATTTTCTCATACATCTTCAAAGGAATTTGATAATCGCCGAGCGTATGGTGCAAGAGGGGCCGGGTGCGGAAATTAATCGTTGCAGGCGAGCCGGTAATCACGACCACCGGTACCCGTTCGGCAAACGCTCCGGCAA
This sequence comes from Ignavibacteriota bacterium, assembly GCA_003819715.1. Taxonomy (GTDB): domain Bacteria; phylum Bacteroidota; class Ignavibacteria; order UBA10030; family UBA10030; genus Fen-1298. The sequence continues at coordinate 1,069 of RPQN01000064.1, read as the reverse complement.
CACCGTTCAGAGCGCTGAGTTCTCCGACGCCATAGGTCGAGGAAAATGCACCTATCCCCCGGATCCGTGCGTACCCGTCAGCGGCATAGGCGGCATTGAGTTCATTGCATGTGCCGACATACTTTACATTGCTTTTCAATACCTCGTTGAAGAATCCCAGGACAAAATCTCCCGGAACGCCAAAGATATGATCCACCCCTATTTCTTTCAACCGGAGTAAGAGATATTTAGCAACCGTGATTTCCGGACTTATCATATTGGTGCTGTCCTCCGTTCGTCGTTCCACATACTCCTCCAGGGTATTTCCATGAGACGGTTAGGAATGTTCTTGAATTATTTTCTTTGCTCTTTCACTCTGAGGTTCGTCGACCACTAATTGAACGCCTTCCGCATTCCGCAGTGAAGGCAGCAATCCCCCCCCCTTGACGATGACGGCCGGAATACCTGACGCCTGAAGATGTCCTTTTGCAATCTCTGCCTCAATTTCGTTTTCATATTCTCCCACGACTACTTGCTTTTTTTCCATACACTCACCTCATGGTTATTGTTAACCGATCTGTACGTTTTACATACTGCTCCGGAATGCGTGCACTATTAGCATTTCAAGCCTCAGCGTCCTCAGAAGAGTTAAGGATCGATTTTCCCTTCTTCCGAAAGAGTCCTTTGACTCGAGCCCCTTCTGCCAAATTATTCATCGTATTCTGTATGAGCGTGTTGCGTCTTCTTTGAGAACGTCGCACGACAACAACGCATTCGCCGGAGTTCTCATGAACTAAAAAGGTTGTTGAGAAACAGCGAAACTGATAATATTGCGAAGAGAAGGAACAAGAACATCTCCGGAAACAAGTCCCGTTCAATCAACCATGAAACAAAATTTTGTTTTGTCATAATTACAAGATCCTTCTGCTATCGGTTAAGGGATATTGATCGATCCGTGAGATCAGCCGCTCCATACAATTCATTTTCTTCTCTTCTCATACTCATAGCTCCAAGAAAAGGATACTCACGAATGATGAAACCTGTAATCACCCGAAAGGATCCATAAGCAATTAATCCGATGGGGTACTAG